>NZ_CP025263.1:812500-1143125 GCF_002843605.1 Pseudomonas sp. S09G 359 | reverse complement strand
GGATCTCGTTCTACATCTTCGAGTCCATCAGCTACATCATCGACGTGTATCGCGGTGATACCCCTGCGACCCGCAACCTGATCGACTTTGCGGCGTTCGTGGCGATCTTCCCGCACCTGATTGCCGGCCCGGTGTTGCGTTTTCGTGACCTGGCCGACCAGTTCAACAACCGCACCCACACCCTGGATAAATTCTCCGAGGGCTGCACGCGGTTCATGCAGGGTTTCATCAAGAAGGTGTTTATCGCCGACACCCTCGCGGTGGTGGCCGACCATTGCTTCGCTCTGCAAAACCCGACCACCGGCGATGCTTGGCTCGGCGCATTGGCCTACACCGCGCAGTTGTATTTCGACTTCTCCGGCTACAGCGACATGGCCATCGGCCTGGGCTTGATGATGGGTTTCCGCTTCATGGAAAACTTCAAGCAGCCGTACATCAGCCAGTCGATCACCGAGTTCTGGCGGCGCTGGCACATCAGCCTGTCCACCTGGCTGCGTGACTACCTGTACATCACCCTGGGCGGCAACCGTAAAGGCACGCTGACCACCTACCGCAACCTGTTCCTGACCATGCTGCTCGGTGGCCTGTGGCACGGCGCGAACATCACCTACATCGTCTGGGGTGCCTGGCACGGCATGTGGCTGGCGATCGAGAAAGCCATCGGCCTCAACACCTCGCCGCGCAGCTTCAACCCGGTGCGTTGGGCCTTCACCTTCCTGCTGGTGGTGATGGGCTGGGTGATCTTCCGTGCCGAAAACCTGCACGTCGCCGGCCGTATGTACGGCGCCATGTTCAGCTTTGGCGAGTGGTCGCTGTCGGAACTCAACCGCGCCAACCTCACCGGCCTGCAAGTGGCGACCCTGGTGGTGGCGTACGCAACCCTGGCGTTCTTTGGCCTGCGCGACTTCTACACCAACCGCCCTGCGGAAAAAACCAAGGCGACCGACCCGAGCCTGATCAAGGCCGTACCGGGCGACAACCCCGGCAGCATCCACCAGCCAGGCTTCACGGTTGGCCAGGACGCGGCCGTGCAACCGGCCTACTGGACCGCTGACTGGCCACGCTACGCCATGCGCGCTGCGGTGCTGCTGCTGTTCGTGGCGTCGATTCTGAAACTGTCGGCGCAGAGTTTCTCGCCGTTCCTTTACTTCCAATTCTGAGGGAGCCGACCATGACCCGTTCATTACGCGTGCTCTATATCAGCCTGTTCATGGTGGTGCTGCTGGCCCTGGGCGCCTGGTCGCTGCGCAGCTTCATGGGCTTCAGCACCAATGCCGATGCCACCGTGCTGAATGGCCGCTGGACCAAAGCCGTCGAGACCCATTACGACGACGAGTTCCCGATCAAGCGCCTGGGCACCAACCTGTGGGCGGCGCTGGATTACAAGCTGTTCAATGAAGGCCGCCCTGGCGTAGTGCTGGGCCGCGATCACTGGTTGTACAGCGACGAGGAGTTCAACCCCGCCGTCAACGAAGACCAGAACCTGCAAGGCAACTACGCGCTGGTCGAAGGCGTGCGCCAGAAGCTCAAGGCCCAAGGCATCCAGTTGGTGATGGCGATCGTGCCGGCCAAGGTGCGCCTGTACCCGGAACACCTGGGTGAAGTGAAACCAGCGAGCATCCACGCCAACCTGTACCAGGACTTCCACGCTCGTGTGGCGGCCGACAAGATCATTGCCCCGGACCTGCTTGGCCCGCTGCAACAGGCCAAGTTGGGCGGCAAGCAAGTGTTCCTGCGCACCGACACCCACTGGACCCCGGATGGCGCCGAAGTTGCGGCCAAGCAGTTGGCCAACACCATTGCCGCCAAGACGCCGCTCCACGGCGAGCCACAGCGCTTTATTACCGAGGCCGAAAAAACCGAGCCGCATAAAGGCGACCTGCGTTTGTTCCTGCCGCTGGACCCGCTGTTTGAAAACCTGATGCCGCCTAAAGAGCCGTTGGAAAAACGCGTTACGCACCTGGCCGAAGCCGGTGGTGACGACGCGCTGTTCACCGACAGCGAAACCCCAGTGGCCCTGGTCGGCACCAGCTACAGCGCCAACCCCAACTGGAACTTCGTCGGCGCCCTCAAACAAGCCCTGGGCAGCGACGTCATCAACTACTCCGAGGATGGTCACGGCCCGATCCTGCCGATGCTCAGCTACCTGAAAAGTGATGACTTCAAGAATAGCCCGCCACAGGTGCTGATCTGGGAGTTTCCTGAACGTTATCTGCCCGTAAACAACGAAATCGGTGACGCCGACCCGCAGTGGGTTGCGCAGCTTAAACAAGCCGGTTCGCGCCAACAAAACATGGCAATCAACACCCCAGTTAAAAATCAAAAATCCGAGACGCCCGACCGGGCGCAAAACTGAAAGAGAGGTAACTCACATGACTTTCACTACAACTCCTCGTCGTCTCGCTAAAACCCTGGCCATCGCTGCCGGCCTTAGCATCGTATCGATGTCCGCCTTCGCCGGTGGCGACGCCGCGCTCTACGGCCCAACCGCGCCAAAAGGCTCCAGCTTCGTGCGTGTCTACAACGCCAGCAACCAGGAAGTCAGCGCCACCGTCGGTGCCACCAACCTCAGCGACGTTGCGCCACTGGCCAGCAGTGACTTCAGCTTCATGCCAGGCGGTGATTACAGCGCCAAGATTGGCAGCCAGACCGTACCGGTCAAGCTTGCCGCCGACCACTACTACACCCTGGTCAACAACAGCAGCGGCCAACCGCAGTTGATCGAAGAGCCGCCGTTCAAGAACAAGCAGAAATCCCTGGTACGCGTGCAGAACCTCAGCGACAAGGCCCTGACCCTGAAAACCGCCGACGGCAAGACCGACGTGGTCAAGTCGGTGGCCGCCAAAGGCCGTGGCGAGCGTGAAATCAACCCGGTGAAGGTGAGCCTGGCGTTGTATGACGGTGACAAGAAAGTCGGCGATGTGAAGCCGGTTGCGTTGGAACGTGGTGAAGCGGCGGTGCTGTATGTCACCGGCTCGGGTTCGAGCTTGTCGCCAGTCTGGGTGAAACGCCCGGTGTCGACCCGCTGATTAGCTTTTGAAATTGACGCTCCCCCTGTAGGAGCCGGGCTTGCCCGCGATGCTAACGACTCGGTCTGTCAGCTACACCGAGGTGATGCCTTCGCGAGCAAGCCCGCTCCCACAGGCTCTGACCCAAATTGATTCAAGGAGAAACACATGATCCCAGTAATCCTTTCCGGTGGTAGCGGCTCACGTCTTTGGCCGCTTTCCCGTAAACAGTTCCCGAAACAATTCCTGGCCCTGACCGGCGAGCACACGCTGTTCCAGCAAACCCTGGAGCGCCTGGTGTTCGAAGGCATGGACACCCCGATCGTGGTCTGCAACAAGGAACACCGCTTCATCGTCAACGAGCAACTGAGCGCGCGTAAGCTCGAATGCCAGCGCGTCCTGATGGAACCGTTCGGCCGCAACACCGCGCCGGCCGTGGCCCTGACCGCGATGATGCTGGTCAACGAAGGCCGTGATGAGTTGATGCTGGTGCTGCCCGCCGACCACGTGATCGACGACCAGAAAGCCCTGCAACGCGCCCTGGCCCTGGCCACCGTGGCCGCCGAGCGTGGCGAGATGGTGCTGTTCGGCGTACCGGCAACCCGCCCGGAAACCGGCTACGGCTACATCAAGTCCACCAACGATTCGCTGCTGCCGGAAGGCGTGAGCCGCGTTGAGCAGTTCGTGGAAAAACCCAACGAAAAACGCGCCGTCGAGTTCGTCAAAAGCGGCGGTTATTTCTGGAACAGCGGCATGTTCCTGTTCCGCGCCAGCCGCTTCCTCGAAGAGCTGAAAAAACACGATCCGGACATCTACGACACTTGCCTGCTGACCCTGGAACGCAGCGAGCAGGACGCCGACACCGTGACCTTCGACGAAGCCACCTTTGCCTGCTGCCCGGACAACTCCATCGACTACGCGGTGATGGAAAAAACCCAACGCGCCTGCGTGGTGCCGCTGAGTGCCGGCTGGAGCGACGTGGGTTGCTGGGCGTCGCTGTGGGCGGTCAACGATAAAGACGTCAACGGTAACGTCAGCAAAGGCGACGTGGTGATCCAGGACAGCCGCAACTGCATGATCCACGGCAACGGCAAGCTGGTCTCGGTGATCGGCCTGGACAACATCGTGGTGGTGGAAACCAAGGACGCGATGATGATTGCCCACAAGGACAAGGTCCAGGGCGTCAAGCAGATGGTCAACACCCTCAACGACCAGGGCCGCAGCGAAACCCAGAACCACTGCGAAGTCTATCGCCCGTGGGGCTCGTACGACTCGGTGGACATGGGTGGGCGCTTCCAGGTCAAGCACATCTCGGTCAAGCCGGGCGCGTGCCTGTCGCTGCAGATGCACCACCACCGCGCGGAGCATTGGATCGTGGTCAGCGGCACCGCCGAAGTCACCTGTGACGAAAACGTGTTCCTGCTCTGCGAGAACCAGTCCACCTACATCCCGATCGCCTCGGTGCACCGCCTGCGTAACCCGGGCAAGATCCCGTTGGAGATCATCGAAGTGCAATCGGGCAGCTACCTGGGCGAAGACGATATCGAGCGGTTCGAAGATATCTACGGTCGCTCGACGCCGGTTGAACGTGGCGTGTCGGTGAAAACTATCGCGCAGTAAAACAGTCGTACAAGAAGCCCTCATCCAGCCCATTGTGTCCCCTATCCGCAGTGGGTTGGGTGGGGGCTTTTTGTTGGGGCCTATGGTGACTGTGAAGGCCTCATCGGGAGCAAGCCCCCTCCCACACTGGAGTTGTGAACACACTCAAATGTGGGAGGGGGCTTTTTCTTGGGGCCTATGGTGACTGTGAAGGCCTCATCGGGGGCAAGCCCCCTCCCACACAGGAGTTGTGAACACACTCAAATGTGGGAGGGGGCTTTTTCTTGGGGCCTGTGGTGGCTGTGAAGGCCTCATCGGGGGCAAGCCCCCTCCCACATTTTGATTTGTGAACACAGTCAAAGGTGGGAGGGGGCTTGCCCCCGATGAGGCCCGCCCGGCCACCACAGCACTCAAGCTACCCAATCCCACCTACGCTTACGTTAGGATACTCGTTCCCTACTCGAGGCGGTCTCCATGTTCTTCGGCGTTCTACTGATCATCACCTGGCTGATCCTGCTGCTGCGCTACCCCGCCAAAGCCCTGCCGGTTTCGCTGGCCGCCGCCGTGGGCCTTGGTTTTGTGGCCGTTTGGGTAGTCTGGCTGGACAATCGCGAAGCCTCACAACTGGCCCGCCTGGAATTGCGCATCAGCTACGCACCGCAGGAGTGCCCGGCCGACCGCCCGCTGAAACTGACCCTGAACAACGGCAACGACGTGCCCCTCACCGAGCTGCGCTGGCGCGTCGCCGCCTACGCGCCGGGCGACACGGTCAACCTGGCCGACAACGTCTACGCCGCCCCGCGCTATCGCGGCCCCGGCGAACTGCAGGCCGCCGCTACCTGGGAAGATTGCCTGCCGACCCCGCCCCTGCGCCCCGGGTACCGCCCGCAGACCCTGGAATTTCGCGCCGAGCACCTGCAAGGCAGTTTCTCGGACTGACAAAGGACTGATCCATGCCCAACGTACTGATCACCGGTTGCTCCAGCGGCATCGGCCGCGCCTTGGCCGACGCCTTCAAAGCGGCCGGTTATGAGGTATGGGCCAGCGCCCGGGGGGAAGCCGACGTGGCCGCCCTCACTGCCGCTGGCTTCAACGCGGTACAGCTTGATGTGAACGATGGCGCCGCCTTGCAACACCTGGCCGAACAATGGGGCGAGCTGGATGTGCTGATCAACAATGCCGGCTACGGCGCCATGGGCCCGTTGCTCGACGGCGGCACCGAGGCCATGCAGCGCCAATTCGAAACCAATGTGTTCTCGATTGTCGGCGTCACCCAGGCGCTGTTTCCGGCCCTGCGCCGTGGTAAAGGGCTGGTGGTGAACATCGGCAGCGTTTCCGGGGTATTGGTCACGCCGTTTGCCGGCGCCTACTGCGCCTCCAAAGCTGCCGTGCATGCCTTGAGCGATGCCCTGCGCATGGAGCTGGCGCCGTTTGGCGTGCGGGTGATGGAAGTGCAACCGGGAGCTATCGATACCAGCTTCGCAAAAAACGCCGGGGCCCAGGCCGAATTGCTGATCAACGAAAAATCGCCGTGGTGGCCGCTGCGCGAGGCCATCCGCGCGCGCAGCCAAGCCTCCCAGGACAAGCCGACACCGGCCAGGCAATTTGCCGCCCAGGTGCTGCACGCCGCACAGCAACCGACACCGCCGCGGTTATTGCGCGCCGGCAATGGCAGTCGAGCGCTGCCGTTAATGGCGGCCTTGCTGCCCAAAGGCTTATTGGAAAAAGTGTTGAAGAAACGCTTTGGTTTGCACGGGAGTTTATAAATGATCGACTACAGCGACTTCTTCGACGAAGTCATCCAGACCCATGTCGAGATTGAACAGTGGTTTGCCGGCGTTGCCCCCGAGGGCACACTGCAAAACCTGCTCGCGCGCTTCTCCCCCGAGTTCAGCATGGTCGCCCCTGCCACCGGCACGCGGGTCAATGCGGCCGGGGTCAATGCGCTGTTTACCCGCCTGGGCGGCATGCGCCCGGGGTTGAAGATCACCCTGAGTGAAATGGCCGGAATCGATCGACATGCGCGAGGGGCTACGGTGACCTACCGTGAGCATCAGATCGATGACAGCGGCACGCGGACCGATCGCCGCGCCACGGTGGTGTTCGAGAAGCAGGCCAGCGGCGCGCTGTTGTGGCGCCACTTGCATGAAACCTTCATCAAGGCTTAACACGGTCAAAATGTGGGAGGGGGCTTGCCCCCGATAGCGGTGGGTCAGTGACTGATGCAGTCGCTGACACTCCCTCATCGGGGGCAAGCCCCCTGCCCCATTTCAGTTCAGTGTTGGGTTGACGATCACCGTGCAGGTGATCCCCGCTGCCAGCAGCACGCCCTCCGGTACTTCATCAATGTGAATCCGCACCGGCACGCGCTGGGCCAGGCGTACCCAGTTGAAGGTCGGGTTCACATCGGCGATCAACTCGCGGCTCTCCGGGTTGTCGCGGTCGTAGATGCCGCGCGAGATGCTTTCCACGTGGCCTTTGAGGGTCTCGCCGCTCATGAGCTGCATATCGGCTGTGTCGCCGACTTTCACGTGGGGCAACTTGGTTTCTTCGAAGAAGCCATAGACCCAGAATGAATGCATATCCACCACGGCCATCTTGGCTTCGCCGATGCGCGCGTAGTCGCCACGGTGCACGTTGAGGTTGGTGACGTAGCCGTCCACCGCCGCCAGCACTTGGGTGCGTTTCAGGTTGAGTTCAGCCGCTTCCAGTTGCGCCTGTGCGTGCTGGTAGTCGGCCAGGGCCGAATCGGCGATGTTGCTCGCGTCGTCGCGGTTTTCCTTGGAGATCACCAGGGCATCGAGGTCGGCACGGCGGTGGGCGTTGACCTTACGCATCTCCCAAGTGGCTTTGCGCGACGCAACCAGAGACTGCGCTTGCTTGACCGCGATGCGGTAGTGCTCGGGGTCGATCTGCATCAGCAGGTCGCCCTTCTTCACCAATTGGTTGTCGCGCACCGGCACGTCGACGACTTCACCGGTCACGTCGGCGGCCACGTTGATGATATCGGCGCGCACCCGACCGTCGCGGGTCCATGGGGTTTCCATGTAGTGCACCCACAACGTGCGGCCGATCCAGATGGCCAACGCCAGTACCAGCAAGGTCGCGAGCAGGCTGAAAAACTTTTTCATCGGGGCATTCTCAACGGTAGACGGTCAGCGCCAGGGCGCCGAACAGGCAAACGAACAGGCTCAGGCGCAGCAACGCCGGGTGCCAGAAAAAACGGTACAGGTCGAACCCGGCCAGAAAGCGATCCAGCGCCCAGGCCAGCCCCGCAGCGATCAAAAACATCAGGGTCATGGTTGGCATATAAATGCCGTGGAACGCGATTTCACGAGGCATGCGGGGCTCCTTTGAGGGCCGCCAGTGGCGATTGCGGGTCCAGCAACGAGGTGCGGATAAAGTGCAGGTAGCTCTTCACCCGGCGCAGCGCCGAGGTGTCGAAGTGCGGGGCGAAGGGTTCGTCGGTGGCCTGCACGCGGCTGATCGCGTGGTCGACGGCGATCAAGCCACGCTCCAGGTTGCTCGCGCTGGGTTGCAGGAACAGCCGCACCAGCGAACGCCCCATCACGCGGATCGCCTGGCGCCACGGCTGGGACTCGGCATACGCCGGGTGCACCGGCAAAATCGCCTGTTCCTTACGCAGCTCGATGATCGCGTGGCCGACTTCCAGCACCACAAACATCCAGCGCAGCAAGTCGCGTTGCACCTGCGGCTGGCCAACCGCAAGGCCGTAGGCCTGGTGCAGCAGGTCGCGGGTGCGGCTTTCGAAACTCGACGCCAGGCCCTTGAGCTTGCCGCTGATCGCATACACCACTTGCTCGCGCAGGTCCTGCTCCAGGCGGCGCCACAACCAGCGGCTGTTGGGCGGCAGGATGATCGCCCCCGCCGCCGCGCACACCAGCATGCCGATAACCATGGCGATGTAGTCGTTAATAAATGTGTAGGGGTTGTAGACCGTGAGGTTGTCCGGCACCGAGCCGGTGCTGAAAAAGATCAGCAAGCCCAGGCCCACTCCGGCGTATTGCGGGCGTGAAGCGAGGAACGCGCCGAGCACGATCACCGGCGCGAGCATCACGCAGAGCAGTGGGAAACCGTCGATCCACGGGAAGATGAAAAACATTTCCACGAAGCCCACCAACGCGCCGATCAAAGTGCCGCAAGCCATCTGGAACGCCATACGCTTGGGGTTGGGCGTGGCGGCGGACAGGCCGACCGTCGCGGCGGCGATCAGGGTCATGGTGGCGCCGCTGGGCCAGGCGGTGGCCACCCAGTAACTGCCCAGCGCAATCAGGATGAACGACGCGCGAATGCCCGAGGCGGCGCAGGCCAGCCAGTTGGTCTTGGGGATAAAGGTTTCGTCCCACTGTTCGCGTGCATGGCTGTGGTCGGCCAGAGAGGCGTGGGTCTGCGCGTAGTTGTGCAGGTCGTCGACAAAGCGGTAAAGCAACTCGTAGGCCGTGTGGAAATCCAGCTGCTCGGCTTCGCTTGGGTTGCCCTCCTGGAAGCTCGCGCGCAGGCTGCGCACCTTGGCGGGCAGGGCGTCCTTGTAGGCACTCAATTGGTTGACCAGGCGCGCGGCGTCGGGGCTGGTAAGGGCGCGGCCAGAGAAACCATCCAGCACTTCAGCGAGGTCTTGCAGGCCGGGCTTGATGGCGACCACCACATGGTCAGCCGCATCGGTGCGCAAGCGTTCGAGCAACTGGTGCAAGGCGTTGAAGCGCGTGGTGACGCTCATGAACTCGCTGTTGAGGCGACTGAGCCGGCCGTTGCGCCGGCGCATATGCGGGTCTTCGAACACGGTGACGCTGCGCAGCCCTTCCAGGCCCACGGCTTCGGCGATAAAGCGCACGTTGCTGGCTTCAAACCCCTCACGCTGGCTGCGCCCACGCAGGCCATCGGTGACGAACAGCGCGAACACGCCAAACCGCTGGTACAGCGCATTGCGCATCGCGGCGCTGCTGGTTTGCGGCAGGATCGCGGCGCTGACCAGGGTGGAACACAAAATCCCCAGGGAGATTTCCAGTACTCGCCACACCGCCGCCATAAACGCGCCGTCCGGGTGGGCCAGCGCCGGCAGGCCGACCATCGCCGCCGTGTAGCCGGCCAGCACAAACCCATAGGCGCGAAAGTTGCGATTGCGCGTGGCGCCGGCAGTGCAGATGCCGACCCAAATCGCCAGCGCGCCAAGGAACAACTCGGTGTTCTGCGCAAACAACGCGATCAGCAACACCATTACCGCCGACCCCGCCAGGGTGCCGAGGAAGCGATAGAAGCTCTTGGCGAACACTTGGCCGCTCTGCGGTTGCATCACGATAAACACAGTGATCATCGCCGTGCGCGGTTGCGGCAACTCCAGGCGCATCGCCAGCCAAAGGGTAAGGAATGCGGCGATCAGCACTTTGAAGATATACACCCAGGTCACGCCATCGCTGCGTGCCCAGTCGAAAAAACCACGGCGCCACTCAAGGGAATGCAGCCAGCGCAGCGGTGCAGGCAAGGGAGTCATCGAATCCTACTCAGTGATCGAACACGGCCAGCGCCGCCGGGGTCTTGCTCGGGAGGGTCTTGGCGTGTTGCGGTGCGTCTTTGCCGGCGTCGAGGCCGCCGCCCAGGGCGGTGACCAGTTCGGCATGGGCACTCAGGCGTGCGGCCTGTACCTGTTGCTCGACTTGTTGCTGGCGGAACAGCAAGGTCTGGGCGTTCAGCACGTTGAGGTAATCGGTGAGGCCGCGCTGGTAGGCGATCATCGCGATGTCATAGGTTTTCCGCGCCGAGGCCACCGACTGCGCGGCAAAACCCGCTTGCTTGTCCATGGACTCGCGGCGGATCAACTGGTCGCTGATGCCCTTGAGCGCGTTGACCAGGGTCTGGTTGTACTTGGCCACGGCGATGTCATAGTCGGCGCTGGCCTCACCCAGCTCGGCGCGCAAGCGTCCGCCGTCGAAGATCGGCAAGGTGATCGCCGGGCCGACGTTGTAGTTGAATTTCTTGCCGGCGAGAAACTCCAGCATGCCGCCGCCGGTGGCCATATAGCCAAGGCTGCCGACCAGGTCGACGTTGGGATAGAACCCGGCATGGGCCACATCGATGCCACGGGCCTGGGCCGCCACTTGCCAGCGGCTGGCAACCACGTCCGGGCGCTGGCCGAGCAATTGCGCGGGCAGGCTGGACGGCAGTTTCAGCGGCGCGGCCAGGGATAATGTCGGGCGTTGCAATTGCGCGCCCGCCCCAGGGCCTTTGCCCGCTAAAGCAGCAAGCTGGTTGCGGCTCAGGGCGATTTCTTCGTCCAGGGCATCCAGTTGGCGATGGGTTTCCGGCAGCGGGGTCTCGGCCTGGCTCACGTCGAAGTGCGTACCGATCCCGGCGTTCAGGCGCTTGTTGGCCAGGTCGAGAATCTGCTGTTGCTGGGCCAGGGTCGCCGCGACGATATCGCGGTTGGCGTACTGCAACGACAGCTGGATATAGGCGCGCACCACGTTGTTCTGCAGCTCAAGCTGGGCCTGTCGCGCTTCGGCAGCGCTCATGTGCGCCAGGTCGACGGCCCGCTCGCTGGCATTACTTTCGCGGCCCCACAGGTCGAGGGCATAGCTCAGGCCCAGGGACGAGTTGTTGTCCCAGGTGGTGGCACCGCTCAATTCGCCCGGGCCGTAGAACTGATCCTTGGGCCAGTTGTGGCGTTTGAGGGTGGTGTCGCTGTTGATCTGCAACGACTCCGCCGACTCGGCAATCCCGGCCATCGCGCGGGCTTCACGCACTCGCGCGGCGGCGATGGCCATGCTCGGGCTGCTTTGGGTGGCGAGGTCGACCCAACGGTTGAGCTGCGGGTCGCCATAGGCCTGCCACCATTGCGCGGTGGGCCAGTGGGCGTCCTGGGTGGCGCTCTGGATCGCTTCGTCGGTGGCCAGGGTATTGGCGTTGAGGGCCTGGCCTTGGGGGGCGATTCCTCCGGTTCCGATGCAGCCGCTGATTGCTAACGTTAAAGCGCAGACACTGAGAGCCTTCAGCTCTCGGTTGATGAGAGTTTTCAGCTCTCTGCTGATGCGACGCGGCACTGCTGCGAATTCCTGAGATGGTGATGCACGGTAGGTGGCGCAATTCTAGGCGGCGGCATGAATGGCGATAAGCTGGCATTCCTGTGAATCTTTGTTACCGTTCAAGCGATAATCCGTTGGTAGGGATCACTGGACGGCGTAACTTTCTGTCACAATTTGTTATCTCCCCTGAGAACACTCCATGGACACTTTGCAAAACATGCGCGCCTTCAGTTGCGTGGCCGAAGCTGGCAGCTTCACCGCCGCCGCCGTGCAACTGGACACCACCACTGCCAACGTCTCGCGCGCGGTCTCCAACCTGGAGGCCCATCTGCAAACCCGTTTGCTCAACCGCACCACCCGACGCATTGCCCTCACCGAGGCGGGTAAACGCTACCTGCTGCGCTGTGAGCAGATCCTGGCTTACGTCGAAGAGGCCGAGGCCGAAGCCAGTGACGCCCACGCGCGCCCCGCCGGGCAGTTGAAAGTGCACACCATGACCGGCATCGGCCAGCATTTCGTCATCGACGCCATCGCCCGCTACCGCCGCACCCATCCAGACGTCACCTTCGACCTGACCCTGGCCAACCGCGTGCCGGACCTGCTCGACGAGGGCTACGACGTGTCCATCGTGCTGGCCAGTGAACTGCCGGACTCGGGGTTTGTGTCGCAGCGGCTGGGCATCACTTACAGCATTGCGTGTGCATCGCCGGATTACGTGAAAGCCAAGGGGTGTGCGCAACGGCCGCATGACTTGCTCAACCATGCGTGTTTGCGCCTGGTGAGCCCGGTGATCCAGTTGGACAAGTGGACGTTCAATGGGCCGGAAGGCCAGGAAAGTGTGGCGATTAATACGTCGCCGTTCCTGGTGAATTCGGCGGATGCGATGAAGACCGCGATCACCAGTGGCATGGGCGTCGGCTTGCTGCCGGTGTACGCTGCCATCGAAGGCCTGCGCAACGGCACCCTGGTGCGGGTGATGCCCAACTACCGTTCCCAGGAGCTGAACCTGTACGCCATCTACCCATCGCGCCAGTATCTGGATGCGAAGATCAAGACCTGGGTGGAATATTTGCGCGGCTCGTTGCCGGAGATTCTGGCGGCGCATCAGGCGGAACTGGTGGCGTATGAGTTGAGTGGCAGCCTCAGTGGGGCTCGCCTGGCGAACTGATTTCCAACAGGCAATATGGATCAAATGTGGGAGGGGGCTTGCCCCCGATAGCGGTGTGTCAGTCGCCAGAGGTACTGGCTGATCCACTGCCATCGGGGGCAAGCCCCCTCCCACATTGGTTCAGCGGTGCCCTGACAATTGCCGGCAGGAATGTTAGCGTGCTTACCATTCTCCCGTCGTCGCCGAGCCCGCCTGCCATGAAAAAGACCGTCCTCGCCTTCAGCCGCGTCACCCCGGCAATGATCGAACGCCTGCAACAGGATTTCGACGTGATCGCGCCCAACCCCAAGCTGGGCGACATCAACGCGCAGTTCAATGAAGCCCTGCCCCACGCCCACGGCCTCATCGGCGTAGGCCGCAAGCTTGGCCGCGAACAGTTGCAAGGTGCGAGCAAGCTGGAGGTGGTCTCCAGCGTCTCAGTGGGCTACGACAACTACGACGTAGCGTACTTCAACGAGCGCGGCATCATGCTCACCAATACCCCCGACGTCCTCACCGAAAGCACCGCCGACCTGGCCTTCGCCCTGCTGATGAGCAGCGCGCGCCGCGTGGCGGAGCTGGACGCCTGGACCAAGGCCGGCCAGTGGAAAGCCAGCGTCGGCGCGCCGTTGTTCGGTTGCGATGTGCATCGCAAAACCCTGGGTATCGTCGGCATGGGCAATATCGGCGCGGCCGTGGCCCGGCGTGGGCGCCTGGGGTTCAACATGCCAATTCTCTACAGCGGCAACAGCCGCAAGGTTGAACTTGAGCAAGAGCTGGGGGCACAGTTCCGCAGCTTGGACCAACTGCTGGCCGAGGCGGATTTCGTGTGTCTGGTAGTACCGCTCAGCGACAAGACCCGCCACCTGATCAGCACGCGCGAACTGGGGCTGATGAAGTCCAGCGCAATCCTGATCAATATTTCCCGGGGCCCGGTGGTCGATGAGCCAGCCCTGATCGAAGCCCTGCAAACCCAGAAAATCCGTGGTGCCGGGCTGGATGTGTATGAGCAGGAGCCGCTGGCCGAGTCGCCGCTGTTCCAACTGAGCAATGCCGTGACCCTGCCGCATATCGGCTCGGCGACGCATGAAACCCGTGAAGCCATGGCCAACCGTGCCCTGGAGAACCTGCGCAGTGCCTTGCTCGGCCAGCGTCCACAGGACCTGGTAAACCCGCAGGTGTGGAAAGGCTGATCATCATCCCCTGTGGGAGAGGGCTTGCGCTCTCCCACATTGACTCAGCTCGATACAAAATCAGTTAAAGCCTGGACCCGCCAAGTCGATAACCTTCCATAGATCGTCATCCCTGATTCACAGAAGGTTTTTATGTCCACCACCAAAGCCCGCGCAGACTCACTCTCGCTTCTGCTCTTTACCTTGCGTAGCGGCAAGCTGATGGCGATCAACCTGCTGAAAGTCAGCGAAATCATCCCCTGCCCGCCGCTGACCAAGCTGCCGGAGTCCCACCCCCACGTCAAAGGCATCGCCACCCTGCGCGGTAATTCGCTGGCGGTGATCGACCTGAGCCGTGCCCTGGGCGAAATGCCCTTGGCCGACCCGGACGGCGGCTGCCTGATCGTCACCGACGTGAGCCGCTCCAAGCAAGGCCTGCACGTGCAGGCGGTGAGCAAGATCGTGCATTGCCTGACCACCGATATTCGCCCACCGCCTTACGGCTCCGGCGGCAACCGCGCCTTCATCACCGGGGTTACCCAGGTGGAAGGTGGCCTGGTGCAGGTGCTGGATATCGAAAAAGTCATCCACGGCATCGCGCCGGCGCCGATTGAAGCCGCGCCCACCGACCTGACCATGGAAGAGGCCGAGGTGCTGGGCAATGCGCGGATTCTGGTGGTAGACGACAGCCAGGTGGCCCTGCAGCAGTCGGTGCACACCCTGCGTAACCTCGGCCTGACCTGCCACACCGCGCGCAGTGCCAAGGAAGCCATTGATGTGCTGCTGGAGCTGCAAGGCACGGTGGAGCAGATCAACGTGGTGGTGTCCGACATCGAAATGTCGGAAATGGACGGCTATGCCCTCACCCGCACCCTGCGTGAAACCCCAGATTTCCAGCAGCTTTACGTGTTGTTGCACACCTCGCTGGACAGTGCGATGAACAGCGAAAAAGCCCGCCTGGCGGGCGCCGACGCGGTGCTGACCAAGTTCTCATCCCCAGAGCTGACCAAGTGCCTGGTGGTGGCCGCCCAGACCGTCGCGCAAAAGGGTCTGTAATTGGTGACAGAGTATTACCAACTGCTGCGTCGCAACCTCACGGGCAGCCTGCCCGCCCCGCAATGGCCGGCGGGAACGGTGTTGGATCATTACCGTGACGACCTCGCCCCGGCGGTTCACGCGATATTGCGCATGACCCAGGACCAGGGCGGGGGCCGCGTCCCCGCCCTGGACACCTGGCAGCAGCAGTTCATCACCGATGCCGAATTCGACCCCACGCTGTGCCTGGTGGCCAGCAACGCCGAGGGTATTCTCGGCGTGGCCCAATGCTGGACCAGCGCTTTTATCAAGAACCTCTCCATCCACCCCTGCGCCCAGGGCCAGGGGCTGGGCCGAGCGCTGTTACTGCATACCTTTCATGTGTTCAAGCAGCGCGGCGAGCCCTATGTCGACCTGAAGGTGCGCGAAAGCAACCTGCGCGCCCGGCAACTGTATGAAAGTGCCGGCATGGCCTTTGTGCTGCGCGATGTAGTCCCGCAGGGCTGACAGGCGCTGGCGCATAACTTGCTTCCAGAGAGCCTGAACGGTGGAAAGAGGTAAAAACCCGTCACCGTTCTTGCGTGCCCTCTGACCTTGCCTGGTGACAGATCCGCCATGAACACCCATTTTTCCTGCGTCGGCTGCGGCAAATGCTGCACCGATCATCACGTGCCCCTGACCCTCGCCGAAGCCCGTATGTGGGCGGCGGACGGCGGTAACGTCATCGTGCTGATCGAAGGTTTCCTTGGCAATGGCCTGGGCCTGCCCCAACAGCAACGTGAACATGCCGAACGGCGTTCGGTGGTGGTGCCCAGCGGCAACACCGAGGCATTCGTGGCCATCACCTTTGCCGCCTACAACGTCGGGCGCTGCCGGAATCTTGACGAAGACAACCTGTGCCGCATCTATGAACGCCGCCCGTTGGTGTGCCGGATTTATCCGATGGAGATCAACCCGCATATCCCCCTGAACCCTGCGGCCAAGGATTGCCCGCCGGAATCCTGGGAACAGGGGCCGGCGCTGATCGTCGGTGGCGAGTTGGCAGACCCGGAGCTGGCGGCGTTGATCCAGCGTTCGCGCCAGGCCGACCGTGACGACGTGCAGACCAAAGAGGCGGTGTGCGCCTTGCTTGGCATTCGCACCACAGCACTCAAGGGCGATGGGTTTACCGCGTACTTGCCGGACATGGCGGCGTTTGCCCAGGCCATCGAGCGGGCGGTGGACCGACCCGCCGTGGCCAATGAATGGGTGTTCCACGTGTCCGGCCTGGACATCGCCGCACAGCTGCTGGACGCCGGGGCGCAGATTGCCACCGAGGTGCCGGCCAACTATGCGTTCATCTCCTTGCGCGCCGCTTAGGCGCGCAGGCGCTGACGGCTGCCACGTTGGCTCAGAGGCTGGCCATGCACTCGACTTCGATCCGTGCATCGGCTAACAGCTTGGCGCCAATGGTGGTACGGGTGGGCAGGCGGTCCGCCGGGAACGCACTGGCATAGACTTGGTTCATTGCCGCAAAGTCCTTGAGGTCGGCAAGAATCACCGTGCATTTGGCGACCCGGTCCATCCCGATAGCGTTTGCCTTGAGAATGCCGCGCAGGGTCTCGACGATCTGCGCGGTTTCGGCGCGAATGCCTCCGGGCACCAGCTCACCGTTTGCATCCAGGCCCAACAAACCGGAGATGTAGAGGGTTTGGCCGACTTGCACGGTTTCCGAAAATGGCAAACCCGCCGCGGCTGCTGGCGTATGGACCATCTTCACCGGCTCAGACGGAGCGGCGCCCAGATAAGGCTCGGTAATGGCCGCGTACTTGCCGTTGTCTTTCAAGCGTTGCAAGGCCTCGTTCAGCGCGGCGGTCAAGTCAGGGTTGGTCTTGCGCGTCGCAATGGCGACGCCACCGCCCAACATCTCATCGACAATCGCGGGCCCGGCAAACGTAAATGCCACGCCCTCAGGCGTGCTCAATAAGGCTTCACTGATCTCGAGGGTGTTTTGCAAGGTCGCATCAATTTCCCCAGCCTGAAAACTGCGGATCAACTCGGTATTCAGGCCGAAGCTACGCACCGTCACCCCCTCGGGAGCCCAGCGTGCCTTGGCAAAGGCTTCCCGGCTGGTGCCTGCAAGCACGCCCACGCGCTCGCCTTTAAGCGATTGTGGGTTGGGCAGTAAATTCACGCCCCTGGGCACGACCAGTTGGCTTTGCAGGGCATAGAGGTCTTGGGTGAAATCAACGGTTTCGCGCCGCGCCGGTGTGGCGGTCATTGGCATGATTGCGTCGAAACTTCCGGCCTGGAGCGCAGCAATATTGGTCGCATAGGGTTGTTCGACCCACACGCAACGCGCGTGCAGCTCGGCACACAGGGCGTTACCCAACTCGATATCCAGGCCTACAAGTTCGCCTTGCGCATTGCGGTATTCAAAGGGCGGGACATCCGCCTCCACCCCGAAGCGAATCTCACCCCACGATTCCTCGGGCGCGGGCGCAATAGCACAGCCCGTTCCTGTGAATAAAATCGAAGAAAACGTTGCCAGCGCCAACAGTCGTCTTGTGGTAGCCATAAACCCGTCCTGTGCCAAAGTAGTGTGGAACATGCGGGCTGCATCATTTACGGCCCGAACGCGCCAAACGTTCTAACAAGCACTCACCGGTCCTCAACTACGACTCGCCTGTTTGTATCGTAGGATTAGTCCCAAAATTAGCGTGGACGGTTTTCTGCCCCTACCGCCGCCCCCAGAATGCCTGCGCCAACTGACGTAGATCCTCGGCCAATGCCGCCACACTCCCAGAGCTGCGCTGGCTAATGGAGATGCGCACCGATAGAGCCAATACCGATCCAGCTCATGTTTCGCGCAATTAATTAGCCATCACGGTGTGTCCAGGTGGTAGGGCGCCAGGATCCGTTGGTATTCACCGTTTTGCATCAGTTCTTCAAGGGCACGGTTGAGGTCTTTGCGTAGCGCCGTGTCGGATTTTCGCAACGCAATCGCCGTACCATCGCCCAGCAACTCGGCCGAAACGGCGGGGCCCAGGAAGTCGAAATCCTGGCCATGCTCGGTGTCGAGCAGCGCCCGGCGAATTTCCAGGGTGCCCTGCAGGGTCGCATCGATATCGCCGGCCACCAGGCTGCGCACCAGCTCGTCGTTGAGCCAGAAACTCTTGATGATCACGCCTTTGGGCGCCCACATGGAGCGGGCAAACGCTTCGCGATTGCTGCCCAGCAACACCCCCACCCGCTTGCCTTTCAGCGAGCCCATGATCGGCATCAGGCCGGAGGATCTACGCGCGACCAAGCGTGTGGTGAACGGGTAAAGGTGATCGGTGAAGTTCACCCGTCGTCGCCGCTCGGAGGTCGGGGCCATGCCCATGATAGCGTCGAATTGCCAGGCTTCAAGGGCGGGGAAGTTTTCCACCAGCACCTGATCGACCCAGGTACACCGTACATTCAGCTGTTGGCACAGGGCGTTTCCCAGCTCGATATGCAAGCCGACCAACTGCCCTTGCGGGTTGCGGCTCTGGAAGGGGGGGAATTGCGCGGCAACGGCGAAGCGGATTTCGCGTCGCGGTAGATCGGCGGCTGCCACGGCATCCGCTGAAAGCAGCAGGGCAAGCGCTACACAGAGGTGTATCAGGGCCACGGGAAGCGTCCTTTTCCGGAAAGACCAGCCTCACTAAACCCAGCCTCGGTAAAAACCATCGAGGTTGGGCAGAGGGAGTGCAAGCTTTCAAGAAAGGGCCGTAGGCCTTCAATCAGAAAGATAAACAGGTCGTGTAGGAAAAAGCCAACACGACTCGCAACTCTTTACTCTTAGCGTTTACCCATGGAGCGACGGGTGCCCGGTGGGGCCATGCCCGGGGACTTGGTGTGACCGTTCTTGGCGCCGTTCTTGTACCAAGGCTGCGCGGCGTTCTTGGCCCCGGCCAGCTCACCCGGTTTGAAGGGAAACTTGAACGCCGGGATCTCGGCTTTTTCAACGCCTTCGGCGCCGGCCGGATCGACGAGGTCGGCCGCGTCAACAGGGGGTTGTGTCGGGGAAGTCATGGAAGCTCCGGAACGTGCAGAAAATGACGCGGGGCCGGCTTGCGGGCCACGCTGGTGCGCAGTATACCTGCCCGCCTCGGATCTTTAACCACCGCTTGTACGAATGGTCGACCTTTGCTGACAGCGCTGTCAGTTAGCAGTCACCTTGCTGACCGGGTTGGCAGGCTATAAAGACCCCACACTCCTCCAACCTTTGCCCTGGCGCCTCACCCATGCACATTCAACGCAAAACCGCCCTGATCGTGGGCGTCCTCGTGGTGCTGGCCGTTGCAGCCTGGGCCTTGACGCGCCCGGCCAAGACCAAACTGGCGGCGCCCAGCGCGATTCCGGTACGGGTGGTGAGCGTGGCACAGCAGGACATTCCACGGTTTGTCAGCGGGATCGGCTCGGTGTTGTCGTTGCACAGTGTGGTGATTCGCCCGCAAGTCGACGGCATTCTCACCAAGTTGCTGGTCAAGGAAGGTCAACTGGTCAAGGCCGGCGACCTGCTGGCCACCATCGATGACCGCTCGATCCGCGCCAGCCTCGACCAGGCCAAGGCCCAACTGGGCGAGAGCCAGGCGCAGCTGCAGGTAGCGTTGGTCAACCTCAAGCGCTACAAGGAGCTGAGCATCGACGATGGTGTGTCCAAGCAAACCTATGACCAGCAACAAGCCCTGGTCAACCAGCTCAAGGCCACCGCCCAAGGTAACCAAGCGGCCATCGATTCGGCACAAGTGCAGCTTTCCTACACCCAAATTCGCTCCCCGGTGAGCGGCCGCGTCGGTATTCGCACCGTAGATGAAGGCAACTTCCTGCGCACCGCCGACACCCAGGGCCTGTTCTCCGTGACCCAGATCGACCCGATTGCCGTCGAGTTTTCCCTGCCGCAACAGATGCTGCCCACCCTGCAAGGCCTGATCGCAGCACCGACCCAGGCCAGCGTCGACGCCTATATGGGCGCCGACACCGACGGCCAGACCGGCGACTTGCTCGGCGAAGGCCACCTGAGCCTGATCGACAACCAGATCAGCTCCACCACCGGTACCCTGCGCGCCAAGGCCGAGTTCAATAACGCCTCGCAGCGCCTGTGGCCGGGGCAACTGGTGACCATCAAGATCCAGACCGCCCTCGATAAAAATGCCCTGGTGGTGCCGCCGACCGTGGTGCAACGCGGCCTGGACTCGCACTTCGTGTACCGGGTCAACGGTGACAAGGTCGACGTGGTACCGGTGCAAGTGACTTACCAGGACAGCGACCTGAACATTATCAAAGGCGTGCAGGCCGGCGACGTGCTGGTCAGTGACGGCCAGTCGCGGCTCAAGGCCGGCTCCCAGGTAGAGGTGCTCAAGGAGCCGCCGCAAGTGATCCAGACCGTCGATGCCAAGGTGCAGCCATGAGCCGTTCGCCATCGGCCTGGTGCGTCGACCACCCGGTCGCAACCCTGCTGCTGACGTTTGCCCTGGTACTGCTCGGGATGATTGCCTTCCCGCGCCTGGCCATCGCCCCACTGCCGGAAGCCGAATTTCCGACCATCCAGGTGACCGCTACCCTGCCCGGCGCCAGCCCGGACACCATGGCCTCATCCGTGGCCACGCCGCTGGAGGTGCAATTCAGTGCCATCCCCGGCATGACCCAGATGACCTCCAGCAGTGCCTTGGGCTCCAGCCTGTTGACCCTGCAATTCACCCTCAACAAGAGCATCGACACTGCCGCGCAAGAAGTGCAGGCCGCGATCAACACCGCCTCCGGCAAGTTGCCCAGCGATATGCCGAGCCTGCCGACCTGGAAAAAGGTCAACCCGGCGGATAGCCCGGTGCTGATCCTCAGCGTCAGTTCCAACAGCATGCCCAGCACCGAGCTGAGTGACTATGTGGAAACCCTGCTGGCCCGGCAGATCAGCCAGATCGACGGCGTTGGCCAAATCAACATCACCGGCCAGCAACGCCCGGCGATCCGCGTGCAGGCCTCGCCGGACAAACTCGCGGCAATTGGCCTGACCCTGGCCGACATCCGCCTGGCCATCCAGCAATCAAGCCTGAACCTGGCCAAGGGTGCGATCTACGGCGAGAACAGCGTGTCGACCTTGTCGACCAACGACCAACTGTTTCATCCCGAGGACTACGCGCAGTTGATCGTGTCCTACAAGGACGGTGCGCCAGTTCAACTGCGGGATATCGCCAAAGTTATCAATGGTTCGGAAAACGCCTACGTGCAGGCCTGGTCTGGCGACACGCCTGGGGTCAACCTGGTGATTTCGCGCCAGCCCGGCGCAAATATCGTCGAGACAGTAGACCGCATTCAAGCCGAGCTACCGCGCCTGCAAGCCATGCTGCCGGCCTCGGTGCAGGTCAGCGTGCTGACCGACCGCACCAAGACCATCCGCGCCTCGCTGCATGAAGTGGAAGTGACCCTGCTGATCGCCATCCTGTTGGTGGTGGCGGTAATGGCGCTGTTCCTGCGCCAGCTGTCGGCGACGCTGATTGTGTCCAGCGTGCTCGGCGTATCGCTGGTGGCCAGTTTTGCGCTGATGTACCTGATGGGCTTCAGCCTGAACAACCTGACCCTGGTGGCCATCGTGATCGCCGTGGGCTTTGTGGTGGACGATGCGATCGTGGTGGTGGAAAACATCCATCGCCATCTTGAAGCCGGGTTGGACAAACGCGAAGCGGCGATCAAGGGCGCCGGCGAGATTGGCTTTACCGTGGTGTCCATCAGCTTTTCCCTGGTGGCGGCGTTTATCCCGCTGCTGTTCATGGGCGGCGTGGTCGGGCGGTTGTTCAAGGAGTTTGCCCTGACGGCGACCTCGACCATTCTGATTTCGGTGGTGGTTTCCCTCACGCTGGCACCGACCCTGGCCGCGCTGTTCATGCGCGCGCCCACCCACGCGGCCCACGACAAACCCGGTTTCAGCGAACGCCTGCTGGCCGGTTATGCGCGCAACCTGCGCCGTGCCCTGGCCCATCAACGCACGATGGCCGCGATCTTTATCGTGACGTTGGCCCTGGCTGTGGTCGGCTACGTGTTTATCCCCAAGGGCTTCTTTCCGGTGCAGGACACCGGTTTTGTCCTCGGCACCAGCGAGGCGGCGGCGGATGTGTCGTACCCGGACATGGTGGCCAAGCACAAGGCCCTGGCCGAAATCGTCAAGGATGACCCGGCGGTGCAGGCGTTTTCCCACTCGGTGGGCGTGACGGGCAGCAACCAGACCATCGCCAACGGCCGCTTCTGGATCGCCCTGAAAGACCGCGGTGACCGCGATGTGTCCGCCAGCCAGTTCATCGACCGCATCCGTCCGAAACTGGCGAAAGTGCCGGGCATCGTGCTGTACCTGCGCGCAGGGCAGGACATCAACTTAAGCTCCGGCCCCAGCCGCGCCCAGTACCAATATGTGCTCAAGAGCAACGACGGCCCGACGCTCAATACCTGGACCCAACGCCTCACCGAAAAACTGCGCGCCAACCCGGCGTTCCGTGACCTGTCCAACGACCTGCAACTGGGCGGCAGCATTACCCACATCAGCATCGACCGCCAGGCCGCCGCGCGCTTCGGCCTGACCGCCACCGATGTCGACCAGGCGCTGTACGACGCCTTCGGCCAGCGCCAGATCAACGAGTTCCAGACCGAGATCAACCAGTACCAGGTGGTCCTGGAGCTGGACACCCAGCAACGCGGCAAGGCCGAGAGCCTGAACTACTTCTACCTGCGCTCGCCGCTGACCAACGAGATGGTGCCGTTGTCGGCGCTGGCCAAGGTCGACCCGCCCACCGTGGGGCCGTTGTCCATCAGCCATGACGGCATGTTCCCGGCTGCCAACCTGTCGTTCAACCTGGCGCCCGGCGTGGCGCTGGGTGATGCGGTGATCATGCTCAACCAGGCCAAGAATGAAATCGGCATGCCGACCACCATCATCGGCAACTTCCAGGGTGCGGCGCAGGCGTTCCAGAGTTCGCTGGCCAGCCAGCCGTGGCTGATCCTCGCGGCGCTGGTGGCGGTCTACATCATCCTCGGTGTGCTGTATGAGAGTTTCGTGCACCCGCTGACGATTATTTCCACCTTGCCCTCGGCGGGGTTGGGCGCGCTGATCATGCTGTCGCTGATGGGCCAGGATTTTTCCATCATGGCGCTGATCGGGCTGGTGCTGCTGATCGGTATTGTGAAGAAAAACGGCATCCTGATGATCGACTTCGCCCTGGAGGCGCAGCGCGTCAGGGGCATGTCGCCCGAGGATGCGATTTACGAGGCCTGCGTCACGCGGTTCCGGCCGATCATCATGACCACCCTCGCCGCCTTGCTCGGCGCTGTACCGCTGATGCTCGGTGCCGGCCCCGGCGCCGAAATGCGCCAGCCGCTGGGCATTGCGGTGGTCGGCGGGCTGCTGGTGAGCCAGGCGCTGACGCTGTTCACCACGCCGGTCATATACTTGTACCTTGAGCGATTTTTCCACCGGCCCAAACCAGCTGCCGAGCTGGCCAACACACACTGAGGCCCGCCCTTGGAGCAAAAAGGCTCATGCGCGTACTGATTATCGAAGATGAAGAAAAAACCGCGGACTACCTGCACCGCGGTCTGACGGAACAAGGCTACACCGTCGACGTGGCCCGCGAAGGTGTCGAGGGTTTGCACCTGGCGCTGGAGAACGATTACGCAGTAATCGTGCTCGACGTGATGCTGCCCGGCCTCGACGGTTTTGGCGTGTTGCGTGCCCTGCGTGCGCGCAAGCAGACGCCGGTGATCATGCTCACCGCCCGCGAGCGCGTGGAAGACCGCATCCGTGGCCTGCGCGAAGGCGCCGACGATTACCTGGGCAAACCGTTTTCGTTCCTCGAACTGGTGGCGCGCCTGCAGGCATTGACCCGTCGCAGCGGCGGCCATGAGCCGGTGCAAGTGACCGTGGCTGACCTGTGGATCGACCTGATCAGCCGCAAGGCCAGCCGCAACGGCCTGCGCCTGGACCTGACCGCCAAGGAGTTCTCGCTGCTCAGCGTGTTGGCACGGCGCCAGGGTGAAATCCTGTCCAAGACTGCCATTGCGGAAATGGTCTGGGACATCAATTTCGACAGCGACGCCAACGTGGTCGAAGTCGCGATCAAGCGCCTGCGCGCCAAGCTCGACGGGCCGTTCGAGCAAAAGCTGCTGCACACCATTCGCGGCATGGGCTACGTGCTGGAAAACCGCCAGCAGGAGAACACCCGTGGTGGCTAACTCCATCGCCCTGCGCCTGAGCGGCATGTTCACCCTGGTCGCGCTGCTGATCTTTTTGTTGATCGGCGGCGCGCTGTACCAGCAGGTGGACCGTGGCCTGGGCCTGTTGCCGGGGGCCGAGCTGGATGCGCGCTACAGCGTGCTCGAATCTTCGGTGAATCGCTTTGGTACGCCGGACCACTGGGTGAAGATCCAGGCCAAGCTCAAGCTGCTGGGCGAGGAAGACAAACGCATCCGCTTTTGGGTGGTGAGCAGCGATCCTACCTATGAGTACGGCAACCCCGACCCACAGATCCGTGAGTTTGCCGCCGGGCCCACGGGCAAGCGCGACCTGCACCTGGCAGGCCACGATCACCCGTTCAAGGCGCTGGTGAGCCAGTTTGCGGCCAAGGATCAACGCCCGCCGCTGCGCTTCATCATCGCCATCGACACCGAGAATTTCTACGCGACCCAGCACCAACTGCTGATGGCCCTGATCGGCCTGGCGTTTGTCGGCGTGGTACTGGCGGCGCTGTTGGGGTTCTGGGTCTCACGTATCGGCCTGAAACCCCTGATCACACTTTCGGACGAGGCGCAGAAGCTCGCACCGCCCAAGCTTTCCGGGCGCCTGCAACTGTCGCCATTGCCGCCGGAGCTGAGCCAGTTCGTCAACTCCTTCAACTCCACCCTCGACCGTGTCGAGCAGGCCTACTCGCGCCTGGAGTCGTTCAATGCGGATGTGGCCCATGAGTTGCGTTCGCCACTGACCAACCTGATCGGCCAGACCCAAGTGGCCCTCACGCGCGGGCGATCGGCCGAGCATTACCTGGAGGTGTTGGAGTCAAATCTGGAAGAGCTGGAGCGTTTGCGTTCGATCATCAATGACATGCTGTTTCTTGCCAGTGCCGACCAGGGGAGCAAGGCCACCAAGCTGATCGAAAGCTCCCTGGCCGACGAAGTGGCGACCACCCTCGACTACCTCGACTTCATTCTCGAAGACGCCCAGGTCAAGGTGCGAGTGCGTGGGGATGCCCAGGTGCAGATCGAGAAAGCGCACCTGCGCCGTGCGCTGATCAACTTGCTGAGTAATGCGGTGCAGCACACTGCGCCAGGGCAGGTGATCGAGGTGAACATTGATATGCTGGAACATCAGGTGGCCATTGGGGTGACCAACCCGGGTGATGAGATCGCCAGCGAGCATCTGCCACGGCTGTTTGAGCGGTTTTATCGGGTGGATGCTTCGCGCAGTAACAGCGGGGCGAATCATGGGTTGGGGTTGGCGATCGTCAAGGCGATTGCGTTGATGCATGGGGGGGATGTGTTTGTGCGCAGTGACAAGGGGGGGAATACGTTTGGTATCACTCTGCCGGTTTAAGGGGGGATTGGGTACATATCCGTTGTTTTGGTGATGGCTGAAATGGGTTCCGCTCTTACAGCGGGTCACTTTTGGAAAAGAGCCCCAAAAGTAACCAAAAGGGCTCTTGCCCCAACACTCGGCACCTCGCCTAGGCTCGGTGTGCCCTCACTCCGGCTTGAATCCGTGGGCCGCCGCCATGGGCCATCCTTGGCCCATCGCGGCTAACCCGGCGTCCTGCCGGGTTACCCACGGATTCAAGCCTGCGTTCGGCCAGCGTGTTTAACGGGGCGCCTAAGATCAAGATCACGATCAAAAGCGCAGATCAAAAGACCGCTGACTTCGTCAGCGCAAAGGATGTAAGGGCCACAGCAAAAACAAAGCAAAGCAACAGCGCTTTTGATCTAACCACTCAGGTCGGCTACTAGGCCGCCGTGCTCTGCTCTTGATCTGCTTTTGATTTTGATCTGAAATCGCCCCGTCAACCACGCTGGCCGGAATTCGACAGTGATTTGGGGGGTAAACCGGCAGGGATGCCGGTTTAGCCGCCCCGCGCCATGGATGGCGCGTGGCGGCGGCCCCCCACATCACTGTCGGATTACGGGCATGCCGAGCCTAGGCGAGGCACCGAGTGGTGGGGCGAGGACCTTTTGGTTACTTTTGGGTCCTTCCAAAAGTGACCCGCTGTAAGAGCGGAACCATAAGCAGCCGTTACCGCAGCAACGGATATGCCCCCAATCCCCCCACCCCGACTATTGCGATTTGGGCAACAGTCATTATCTTGTTACACTCTGTACCCCACCGCTCACCTGCGTTAATTTGACGCATCGATGAGCGCGACGGCAAAGACAGCCTCCCGCTTACCCGAATTTCCCTCGACTTATTTCCAGGGCTCTACACTGGGAATCTGTCTTAAAGCCGCTGACTTCAGCGGCTTTTTTTTGCCGTAAAAAAGGCCAGGCACACCCCCACGACACTGGCCGTTTCGATTGACCAAAGGAGCTTTACCGGTGAAGAACTCGCTGACGCTGACCCCGTTATTCCTCGCGATTGCAGCAACGATCGTCCCCCTTGCCCACGCGGCAGACACCACCCCCGCCGACGGTTTCGTCGAAGGCGCCCACTTCAATATCAACACCCGCAACTACTACATGAACCGCGACCGTCGCGACATCCACACCGATGACAGCAAGGAATGGGGCCAGGGTTTCCTCGGTACCTTCGAATCCGGCTACACCCAGGGTACCGTCGGTTTCGGCCTGGACGCCCACGCCATGCTCGGCCTCAAGCTCGACGGCGGTGGCGGTACCGACGGTTCCAGCATCCTGCCCTACGGCAGCAGTGATGGCAGCGGCAAGGCCCCCGGTTCGTTCTCCACCGCCGGCGGCACCTTGAAAATGCGCGCGTTCGACACCGAGCTGAAGGCCGGCGATCTGTTCCTCAACAACCCGGTGATCGCCGGCGGCATGACCCGCATGCTGCCGCAGACCTTCCGCGGCGTCAGCCTCACCAACCACAGCTTCGACGGCTGGATGTTCGAGGGCGGCCAGGCCAGCTTCACCAAGCTCTACAACCAGAGCGGCCACCGGCGCATCGGCACCAGCTACGGCGCGCTGCCGACCAACACAGACAGCCAGCACATGAACTGGGCCGGTGTGTCGTTCAGCGGCATCGAAGGCGTGACCAGCAACCTCTACGCCTCCGAGCTCAAGGATGTGTGGCATCAGTACTACTACGACCTGGACTACACCTACGCGCTAAATGATCTGGTCAGCCTCAACCCGGGCCTGCACTACTACCACACCCAGGACACCGGCCAGTCGCTGCTTGGCGATATCGACAACAACACCTACAGCCTGCATTTCACCGTGGGCGTGGGCAACCACAGCGTCACCGCCGCGTACCAGCGGGTCAATGGCAACACACCGTTTGACTACATCGCCCAAGGCGACAGCGTGTACCTGGACAACTCCCAGCAATATTCTGACTTCAACGGCCCCAACGAGCGCTCGTGGAAGCTCAAGTACGCCTACGACTTCGCCGGCCTCGGCATGCCTGGCCTGACCTCGGCGGTGTCCTACATCATCGGTAAGACCGACCTCACCAAGGTCGACCCGCAAAGCCGTGGCTACAGCGCCTGGTACAGCGCCGACGGTAAGGACGCCAAGCATTGGGAACGGGATATCGATCTGAAATACGTGGTGCAGGGCGGCAAGGCCAAGGACCTGGCTGTACGCCTGCAATGGGCCACCAACCGTGGCAGCAACGGCTACTCGGCGGTGGACCGGGACGTGGATGAATACCGCGTTATCGTCGACTACCCGATCAACGTGTTCTGACACTCGAATCTTTCTTTTGAACCAGTGATTTAATTTTCATCGCGTAGAACTAAACTGCCAGCATCTTCCCTGTTGAAGTCTGCGCGATGAATCAACGCCGTGTTCGTACCCCACCTGCACACCCGGAGCGCTTGCTGATTCTCGGCAGCGGCCTGACTGTCACCCTGATAGTGATCATCGTCGCGGCACTGCTGATCCGCGAACACAGCAGCACCCTGCAAGCGGCCACGCGCTCAACCACCAATATTGCCCAACTGATCAACGCCGACGTGCTGCGCAACGTCGAGCTATATGATCTGGCCCTCAAAGGGCTGATTGCGGCCACGCAACGCGAAGACCTGTCGCGGGTTACTGCGAATATCCAGCATCTGGTGCAGTTCGACTTATCCACAGCCGCGCCGTTCAAGGGCGAAGTGCTGTTGCTGGATGCCGAGGGCAATGTCATTGCAGACTCATCGACCTTGCAGCCCACGCCACGCAATTTTGCCAACCGCGATTACTTCCAGGCACACGTAAAGGACGCCCAGGCCGGTTTGTTTATCAGCCGTCCCTTCAGGATCCACTGCGACTGCGACCAGGTGTGGCGGATGGCATTCAGCCGTCGCGTGTCGGGCCCCAATGGTGAATTCGCCGGGGTGGCGGTGGCGACGATGCGCCTGGCGTATTTCGACCAGCTGTTCAATACCCTGACCATCGGCAACGGCAGCAGCGTCAACCTGCTCAACAACAGGGGCATCCTGCTGGCCCAGCAGCCGCTGCTGGAACGCGACATGATCGACAAGGACCTGAGCGAACGGCCGAACTTCAAGCGCATGCTGCGTGAAGGCAGTGGTAGCTTCCAGGCGATCTCGGCGATCAGTGGCCAGGAGCGTCTGTATACCTTTACCAATGTCGGCGAACTGCCGCTGATTGTGGTGGTGGCGCTGTCCAGCCAGGATGTATTCGCCCCCTGGAAGCGCGCCGCGTTGTTGACCGGCGGCGCTACCGGCATTCTGTGTATCGGTTTGTTGTGGCTGACCTGGATGCTGCGCCGGGAATTGCGGCGTCGTTATCGCGCCGAACGGGTGCTGTCAGAACTGGCAGCCACCGACGCCCTGACCGGCCTGGCCAATCGGCGCGTGCTGGATGAACGCCTGCGCCTGGAATGGGACCGCGCTCAGCGTTCCACCGAACCCCTGACGGTGTTGATGATCGACGTGGACCACTTCAAGGCCTTCAACGACCGCCATGGCCATCAAGGCGGTGATGAGGCGCTGCGGATGGTGGCCCAGGTAATCGGCACCAACATCCGCCGCCCTGCCGACCTGGCCGCACGCTACGGCGGTGAAGAGTTTGCGGTGGTGTTGCCAGTGACCGATGCCAAAGGCGCGATGGTCATCGCCGAGCATATCCGCAGCAGCGTCGAACACTTGCCTCGGTTCGCCGGGAGCGAGCGGCCGATCACGGTGAGTATTGGCATGAGTACCTGGGATAAACGCAGCCGCATATCCCTGGAAGCGTTGCTGCTGAGTGCAGATCAGGCGCTGTATGAGGCCAAGCACAGCGGGCGCAATCGCATTGTGGATGCTGCCACCCTCTGATGTTGAATCAGATCCAACTGTGGGAGGGGGTTTGCCCCCGATGACGGTGTGCCAGCCAGCACATGTGTAACTGACACACCGCTATCGGGGGCAAGCCCCCTCCCACAGTTGATTTCCAGTGTTCTGTAGGTTTTTTACATAAAAAAAGGCCACCCGAGGGTGGCCTTTTAAAACTAAAGAAAGAGAGTTGTTACTTACACCGCCGCAACGGGACGCATGTAAGAGATCGGTGCGGTGCTGGCATCTTCGAAGGTCACGACTTCCCAAGCGTCTGTCTGCTCAATCAACTTGCGCAGCAGCTGGTTGTTAAGGGCGTGGCCCGACTTGAAGCCTTTGAACTCGCCTATCAGGCTATTGCCCAGCAGGTAGAGGTCACCGATTGCATCGAGGATCTTGTGCTTCACGAATTCGTCTTCATAGCGAAGGCCGTCTTCGTTCAGTACACCATCCGCGTCGACCACAATGGCGTTTTCAACGCTGCCGCCGAGTGCGAGGTTGTGCTTGCGCAGGTACTCGATGTCACTCATGAAACCAAAGGTACGGGCGCGGCTGACTTCTTTTACGAACGAAGTGCTGGAAAAATCCACGCTTGCACTTTGGGTGCGGTCACGGAATACCGGGTGATCGAAATCGATCTCAAAGCTCACTTTAAAGCCTTCGAACGGGACGAAGGTGGCGCGCTTGTCGCCGTCTTCTACTGTCACTTCCCGCAGAATGCGAATGAACTTCTTGGCTGCGTCCTGTTCTTCCAGGCCGGCAGATTGAATCAAGAATACGAAGGGTCCAGCGCTGCCATCCATGATGGGGACTTCGGACGCGGAGAGCTCGACGTAGGCGTTATCGATGCCCAGGCCAGCCATGGCCGAGAGCAAGTGCTCCACCGTGTCCACTTTGACGTCACCGTTGACCAATGTGGTCGACATAGTGGTTTCGCCAACGTTTTCCGCGCGAGCAGGAATCTGCACCACAGGGTCCAGGTCGGCACGCACAAACACGATGCCGGTGTCGACAGGTGCAGGCTTGAGGGTCAGGTATACCTTCTCCCCGGAGTGCAGACCTACACCTGTGGCACGAATAATATTCTTCAGGGTGCGTTGTTTAATCATGGCTTGGACCGCTTCAGCGCAAATTGCGAACTGGTATCAACAAAGGCTGGCGATGATAGCAGACCAGACCTTTGCTGAACACCAATCACCTTCATAGCCCTGATACATTCCATTAATCGGCCTGACGACGCAGGAATGCCGGGATGTCCAGGTAGTCCAGGTCATCTTGCGGATTCGGGCTACGCGACGCTGCAGCACCGGCCTGAGCCTGGTTGCGCATCACGGTCGGACGGTCCAGGTCACGGTAGTTCACCGACGGCAGTTCCTGGCGCGAAGGCGCTGGAGCGGCAGCCGATTGGCTGGCGTGGCTGGTATGTACGGTGTTGTCGATAACCTTCACAGGCTTCTCGATTTTCGCGCCCAGGCCGGTAGCAACCACGGTCACGTGCAGTTCGTCGCGCATGTCCGGGTCGATAACGGTACCGACTTTGACCATGGCGTGCTCGGAAGCGAAGGCTTCGATGATGCTACCCACGTCGGAGTACTCACCCAGGGACAGGTCAGGACCGGCGGTGATGTTCACCAGGATGCCGCGTGCACCTTGCAGGTTCACGTCTTCCAGCAACGGGTTGCGGATGGCCGCTTCAGTGGCTTCACGTGCACGGTTCGGACCGCTGGCGCAGCCAGTGCCCATCATCGCCATGCCCATTTCGCTCATCACGGTACGTACGTCGGCAAAGTCGACGTTGATCATGCCTGGGCGCTTGATGATGTCGGAGATACCGCGAACGGCACCGGCCAGTACATCGTCAGCCTTGGCGAACGCGGACAGCAGGCTTGCGTCCTTGCCCAGGATGGTCAGCAGCTTCTCGTTAGGGATGGTGATCAACGAGTCGACGCTTTCAGACAGCAGACGGATGCCTTCGTCGGCGATCTGCATGCGCTTGCGGCCTTCGAACGGGAACGGACGCGTCACGACCGCAACGGTCAGGATCCCCATTTCCTTGGCCACTTCGGCAATGATCGGGGCTGCACCGGTACCGGTACCGCCGCCCATGCCGGTGGTGATGAACACCATGTTGGTGCCTTGCAGCACTTCGGCAATACGCTCGCGGTCTTCCAGGGCGGCTTGACGGCCGACTTCCGGGTTGGCGCCAGCGCCGAGGCCCTTGGTCACGGCTGTGCCCAATTGCAGGATGGTCCGCGCGCCAATGCTTTTCAGCGCCTGGGCATCAGTGTTGGCGCAGATGAACTCAACGCCTTCAATGTTGCTCTTGACCATATGGTTGACAGCGTTGCCGCCGCCACCGCCGACACCGATCACTTTGATGACCGGGCTGGCGGGGATGTTGTCTACGAGTTCGAACATGTTCCCTCTCCTTTCGTTATCTCTAGTTTTTTCGCCTACTACTTGAAACGGTGTTGCGGTAAATCTTTAGAAATTGCCTTTTACCCAAGCCTGCAAGCGCTCGAACAACGGCGCTTTCGCTTCGTCGTCGCTGCGGTAGCTGTCACGGTTGCTCGGGCCCGACAGGGAAATGCCGTCGGTCTGCTTTTGCAGCCCGTATAACAGCAAGCCCACACCGGTGGAATAAATCGGGTTGCGCACCACGTCGCCCAGGCCTTTGACGCCATGGGGAACACCCAGGCGTACCGGCATGTGGAAGATTTCCTCGGCCAGTTCGACCGCGCCTTCCATCTTCGAGGTGCCACCGGTCAGCACGATGCCGGCCGGGATCAAATCTTCGTAGCCGCTGCGACGCAGTTCAGCCTGGATCAGGGTGAACAGCTCGTCGTAGCGCGGCTCGACCACTTCGGCCAAGGCCTGGCGCGACAGCTCGCGCGGTGGACGGTCGCCGACGCTCGGCACCTTGATGGTTTCACCGGCACCGGCCAGCTTGGCCAGGGCGCAGGCGTAGCGGATCTTGATTTCTTCGGCGTACTGGGTCGGTGTACGCAGCGCCATGGCGATGTCGTTGGTGACCTGGTCGCCGGCAATCGGGATCACGGCGGTGTGACGGATCGCACCCTCGGTGAAGATCGCGATGTCGGTGGTGCCGCCGCCGATGTCCACCAGGCACACGCCCAGCTCTTTTTCGTCGTCGGTCAGCACCGAATACGCAGACGCCAGTTGCTCAAGAATGATGTCGTCGATTTCCAGGCCGCAGCGGCGCACGCATTTTTCAATGTTCTGTGCGGCGTTGACGGCGCAGGTCACCACGTGGACCTTGGCTTCCAGGCGCACGCCCGACATGCCCAGGGGCTCACGCACGCCTTCCTGGTTATCGATCACGTAGTCCTGCGGCAGGGTATGCAGCACGCGCTGGTCAGCCGGGATCGCCACGGCCTGGGCGGCGTCGAGTACGCGCTCAAGGTCGGCCGAGCTGACTTCACGGTCGCGGATCGCCACGATGCCGTGGGAGTTCAGGCTGCGGATATGGTTGCCCGCGACGCCAACGAACGCCGAGTGGATCCGGCAACCGGCCATCAGCTGCGCTTCTTCGATGGCGCGCTGGATCGATTGCACGGTGGACTCGATGTTCACCACCACGCCCTTCTTCAGGCCCCGGGACGGATGCGTGCCAATACCGACGATCTCGATTACGCCGTCTTCCCCGACCTCACCCACCAGCGCCACCACCTTGGAGGTGCCGATATCGAGACCGACGATCATTTTGCCGCTTTGCACGTTTGCCATGGGTCCTGCCTCTTCTTAATTCTTCGCGACAGCGGGTTGCGCTGCCGTGGGCGCAGCCGGTTCACGCCAGCCGACGGCAAGGCCGTTGGCGTAACGCAGGTCGACGCTCGCAATGTTCGTAATCTGTTCTTTCAAGGTCTTGTCATAGATGGCGATGAAGCGGCGCATCTTTTCCACCAAGCGGTCGCGTCCCAGCAACAACTGGATGCCCGGGCCGGAACTGCCTGCCCCGGTGGTCAAAAACCAGCTGCCCCGTTCACGCAATTCCAGGCGCGCAATGGAGAAACCCAGTGGCCGCAGCATCTGGCTCAAGGCCTGGTACTGCTGCATCACTTGCTGTTGCGCCCGCTGCGGCCCGAACAGCTGCGGCAGGTGCTCGTAGTTGGCCAGCTCACGCGGGGTGAACGCCTGGCCCTGGTTGTTCAACAGCGCTTCATCGCCCCAACGGGCCACGGGCAGTTGTTCTTCCAGGCGGATCGTCACCTGGTCCGGCCATACGCGGCGGACTTCGGCGTGGGCGATCCACGGCATTTGTTCCAGCTCCGAGCGCATGCCGGCCAGGTCGATGGTGAAGAAGCTCGCCGCCAGGTACGGGCCGATGCGCTGCTGCACTGCTTGCTGGCTGATGTAGCTCAAGTCGCCCTGCACGCTGATCTTGGTGATCGGCCGATCGGCATACGGCAACAGACGCTGTGCGCCCTCGTAGGTTCCGAAGCCCAGCACCACCAGCAACACCGGCCAGAACAGCGCCTTCAAGAAACCAAAATTGGCTTTCGGCAGGCGCGCCGACATCGGCTCTTTAGCCACCATGCGGCTGGCACCCCGTGGCACCGGCTTGCGGCCGGGTGCTGGGGGTTGCTGATGACGAAGCGATGCGCCGTTCATGTGCTTAGCCTCTTGGCTCAATGCTTGCCGCAAGAATCGCCAGCACCAACTGCTGGAAATCCAAACCGGCGGCACGGGCTGCCATAGGTACCAGGCTGTGGTCGGTCATCCCCGGTGCGGTGTTGACTTCCAGGAACCAGAAATTCCCTTGGTCATCCTGCATCACGTCTGCCCGCGCCCAGCCGGCGATACCCAGCGCCTCACAGGCTTTCGCCGTGAGGTCCATCAATTCGTGTTCCTTGGTTGCGTCGAGGCCGCACGGGATCCGGTACTGGGTATCGGAAGCCACGTACTTGGCGTCGTAGTCGTAAAAGGTGTGGGGCGTGCCCAATGCGATAGGCGGCAATACCTGGCCACGCAGGGTGGCGATGGTGTACTCAGGGCCTTGAATCCACTGTTCCACCAACACTTGCGAATCGTAGGTACTTGCCGCTTTCCATGCGTCGATCAATTCGGCGGCCGAGTTCACTTTGGCCATGCCGATACTGGAGCCTTCATGGGCAGGTTTGACGATCAAAGGCAGGCCCAGTTCCTTGGCTGCAGAAATACAATCGTCTTCGCTGCACAGAACACTGTGACGCGGGGTTGGAATGCCCAGGCTGTGCCACACCTGCTTGGTGCGCAGCTTGTCCATCGCCAATGCGGAAGCCAGGATGCCGCTGCCGGTGTAAGGGATGCCGGCGCACTCCAGCAGGCCTTGCATGCTGCCGTCTTCACCGCCACGGCCGTGGAGAATGATGAAGGCGCGGTCGATCTTCTCGGCCTGCAGGCGGGCGAGGAAGTCATCGCCCACGTCGATACCGAATGCATTCACACCGGCGCTTTGCAGGGCTTCGAGCACGGCATTGCCGGACTTGAGCGACACTTCGCGCTCAGCACTCTTACCGCCGAACAGCACCGCCACGCGGCCGAAGTCGGCTGGCGTGATTGTCGAAAACAGGGAGGCGTAGTCAGTGATCATTTCGACTTCCCCTTGGCGGCAGCAAAGAGCGGGCTCGCCAGCAACTTAGGCGCAAGGCCACCGATATCACCGGCCCCCTGGCACAGCAGGATGTCACCGGCGCGCAGCAGCGGCTTGACGATCGGCGCCAGGTCCACACCGCGCTCGATGTAGATAGGGTCCAACTGGCCGCGCTGGCGGATGCTGTTGCACAGCTTGCGGCTGTCGGCGCCCGGGATCGGTTCTTCACCGGCGGGGTAGACCTCCATCAGCAGCAGCACGTTGGCATCGGCCAATACATTGACGAAATCGTCGTACAAATCGCGGGTGCGGCTGTAGCGGTGCGGCTGGTAGACCATCACCAGGCGGCGCTCCGGCCAACCACCGCGCACGGCTTTAATTACGGCGGCAACTTCGGTCGGGTGGTGGCCGTAGTCGTCCACCAGCATCACGTCACCGCCTTCCACCGGCAGTTGCCCGTAGACCTGGAAGCGACGGCCCACACCGGCAAAGCGCGACAGGCCTTCAACGATGGCTTCATCGCTGACGCCCTCGTCGGAGGCAATGCAGATGGTCGCCAGGGAATTCAAGACGTTGTGGTTGCCCGGCATGTTCACCGACACATCCAGCGGCTCGCGGTCAGGGCGCAGCACGGTGAAGAAGGTTTGCATGCCTTCCTGGCGCACATTGATCGCGCGCACGTCGGCGTCTTCGCTGAAGCCGTAGGTAACGGTCGGGCGTTTGACCAGCGGCAGGATTTCGCGCACCACCGGATCGTCCAGGCACACCACGGCCAGACCGTAGAACGGCAGGTTGTGCAGGAATTCGACGAAGGTTTTCTTCAACTTGTTGAAGTCACCGTCGTAGGTGGCCATGTGGTCTTCGTCGATGTTGGTGACCACCGCGACCAGCGGTTGCAGGTGCAGGAAGCTGGCGTCACTTTCATCGGCTTCGGCGATCAGGTAACGGCTGGTGCCGAGCTGGGCATTGGTGCCCGCTGCATTCAGGCGGCCACCGATCACGAATGTCGGGTCCAGGCCACCGGCCGCGAACACCGAGGCGATCAGGCTGGTGGTGGTGGTTTTGCCATGGGTACCGGCAACGGCGATGCCATGGCGATAGCGCATCAGCTCGGCCAGCATCTCGGCACGTGGCACTACTGGGATGCGGCGCTCAAGGGCGGTGGCCACTTCCGGGTTGGAGGTGTTCACGGCACTGGAAACCACCAGCACGTCGGCCTCGGCGGCGTTCTCGGCACGGTGGCCGATAAAGATCTGCGCGCCAAAGGACTTCAGGCGCTCGGTGACCGGCGACTCTTTCAAGTCCGAACCGGACACCTGGTAGCCCAGGTTCAGCAACACTTCGGCAATGCCGCACATGCCCACACCGCCGATACCGACGAAGTGGATACGGCGGATGCGGCGCATCTCGGGTTGTGGCATGGCTTTCTGATTCTCAACCATGGGCCACCTCCAGGCAGATATCGACCACGGTGCGGGTTGCGTCAGGTTTGGCCAGGCGGCTTGCGGTGCTCGCCATGCTGTTGAGTCGTTCCGGTTGCATCAAAACCTCGGTCAGGCGTGCGGCCAAATCGGCGGCGCCAGTCGTTCTTTGCGGCAGCAGGAAGGCAGCGCCCTCCCCGGCCAAATATTCGGCGTTGCGGGTCTGGTGATCGTCAATCGCATGGGGCAAAGGCACCAGCAAGGACGGCAGACCGGCGGCGGCCAGTTCACTGACGGTCAGCGCACCAGCGCGGCAGACCACCAGGTCGGCCCAGCCATAGGCATGGGCCATGTCTTTGATGAAGGGCTGCACATTGGCTGCCACACCCGCCTCGCGGTAGCGCGCGGCGGTGACTTCATCGTGGTTCTTGCCGGCCTGGTGGAAGATCTCCGGGCGCAATTCCTCAGGAAGTTGCGCCACCGCTTCCGGCAGCAATTTGTTCAACGGCTCCGCGCCCAGGCTTCCGCCCAGGATCAGCAGGTGCGCCTTGCGCCCGGCCAGGGCCTGGCGGGCGATGTCCATAAACAGCTCGGTGCGCACCGGGTTGCCGGTGGTGCGGCGCTTGTCCGAGGCACTGAAGGTGTTCGGGAACGCTTCACACACCCGCGCGGCCAACGGCACCAGCAGGCGGTTGGCGGTACCGGCGACGGCATTCTGTTCGTGCACGATCACCGGCACGCCGGCCAGCTTGGCTGCGACGCCACCGGGGCCGGTCACATAACCGCCAAAGCCGAGCACGCACACCGGTTGCAATTCACGGATGACCTTGCGCGCCTGCCACACCGCCTTGAGCAACACGAACGGCGCCTTGAGCAAGGACAACTTGCCCTTGCCACGCAGGCCGGTGACGTTGATCAGATGCAGCGGCAAGCCGGCATTCGGTACCAATTCGTTTTCGATGCCGCGCGGCGTGCCCAGCCAGTGCACGGTGTAGCCACGGTTCTGGAACTCCCGCGCGCACGCCAGGGCCGGGAACACATGGCCCCCGGTGCCGCCCGCCATGATCAGCACGTTAGCGCCCATGGGTCGGCTCCTCGGCGAAGTCGCTTTCGCTGAACTCCATCTCTTCGCTGCCCAGGTGGGTTCGACTCTCCCACTCGATGCGCAGCAACAAGCCCAGGCACGCGCAGCAGATCACCAACGAACTGCCGCCGTAACTGAGGAACGGCAAGGTCAGGCCCTTGGTCGGCAGCAGGCCGACGTTCACGCCGATGTTGATCAGGAACTGGCCGATCCACAGGAACGACAAGCCGTACGCCACATACGCGGCGAAATACTGTTTGGCCTTCTCGGCCCACAAGCCGATGTACATGCCGCGCACGCACACGAATACGAACAGTGCGACGGTGCACAACGAACCCACCACACCCAGCTCTTCGGCAAGTACCGAGAACACGAAGTCGGTGTGCGCTTCGGGCAGGTAGAACTGTTTCTGCACGCTGTTGCCCAGGCCCACGCCCAGCCACTCGCCGCGACCGAAGGCGATCAACGCCTGGGTCAGCTGGTAGCCGGAGCCGAACTGATCGGACCAGGGGTCGGTAAAGGTAATCAGACGAGCCATCCGGTAGGGTTGCGCCTGCACCAGGATGGTCACGGCCGCGACCGCCAGCACCACCATCAAGGTGAAGCGGAACAGCCCAACGCCGCCGAGGAACAACATCGCCGCCGCCGCCCCCATCATCACGACGGTGGCACCGAAGTCGGGCTCCATCAGCAACAAGCCGGCCATAGGCAGCAGCACGATGAACGGCTTGAAGAAGCCCATCCAGCTTTCGCGCACTTCTTTCTGGCGCCGCACCAGGTAGCCCGCGAGGTAGATCACCACGAACACCTTGGCGATTTCCGACGGCTGCACGTTGAACGCGCCGAAGCCGATCCAGCGCATCGAACCGTTCACCTCCCGGCCGATGCCGGGCAGGATCACCATGATCAGCAAGCCAAATGCACCGATCAGCATCAGCCAACCCAGGCGTTGCCAAGTGGCGATGGGGATCATCATGGTCACGATGCAGGCACCGAGGCCGATCACCAGGTACACCAGGTGGCGGATCATCATGTACAGGGTGTTGCCCGACTGCACGGCGGCCACTTCGGACGAGGCCGAGGTGATCATCACCAGGCCCAGGCCCAGCAGGGCGAGGCAACCGGCGAGCATCGGGAAATCCAGGTCGATACCGCGCCCGGTAATAATCGGCGACGGGTACGGCTTGATGATGTTTCGGAAGTTGATGTTCATGCCAAGCCCTCCACGGCGCGGGCGAACAGCTGGCCGCGCTCCTCGTAGTTCTTGAACATGTCGAAGCTGGCACAGGCCGGCGACAGCAGCACGGCATCGCCCGGTTGGGCCAGGGCTTTGCAGTGGGCAATCGCGTCGTCCAGGGACGTTGCGCGCACTTGCGGCACGGCGTCGCCGAGGGCGGCGGCGATCAGGTCAGAGTCGCGCCCCATCAGCACCACGGCACGGCAATGGGCCGCCACCGGAGCTTTAAGGTCTTTGAAGTCGGCACCCTTGCCGTCGCCACCGGCGATCAGCACCAGTTTGCCTTCGATATCGGCGCCCAGGCCTTCGATGGCGGCCAATGCGGCACCGACGTTGGTGGCCTTGGAATCGTTGTAATAGCTGACACCATCGAGGTCGCGTACCCATTGGCAGCGATGTTCAAGCCCGCCGAAGGTGCGCAGGCTCGACAACATGGCGTCGAATGGCAGGCCCACGGCATGCCCGAGGGCCAAGGCAGCCAAGGCATTGGACTGGTTGTGGGCGCCACGGATTTTCAGCTCGCGCACCGGCATCAGGTTCTGGAATTCGAAGGCCAGGTATTTCTCGCCGTTCTCTTCGCGAATACCGAAGGCCTTGAAGTCGGGTTTGCCCAGGCCGAAGGTCCAGCAAGGCATGCCTTCGCCCATCAGTGGACGGCTCAGGGCATCCTGACGGTTGACCACAAATTGCTTGGCGCCACGGAAGATCCGGTGCTTGGCCAGGTGGTACGCCGGCAGGCCGCTGTAGCGGTCCATGTGGTCTTCACTCACGTTCAACACGGTGGCCACTTCAGCCCCCAGGTCGTGGGTGGTTTCCAGCTGGAAGCTCGACAGCTCCATCACGTACAACTCAACGTCATCGCTGAGCAAATCCAGGGCCGGCGTGCCGAGGTTTCCGCCCACGGCCACGCGTTTGCCGGCCGCAGCCGCCATCTCGCCGACCAGGGTGGTCACGGTGCTTTTGGCGTTGGAACCACTGATCGCCACGATCGGCGCCTTGGCGTTACGCGCGAACAGGTCGATGTCTCCGGACAGCTTCACGCCACGCGCCGCCGCAGCCTGCAGGGCCGGTGTCGCCAGGGCCAGGCCCGGGCTCACGTAGAGCTCATCGGCGCGGCACAGAAACTCGACATCCAGCTCGCCACAACGCACTTCCACGTGCGGGTAGTCACGGCGCAGCGTGACCAGCTCCGGTGGATTTTCCCGCGTATCGGCCACAGCAAACGGCTTGCCCCGGTTCGCCAGGAAGCGAACCAGGGACATGCCGCTCTTGCCGAGGCCGACAACGATGCGGAAGTGGTCTGAAGCGATCAGGGACACTCGTTTCTACCTCAGTTTCAGGGTGGCAAGGCCGACCAGTACCAGAATCACGGTGATGATCCAGAAACGGACGATCACACGCGGCTCAGGCCAGCCCTTGAGTTCAAAGTGGTGGTGGATCGGCGCCATGCGGAACACGCGGCGCCCGGTCAATTTGAAGGAAGCCACCTGGATGACCACCGACAGGGTTTCCATCACGAACACACCGCCCATGATGAACAACACGATTTCCTGGCGAACGATCACCGCGATGGTGCCCAGGGCCGCGCCCAGCGCCAGTGCGCCGACGTCACCCATGAAGACTTGCGCCGGGTAGGTGTTGAACCACAGGAAGCCCAGGCCCGCACCAATCAAAGCGCCACAGAACACGATCAGCTCACCCGCGCCCGGTACATAGGGGATCAGCAGGTATTCAGCGAATTTCACGTTACCCGACAGGTAGCAGAAGATGCCGAGCGCGCCGCCCACCATCACTGTCGGCATGATCGCCAGGCCGTCGAGGCCGTCTGTGAGGTTCACCGCGTTGCTGGAGCCGACGATCACGAAGTAGGTCAGCACCACGAAACCAACGCCCAGTGGAATGCTGGCGTCCTTGAGCATCGGGATGATCAGCGTGGTTTCCACCGCACTTGGCGCGGTCATGAACAGGAAAATCGCTGCGCCCAAACCAAACACCGACTGCCAGAAATACTTCCAGCGGCTTGGCAGCCCCTTGGAGTTTTTCTCGATCACTTTGCGGTAGTCATCGACCCAGCCGATGGCGCCGAACAACAGGGTCACCAGCAGCACGGTCCACACGTAGCGGTTGTGCAGGTCGGCCCAAAGCAAGGTGCTGATGCCGATGGACGACAGGATCAGCGCGCCGCCCATGGTCGGGGTGCCGGACTTGGACAGGTGCGACTGCGGGCCGTCGTTACGGACCGATTGACCAATTTGCAGGTTCTGCAGGGTGCGGATCATCCACGGCCCCAAAAACAGCGACAGAGACAGCGCGGTCAGCACACCCAGGATCCCGCGCAGGGTCAGGTACTGAAAGACCGCGAAGCCTTTGTGGAACTGTTGCAGATACTCAGCCAGCAGCAGCAGCATTAATGTTTCTCCGTACTTGAGCCACACAAGGCCGCGACGACGTTTTCCATCACCGCGCTGCGCGATCCCTTGATCAAAATGGTTGTGTGTTTGTCGTGTTCAGCCGCGGTCAGCGCCTGGATCAGTTCGGCCTGGGTCGCGAAGTGCTGCGCACCTGGGCCGAAAGCAGCGACGGCGTGAGCCATGTTGGTTCCAACGGCGTAAAGCGCGTCGACCTTGCCGGCTGCGTAGGCGCCGACTTCACGATGGCCTGCCTCAGCCCAGTCGCCCAACTCGCCGATATCGCCCAGCACCAGCACTGTGCGCCCGGCAAAGCCTTTGAGCAGGTCAACGGCGGCGTTGATGGAAGACGGGTTGGCGTTGTAGGTGTCGTCGATCACGCGCATGCCGTTGGTCGCCAGTTGCGCGACCGTGCGGCCCTTGACCGGCTGCACTGCGCCCAGCCCGGTCGCGATACCGAACAGCGACACGCCCAAGGCGTAAGCGGCGGCGGCGGCGGCCAAGGCGTTGGCGACGTTATGGTTGCCCAGCAGGTTCAACTGCACGTGCTCGCTGCCTTGCGGTGTATGCAAGGTAAAGGACGGGCAACCACGGGCATCCACACTGATGTCGGCGGCGTGAAAATCCGCCGCCGCATTCAGCACGGCAAACGTCAGCACCTTGCGACCGGCCGCGCGTACACGCCAGGTTTCGAAGGCTTTGTCGTCCAGGTTCAGTACCGCCGTGCCCGAGGCATCGAGGCCTTCAAGGATTTCGCCCTTGGCTTCGACGATTTTTTCCGGGCCACCGAACTCGCCGACATGGGCGGTACCGGCGTTGTTGATGATTGCTACGTGGGGCTTGGTCAGCGCCACGGTGTAGGCGATTTCGCCGATGCGCGATGCCCCCAGTTCGATCACGGCCGCCGTGTGTTCCGGGGCCAGTTCGAGCAGGGTCAGCGGAGCGCCGAAATCATTGTTCAGGTTGCCACGGGTAGCCAGCACCGGCCCGCGCGTGCGCAGGACACCGGCGAGCAGTTCCTTGACCGTGGTCTTGCCGCTGGAGCCGGTGACGGCCGCAACCGGCTTATCAAAGGCGGCACGGTTCAGCGCACCCAACTGGCCGAGGGCCAGGCGGGTATCGGCGACCAGCAGTTGCGGCAGGCTGGAGTCCGCCACTTCACGCTGCACCAAGGCACCTGCAGCACCTTTGGCGGCGACGTCATTCAGGTAGTCGTGGCCGTCGAAACGTGGCCCAGCCAACGCCACGAACAGTTGCCCCGGCTTGATGTTGCGGCTGTCGATACTGACGCCATCGAAGCTGCAATCGGCTGACAGTACACGGGCCGACAGGGCCTGGGTCAGTTGGCTGAATTTCATCGCTTTAAGCATGGGCAACCTCCCAGGCAGTCAGGGCGTGATCGGCCTCGACCAGATCGGAGAAGGCATGCCGCTCGCCATTGATTTCCTGATAGTCCTCGTGGCCTTTACCGGCCAACACCACCACGTCGTCGGCACTGGCGCTGGCGATCAGTTGGGCAATGGCCGCACCGCGACCCGCCACGAAGGTGGCCTTGGACGCGTCTTTGAAGCCTGCCCGGATGTCGTCGAAAATCTGGCTCGGGTCTTCGCTGCGTGGGTTGTCGTCGGTGACAAGCACGCCATCGGCCAGGCGCTCGACAATCTCGGCCATCAGCGGGCGCTTGCCGCGATCGCGATCACCGCCACAGCCGAACAGGCACAGCAACTTGCCCTTGGCGTGAGGGCGCAAGGCTTCGAGGACTTTTTCCAAGGCATCCGGCGTGTGGGCATAGTCGACCACCACCAGCGGCTGAGTGCCGCCACCCAGGCGCTGCATGCGCCCGGCCGGGCCTTCGAGCTTGGGCAGCACACGCAGGATTTCATCAAGGGCGTAATCCAGGCCGAGCAAGGCGCCGATGGCAGCCAGCACGTTGCTCAGGTTGAAACGACCGAGCAAGGTGCTGCGCAAATGGTGTTCGCCCTGAGGCGTGACCAGCGTGGCGCGCACGCCTTCGTCATTGAACCGGGCTTCGCGGCAATACAGGTACGCGCTGGCATCTTTAAGGCTGTAGCTGATCAGGCGCGCTTCGCTGTCCTCGGCAGCCAACTGGCGGCCGAACTCATCGTCCAGGTTAACCACCCGGCACTTCAGGTCATTCCAGGCAAACAGCTTGGCCTTGGCGGCGGCGTACGCCTCCATGGTGCCGTGGTAATCAAGATGATCGCGGGACAGGTTGGTCATCACCGCCACATCAAACGCCAGCGCGGTCACGCGGCCTTGGTCCAGGCCGTGGGACGACACTTCCATGGCAACCGCCTTGGCCCCGGCCTTCTTCAGGTCGGCCAGGGTCGCTTGCACGGCGATCGGGTTCGGCGTGGTGTGCAGGCCGCTTTGCAGCGCGCCGTAGAAACCGGTGCCCAGGGTGCCGACAATGCCGCAATGCTGGCCCAGCAGGTCCAGCGCTTGCGCGACAAGCTGGGTCACGCTGGTCTTGCCGTTGGTGCCGGTGACGCCCACCAGGTTGAGGTGGCGGCTCGGGTCGCCATAAAAGCGCCCGGCGATGTCCGACAGTTGCTTGGCCAGGCCCTTGACCGGAATCAACGGCACGTCAGTGATCGGCAGCACAGTGGCGCCTTCCACTTCATACGCCACGGCTGCGGCACCGCGTTGCAGGGCGTCGGCGATATGTGCACGACCGTCGTACTTGCCGCCCGGCACCGCGAGGAACAGGTCACCCGCGCGTACATTGCGGCTGTCCAGGCTCAACTCGCGAATCAGCAGATCACGGCCAGCGTGGGCAAAAATCTTGTTCAGGCTAAGAGACATCAGCCGCGCCCTCCATTGGCTTTAACAGCAGCGGCCGGTGGTCCGGCATTCGCTTGTTGGGTCGGCGGCAGGTTGTCCGGCGTGATGTTCATCAGGCGCAGGGTGCCGGACATCACTTTGCTGAACACCGGCGCCGATACCAGGCCACCGAAGTAACCGGCTTTGCTTGGCTCGTCGATCACCACGACGATGGCATAGCGTGGGTCGCTCATCGGGCCGAAGCCTGCGAACAGCGAACGGTAGGAGTTTTCGGCATAGCCCTTGGTGCCCACCGAGGTTTTACGGGCCGTACCGGATTTGCCCGCCACGTGATACGCCGGCACCTGGGCACGGAATACACCGCGCGGTGCTTCGATCACTTGTTGCAACATGCCTTGCATGGTCTTGGCGACGTTTTCCGGGATCACCTGGGTGGCTTTCGGCGCTTCGTCGACGTGGATCAGGCTGAGCGGAACCATGCGACCGTTATTGGCCAATACAGAGAAAGCGTGAGCCAGCTGGATGGCGGTCACCGACAGGCCGTAGCCGTAGGAAAGCGTGGCCGTCTCGGCTTTTTTCCAGTCGCGGTAGTTGGGCAAATTGCCCACGCGCTCGCCCGGAAAATCGAGGCCGGTGGGCTGGCCCAGGCCGATTTTTTGCGCGAGGTGGTAGATGGTTTCGCCGCCGATATCGAAGGCAACCTTACTCATGCCAACGTTACTGGAGTTGATCAGGATACCTGTCAGATCCAGCACAGGGCCTTCGGTGCGGGATACGTCACGAATGGTGTATTTGCCCAACTGCAAGGTGCCCGGGTAGACCTCGACCTTGTCGCTGGGTTTCCAGCGTCCGGTTTCCAGGGCGGCACTCATGGAGATGGCTTTCATGGTCGAACCCGGCTCGAACACGTCGATCATCGCGCGGTTGCGCATCATCGCCGGTTGCAGGTTGCGACGGTTGTTCGGGTTGTAGGTGGGCTGGTTGACCATGGCGAGGATCTCGCCGGTCTTCACGTCCATGATCACCAGGCTGCCGGCCTTGGCGCCGTTTTCGATGATCGCGTTACGCAGCTCGCGGTTGGCCAGGTATTGCAGGCGCAGGTCAATCGACAACGCCAAGGGCTTACCGGCCTTGGCGTTTTTGGTGACTTGGACATCCTTGATCAGCCTGCCGCGCCGATCCTTGATGACTTGTCGTTTGCCGGGAACCCCGGCCAGCCATTCATCGTAGGCCAGTTCCACACCTTCGCGGCCGTGATCATCGATGTCGGTAAACCCGACCATATGCGCGGTGGTTTCACCGGCCGGGTAGAAACGCCGGAATTCCTCGATGCCATAGACACCCGGGACTTTAAGGTCGAGCACCTGCTGGCCTTGCTCGGGCGTGAGGCCGCGAACCAGGTAGATGAATTCTTTATTGGCCTGGGCTTCCAGGCGTTCGGACAAGGCTTTCGGGTCCTGGCCAAGTGCAGCCGCGAGTGCCGGCCACTTGTCCTTGGCAACCTGCAGCTCCTTGGCGTTGGCCCACAGCGTCGTCACCGGGGTGCTGACGGCCAAAGGCTCGCCATTACGGTCGGTGATCAGGCCACGGTGCGCGGGAATAGGAATATGCCGCAGGCTACGGGCATTGCCTTCGCCGATCAGGAAGTCGCGGTCGACCACTTGCAGGTCGACAATCCGCCAGGCAATCGCCCCCACCATCAATGCCAGCAAGCCGAGCATCAGGCGGAAACGCCATGGATAGAGTGCGCCTTCGAGTTTCATCATGGCGCCACCATGCGAACGTCGGCCGCGCCCGGGATGTGCATTTTCAGCTGTTCGGTGGCCAGCACTTCGATGCGGCTATGCGCCGTCCAGGTGCTTTGTTCCAGGATCAGCCGGCCCCACTCCGCCTGCGCCTTGTCTCGCACGCTCAATTCCCCGTACAGGGTATTGAGCAGTTGGCGGTTGTAGTGCGCGCTGTAGGACACCGCAATCGCGGAAATCAGTACGCCCACAAACAGCAGCAACATAAAGAAGCTGCCGCCCGGGAGGGGCTTGGCGAAAAGCTTGCTCACCGCAACTTCTCCGCGACGCGCATGACGGCGCTGCGGGAGCGTGGGTTGGCCTTGAGTTCGGCTTCGGAAGCGAACTGCGCTTTGCCATGGATTTTGATTTTCGGCACAAAGGCTTCGAAACGTACCGGCAGGTTGCGCGGCAGGTTGTCGGACTCACCCTTGACCAGGCGACGCATGAACAGTTTGACGATACGGTCTTCCAGGGAGTGGAAGCTGATCACCACCAGACGACCGCCCACTTCCAGCGCCTCGAGGGCGGCCTCGAGGCCAGCCTCCAGGTCGCCCAATTCGTTGTTGACGTGAATACGCAGGCCCTGGAATGCACGGGTGGCCGGGTTCTTGCCTTTTTCCCACGCAGGGTTGGCGACCTTCAGCACTTCGGCGAGGTCGGCGGTGCGTTCGAACGGCTGGATTTCGCGACGCTCGACCACGGCACGGGCCATGCGGCCGGCGAAGCGCTCTTCGCCGTACTCTTTGAAGACACGGGCGATTTCTTCTACCGGAGCGGTGGCGATGAACTGCGCGGCACTGACCCCACGGGTCGGGTCCATGCGCATATCGAGCGGGCCGTCGTTCATGAAACTGAAGCCGCGCTCGGGGTCGTCAAGCTGCGGCGAAGACACGCCGAGGTCGAGCAAAACCCCGGCCACCTTGCCTGCCATGCCGCGTTCGGCCACTTCGGCACCCAGCTCGGCAAAGCTACGCTGCACAACGACAAAGCGGCCGTCTTCGGCCGCTAGCGCTTGCCCGGTGGCAATCGCTTGGGGGTCTTTGTCGAACCCGAGGAGCTTACCGTCGGACCCGAGCTGGCTGAGTATCAACCGGCTGTGCCCGCCCCTGCCAAAGGTGCCATCCAAATAGCAGCCATCCGCGCGTACGGCGAGAGCCTCAACGGCTTCGTCAAGCAGTACGGTGATGTGGTTAAAGCCGCTATCAATAGTCACAGGATCAAATCACGCAGTTCATCAGGCATAGCGCCCGGTTGTTGAATAGCAGCCAGGTCCGCTGCAGAAACAGCATCCCAGGCATCTTCGTCCCACAATTGGAACTTGTTCAGTTGGCCGACCAGCATTGCGCGCTTATCGAGCTTGGCGTACTCGCGCAGACGCGGGGGCACCAGGAAACGACCACTGCCATCGAGCTCGAGGTCGACGGCATTACCAATCAGCAAACGCTGGAGGCGGCGGTTCTCTTCACGCAATGAAGGCAGCGCGCGCAACTTGGTTTCAATCAACTCCCACTCATCGAGGGGGTAAACACACAAACAAGGATCAACGGCATCAATGGTGATGATTAACTGTCCGGAACTTCGCGAAATCAGCTCGTCACGATACCGGCTCGGCATGGCGAGACGGCCTTTTGCATCGAGACTGATAGCGTTAGCTCCGCGAAACACAGATGCGTTTCTCCAAATTTTAGCGTTTTACGTTCAAAAAACCCACTTTGTGCCACTTTCCGCCACTTGCGCACACTATAGGAATGCGCCCACCACACCGTCAAGGCGCGGATTCAAGGAAAAGCCTTACAGAACGGAGATTTAGGAGCGTAAACGGAGGAGAAACCAGAGTTCGGCGATGTTTTTGGCCCGGCAAGCGCAAATAGCTCAAAGAGCTACGGCTTAAAGTTAAAGTAATTTATTAAGAGTAAGATTTTTTTGGTATTACGAAGATGCATCTGCCAATGATTCGGCAGGGAGGGATTCTTGCGTTACTACCGGGTTTTTGCCCGAGATTCGGACAAAAGGAAAAAGGTGGAGAGTCGATCTGTAAGCCGGGTTCTGTCTTGAACAGTCATTCGTCTACGATGGCCATCACTGGACATCTTTAGCAACCTACCCGGTCCCAGCGCGGGCCACGCCTTGGGACCCTATTTGGTCTTGCTCCAAGTGGGGTTTACCTAGCCACGAACTGTTGCCAGTCGTGCGGTGCGCTCTTACCGCACCTTTTCACCCTTACCGGCACCGAAGTGCTTAGGCGGTTATTTTCTGTGGCACTTTCCGTAGGCTCACGCCTCCCAGGCATTACCTGGCACTTCGCCCTATGGAGCCCGGACTTTCCTCCCCCCCCTAATTTTCATAGAGGGCAGCGACTGTCCAATCGACTCTCCGCCGCGCAGGTTAACGGCACGGCGGCCTCAGGACAAGTATTAAAAGTACAGCATTGCCATCACGTTCAGACGGAATACCGGTTTAACCCCGGAACTATTCGGCTTTCTGTTTATCCAGCGCGACTTGATACAGCACGTTCTTGCGCACCCCGGTAATTTCCGCCGCCAGAGCGGCGGCACGCTTGAGGGGCATTTCCTTGAGCAGCAGGTCGAGCACGCGCATGGCTTCGCTGCCCACCGCATCTTCACTCTCCGGCGCCGTCCAGCCCGCCACCAGCACCACACATTCGCCGCGCTGCTGGTTGCTGTCGCCTTCGACAAACGCGCGCAGCTCTTCCAGGGGCAGGCCCTTGAGGGTTTCGAAGGTTTTGGTCAGTTCACGGGCCAACAACGCCAGGCGCTCGCCGCCAAAGACCAGCTCCATGTCCTGCAGGCATTCAAGGATGCGATGCGGGGCCTCATAAAAGATCAGCGTGCGCGGCTCTTCCTTTACCGCCTGAAGACGCGCACGCCGCCCCACGGCCTTGGCCGGCAGGAAACCTTCGAAAATAAACCGGTCCGACGGCAGGCCTGCTGCCGACAACGCGGCGATCAGCGCGCACGCTCCCGGAACAGGCACTACATTGATACCAGCGGCCCGCGCCTGACGGACCAGGTGATACCCAGGATCGGAGATCAACGGCGTGCCCGCATCGGAGATCAGCGCTACGTCGTCGCCCGCCAGCAAACGCTGGATAAAACGGCTGCCTTCTTCGCGCTCGTTGTGCTCGTGGCAAGCCGCCAATGGCGTACTGATGCCAAAATGCTGCATCAACCGCTGGGAGTGCCGCGTATCTTCGGCCGCGATCAATTTAACCTCGCGCAACACTTTCAGCGCCCGGGCACTGATGTCGTCCAGGTTGCCAATGGGCGTCGCCACGACAAAAAGCGAGCCTGCAGTGGAATTCAAAGGACCTGGAGCAGTCAAAACGCACACCTCGATGATTGGCAAAGGGCACATTGTAGCGCGTAGGCGCCGTGAAAATATGCCATCACGGCCGATGCCTTTTAAGCCATTGATGGCTCACAGCAACATTTGCACGACCTAAATCGACGGTTTCACGCCAGTAACATCGCGCCTGGGCCAGTGCTTGGGTACAATTCCACGCTAATTTGATCGGTATCAGGAACACTTACATGATCGCTTGCCTGCGGCTGCTCTCCGCCCTCTGCCTCGCTGCCCTGTTGGCCGCGTGTGCCAGCTCGCCCTCGTCCAGCCTTGGCGACCTTCCACGGACCCCGGACGCCAGTATCGAGCAACTGCTCGAACAGGCCACTACCGCCAAGACGCCAGAACAGGCGGCACTGCTGCGCCTGAGCGCAGCTGACATGGCCTACAAACAGAACAACCCTGGACGCTCGGCGCAGATTCTGGCGCAAGTGCCTCTGGACGTGCTCAAACCCGCTCCGCAAGTGTTTGCCAGCACCCTGGCCGCCGAACTGGCCATGGCGCGCAACCAGCCCAAGGCCGCACTGACCGCCTTGAACCATCCAAGCCTGCAAAACCTGAAGGACCTGCCGGCTGAACAGCAGGTTCGCACCGGCAGCGTGCATGCCCGCGCGTACGAAGCCGATGGCCAGACCCTGGCCGCCGCGCGTGAACGTGTGGCCATGGCGCCGTTGCTCAGTGGCGACGCCGCCAAAAGCAACCATGAAGCCATCTGGACGCTGATTGCCGCCCTGCCGGCCGAACAGCTGCAAGCCAGCGGCAACCCGGTACTCGACGGCTGGATCAGCCTGGCCCAGGCGGTCAAGGGCGCCGGTACGCTTGAGCAACAGCAAGCGGCGATCGACACCTGGCGCGCACAGAACCCGGGCCACCCGGCGGCGGTGAACCTGCCGACGCCGCTGACCAAGCTCAAGGAACTGGCCAGCCAGCCCCTGAGCAAGATCGCCCTGCTGCTGCCGCAGGATGGCCCGTTGGCCTCCGTCGGCAAAGCGCTGCGCGAAGGCTTCATGGCTGCCCACTACCAGGCTGAACAAGCCGGGCAGAAGCCGCCGGTCATCGAGTTCTATGACAGCTCGCGCCTGACCTCCCTCGACGACTTCTACGCCAAGGCCCAGGCTGCCGGCGTGCAACTGGTCGTCGGCCCGCTGGAGAAACCGCTGGTCAAACAGCTCAGCGCGCGCCCTCAGTTGCCGATCACCACCCTGGCCCTGAACTACAGCGAAACCGACCAGGGCCCGGCGCAACTGTTCCAGTTTGGCCTGGCGGCTGAAGATGAAGCGCGCGAAGTCTCGCGCCGCGCCCGTGCCGACGGCCTGCACCGCGCAGCCGCCATGGTGCCCCGTGGCGAATGGGGTGAGCGCGTCTACAAAGCCTTCCGCCAGGATTGGGAAGCCAACGGCGGTACTGTCGTGGGTGTCGAGTACGTCGACCAGCCCGTCGCCCTGGCCCAGCAAATTGCCGACCTGTTCCAGCTGCGTAAAAGCGAAGGGCGCGCCAAGAGCCTGCAAAGCACCGTGGGCACTGACGTAGCGGCACAACCGTCGCGTCGCCAGGACATCGAGTTCATCTTCCTGGCCGTCACCCCGCAACTGGCCCAGCAGATCAAGCCGACCCTGAACTTCCAATATGCCGGTGATGTACCGGTGTACGCCACGTCCCACGTGTTCAGCGCCAGCGGTGACAAAAACCAGTACCTGGACATGACCAACGTGATGTTCTGCGAAACCCCTTGGCTGCTGAACACCACCGACCCGCTGCGCAACCAGGTGGCCGCACAATGGCCGCAAGCCAACGGCAGCCTCGGCCGCCTGTACGCGATGGGTGTAGACGCCTACCGCCTGGCGCCGCGCCTGGGCCAGCTCAAGGCACTCCCGGATACACGGGTTGACGGCCTCTCGGGCAACCTGGGCATCAGCACCAACCAGCGGGTTGACCGCCAGATGCCATGGGCCAAGTTCGTCGGTGGCGAAGTCCAGCGCCTGCCGGACACCCCGCGCTGATGCCCGAGCGGTCCAGCGCACAAAGCGGCAAGGATGCCGAACTTCAAGCTCTGAAATACCTGCAACAACAGGGTCTGCGCCTTCTGGCGCAGAACTGGTTGTGTAAACGCGGCGAGCTTGATCTGGTCATGCTTGACGGCGATACAGTAGTATTCGTCGAAGTCCGCTACCGGAAACACGCACAATGGGGTGGCGCGCTCGCCAGTATCGACGGGCGCAAGCGTCAGAAGCTGATACTCGCCGCGCAGTTTTACCTGCAAAAAGAGCATCGCTGGGCCGACTCCCCCTGCCGTTTCGATGTGGTTGCCATAGAAAGCACACCGTCTGGCAAGGCTGATCTGAACTGGCTCAAAAGTGCCTTCGACAGCTGATTCGCCGGGCATCTTCACCACACACTTTTGCTCTTTGCTTTGCGGGCTGCACATTCCTGTGCCAAACAGCCGCGCTACTTAAGGTCACACAGATGGACATGCAATCCCGAATTCGCCAGCTTTTCCAGGCCAGCATCGACACCAAGCAACAGGCGATGGACGTACTTGCACCGCACATCGAGCAAGCCAGTCAGGTCATGGTCAACGCCTTGCTCAACGAAGGCAAAATGCTTTCGTGCGGTAATGGCGGTTCGGCCGGTGATGCCCAGCATTTCTCGTCCGAGCTGCTCAACCGCTTCGAGCGCGAGCGCCCGAGCCTGCCGGCCATCGCGCTGACCACCGATTCGTCGACGATCACCTCGATCGCCAACGACTACAGCTACAACGAAATCTTCTCCAAGCAGATCCGCGCCCTGGGCCAACCGGGCGATGTGTTGCTGGCGATTTCCACCAGCGGCAACTCGGCGAACATTATTCAGGCGATCCAGGCCGCACATGATCGCGAAATGATTGTCGTAGCATTGACCGGCCGCGACGGCGGCGGCATGGCTTCGCTGCTGCTGCCCGAGGACGTGGAGATTCGCGTCCCGGCCAATGTCACTGCACGTATTCAGGAAGTCCACCTGCTGGCGATCCACTGCCTGTGCGATCTGATCGACAGCCAACTGTTCGGGAGTGAAGAATGACCGTTAAAAGTCTCAGCCTATTGGCTATCGCGCTGTGCCTCGGCATCAGCGGTTGCAGCACGGCCATTACCGCGACACGTGACACCCCCATCCAGGACGACAAGGGTACCCGCACCTTCGGCAGCAAGATTGATGACTCGCTGATCGAAACCAAAGTAGAGGTGAACGTCGCCAAGGCCGCCACCGACCTGGGCAACGGTGCCTCGCGCATCGTCGTAACCAGCTTCAACGGCGTGGTGCTGCTCGCCGGCCAAACGCCGCGCGCCGACCTGAAAGCACAGGCTGAGCAAGCCGCCGCGGCCGTGCAGCGAGTGAAGAAAGTACACAACGAATTGCAGGTCATGGACCCGATCACCTTGCTGGCCATCAGCAACGACGCCCTGCTGACCACCAAGATCAAGGCGCAGATGCTGACCGATAACGCGATCCCAGGTTCGCGCATCAAAGTCGTCACCGACAACGGTATCGTTTACCTGATGGGCCTGCTGACCCAGGCGGAAGCGACCCGGGCAGCCAACCTGGTACAGGGTGTGTCGGGCGTGCAGAAGATTGTAAAAGTGTTTGAATACATCGACTGATGTAGCCCAGTACGAAAAAGCCCCCTGCGCCATTGGCGTCAGGGGGCTTTTTTATTGCGCGGCGGATCAGACTTCGCTCACCAGAACATCGGCAATGCGAATACTCAAGGCTGCGCCCGTCAACGTCGGGTTCACGCAGGACGACGACGGCATCACGCTGGTACCTGCGATGAACAGGTTCGCATGGTCATGGCTGCGGCAATCGCGGTCGACCACCGAGTCCTTGGGATCATCCCCCATGATGGTCGTGCCCATGATGTGCTGACGGTTCTGGAAGCCGACGTCCGTGCTGAGAATATCGGCGTTCAGCAACGTGGCGAACTGCTTGAAGTCCTCCAGGGCTTTCTCTTTACCGGCATGCCAGTAGTCAGGAACGCTGTAGTAGATCTCGGGCACCGGCAGGCCGATGGCGTCGAACTTGGTCTTGCTCGGCGTTACGCGGTTTTCCGGCAGCGGCAGGGTTTCGAAGTCCACCGCCCAGTTCAGCGAACGCGCCGACTGCAAGCGAATCTGCTCATCCAGCTTGGAACCCAGCACGCCCTTGGCAATCAGGTTGGAGGTAATCTGCGAGGTGGGAACCGTGTTGCGCACCTTGATCTTGTAGCCCGGGTAATCCTTGCGGAACGCACCGTCGCGGCTGTTCAGGTACACCAGCAACTGGGTAGGACCTTCACCCGGCCACATGTCTTCCTTGGTCATCACGTTCATGCTGATGCCGGTGTGGTCCATCAGGTTGCGACCCACCTGGTCGGACGAGTTGGCAATGCCGTTGGGGTATTTGTCAGAGGTCGACATCAGCAGCAGCTTGGGCGATTCGATGCCATAGGCAGCCAACACAAAATAGCGTGCGGTCAGCTTGTGGGTCGACTTGTCGGGGCGCATGTACCAGATGGCGGTGATTTTGCCGTCATCGCCGGCCTCGATTTTGTACACCACCGAGTTTTCCAGGACCTTGGCGCCATGGCGCTCGGCCTCGTCGATATGCATCGAGCCATCGTACTTGGCGGCAATCGGGCACACCGGGTTGCAGTTGTTATTGCCCGCACACGGCGGCCGCTTGCCATAGGGGCGAGTAGCGCGACCATTGGGCTCCAGGATCGGGTTGTAGCCGCCCTTGCCAAGCATCTCCGCGAGCCGGGTGAACATGTAGCTGGGCTTGAGCCCTTCCATCGGGTACGGAATCGAGCGCGGCGGGAACGCATCGCCGCCCTGCCCGCTTTCATCCTGGCCATCGACGCCGGACACGCCCAGCTCGGTTTCGGCACGCGCATAGAACGGCTCAAGCTCGTCGTAGCTGATCGGCCAGTCACGGCCGCGACCATACAACGACTTCAAGCGAAAATCGTTGGGCAACATACGCCACAGCGATGAACCAAAGTGCCAGGTAGTGCCGCCCACCACCCGCAAATACGAGGTGTTGTATTTGACCGGACCGACCTGCTGCAAGTAATCGCCATAGGTCGACGGCGCGTGCGGCAGGCTTGGGTACGGTGAGCCCGCGCCCTGCAATTTGGCGTTGGCCAGGGACAGCTTGACCGGGGCATTGCGGAAGGTTTCAACCACATCACGGCGATTGACCCGAGGACCGGCCTCAAGAACGATCACCGACTTGTTCGCCTTGGCCAGGCCGGTCGCAATCAACCCGCCCATGACACCGGAGCCGATGATGACTACGTCAGCGTCGAATTCAGTGTTGCTCATAGTGTGGAATCCTGTGGGGCTTTAGGTTTGGGGCCCCATGAATCCGGGCCGCCACCGTAGGTAGGGATGATGAGGGTGCCGTGGGTAGGGCGGTACATCAGCGCTTCGCTGTAGCTGATCAGCTCGGCGTCCGCCGGCTCACCGACAATACCCAGGTACCAGGCGGCAATGATGCTGGTGGCCGTCGCCTTCAACGACGGATCGGCATCGGCCAGCGCCAGGTAGTCATCGACGTGCTTGAGGCCGCGCTCGGCCACCAGTTGCTTGAGGGCGATCACGTTGGTGGCAAAGTTTGGCGCACGCTTATCCAGGGCCGCGTAATAACGCGCTGCCAGCACGGCATTCACCGGGCGACTGACCAGGAACTGCGACAGGGCCGCGAAGTCCGCGTCCGACTGGGCGCTGGCCATGGCCGATTGCCAGGGCATCACGCCGCTGATCAGCGCCGCCAACCCCAACGTGACCGAGCCGCGCAGCAGACTGCGGCGCGACAGTGCATTCAGTGATGAGTGCATGATTCAAACCTCCCGACGTCGGCGACGAACAATGACGATCACCGCCAAGGCAATCAGGCTGCAGGCCAGAATAATGGCCGGAATGCTGAACTTGGCCATCAGCGCCAACGGTGCCTGGGGGCCACCCGCACGCACCTGGGCCACATCGGCGGCGGTGACCTTCAACGCGTCATTGCCGTAGCGGGAAAGCACGTAGTTGCTCACGTCGGCAATCTGCTGATCGTTGAGGCGGTCGGTGAACAGCGCATCCGGGCCAAATGCCGGCATGTCGATAGCCACGCCGTCCACTTCGCGGTGCACGCCGTAGACAATCGCCGCGATCAGGTTGTCGCTGCGGCTGGTGGCGGTGTTGTGGAACAGCGAAGGGTATTCCCGCGTGCCCTGGCCGTTAGGCTGATGGCAATTGGCGCAGGTGCCGCTGAAGATATGCCAGCCCGGGTTGTCTTCGGGCTTGCCGCCCCGCAGGGTCAGCTCATCGCTGGAAGCCTGGCCGAACGCATGACGGGGCTTGGCCTCGCCGGTGTTGATCGGCTGGGTTTGCAGCAGGTAGGCGGCAATGGCCTTGAGGTCGACAGCGTCCAGATGTTGCAGGCTGTGTTCAACGGCTTCGGCCATCGGCCCGGCGGCTTGTGCCTTGCCCTCGACATGGCCGGTGCGCAGGTACGCCACCAATTCATCGCTGGACCAGGCGCCAATGCCACTGGTTTTGTCCGCGGTGATATTGGGCGCATACCAACTGCCCAGCGCGCCGCCGGCGAGTGGCTGGCTATTGTCAGCCGCCATCAGCACATTGCGCGGGGTGTGGCAGGTGTCGCAGTGAGCCAGGGCATTCACCAGGTAGTCACCACGGTTCACTTCGGCGGATTTGCCCGGGTCTGGCGTGAAGCGTTTCTGGCTGTGGAACAATGCGTTCCAGCCGAGCATGGATGCGCGGAGGTTGAACGGGAAGTCGAGGTCGGTCTTCGGCGTCGGCGCATCGACGGGCTGCACTTCGTGCATGAAGTACTGGTAGAGGTCCGCCACGTCGGTGTCGGTCATCTTCGCGTAGGAGGTGTACGGCATGGCCGGATAAAGGTGCGTGCCATCGGGCGTCACTCCATCCCTGACCGCACGGGCGAATTGTTCGGCGGTATAGCCACCGATACCGGCTGATTTGGACGGCGTGATGTTGGTCGAATAAATCACCCCCATCGGCGAGCTGAGCGGATAGCCGCCAGCAAAGGGCTGCCCACCGGGCGCGGTGTGGCAGGCCACACAATCCGCGGCAACCGCCAGGCGTTTGCCCGGTGATGCCGTGGCATCCAGTGCCTGGCCGTACGCACTGCCAGCCCCCCAAACCACAAGCGTCAGCACGCCTGCCAAGGCATGTTTGATGCCTTTTTCCCTAACCGTTTTACGCGGCATCTCTTTTACCCTACGAAACTGCACTCATGGCTTTCACGGATTCGTAAGCTCTATCGGCTTATCGAATAATTCATACTGTCATATGACGTCCTATGACAAGAAGGGGCGAATATTTCACGCTGGGCAATATTTGGCAACATATTAAAAGGCCATTTGCCATCTATCTATGATCTGACGTGAAGCGTCTAGATAGGGCTTTTGCGCGCGAAATGCCTAAGAACGCTGGCAACACTAATGAGTTTTTTAGAGTAAATGGGTGGATTTCTATCAATTTTCGCCATGCTTGCACGTATGTGCTGTCATCGCCGATTTTCGGCGACAATTCAAAAGCCATCGAAAACAAGATAACAAATTGATAAATAACAATTTTTATAGAATTTATCTTATGCGGGATCTCAAAGGCCTTCAGAGGATCTCAGCGGGATTCAGGTCGAAAAACACCCAAAAACCCTGTCGAAAACCGCGTTTTAGAGCGGCTTAACCCTGAGAAATATTCAGTAACCCTTCAGTCCTGGACGAAGTTGTCGATAGTAGTACGACAACTGCCGCTACCCACTCCGGTACCGGCCCTCAATTCGTTGATGAATCAATCAGCATCTTTCCAGGACGAACCGATGAGCTGGCTTAACGACGCAAAACTCTCGACCAAACTGATCACATCCTTCTCACTGTGCGCCCTGATCACCTTGGGCGTGGGTGTGCTCGGCAGCCGGGGGGTATCTGCACTGTCGGAAAGCCTGAGGCTGGTGTTCACCAACAACCTGGTGTCTGTCTCGAACACCGCCCAGACCAAAACCAAAGCGGTTGGCCAGAGCCGCGACCTCTATCGGCTGTACACCGCTTATGCCAGTGACGCACCGCAAAGCGTCAAGGACGAGTTCATCGCCTCGATGAATGCCAACCGCCTGGCCAGTGAGCAGGCATTTGCGCTCTACCGCCAGACACCGCTGGCCGACGACGAGCGCGCGGCGGGCGACAAGATGGATCGCGACTGGCCGGTGTATCAGGCCATGCTCCAGCAGTACGTAACCCTGCTGCAGGCCCATGACCTGGAAAAAGCCCGCGCGCTGTTATTCGGTGACCTGCAAAAAAGCTACCGCACGGTGATGGACGAGCTGACGATCATGGTCGACTCCAATGACCGCCAGGTGGCCGAAGGCGCGAGGGACGCCACGGCACAGGAGGCGTCTGCCAAGAACACCCTGTACTCAGGCATCGTGCTGGCATTTATTGCGGCGATTCTGCTCGGCCTATTTGTCAGCCGCCTGATCAGTCGCCCGATTGCCACCGCCATGAACAGCGCACGTCGCATCGCCGATGGCGACCTGACCCAGAGCATCGTCAGCACCGGCCGTGACGAAACCGGCCAACTGCTGAGCGCCCTGAGCGATATGCAGTCGAGCTTGAAACAAACGATCCAGCAGATTGCCAGTGCCTCGGATCAACTCGCTTCCGCAGCAGAAGAGCTGACGGCCGTCACCGATAACGGCAGCCGCGGCCTGGTGCGCCAGAACGATGAGATTCAGCAGGCGGCAACGGCCGTTACCGAGATGACCTCGGCGGTTGAAGAAGTGGCGCGCAATGCGGTGTCCACCTCCGAGGCGTCCCATACCACCAGCGAGCAGGCCACCAATGGCCGCGACCAGGCGCGCAAGGCGGTCACGGCAATCAACCTGGCCACCACTGAAATCGACTCATCGACCAGCAGGGTCAAGGACCTGGCCGGCCAGGTGCGCGACATCGGCAAAGTACTCGACGTGATCCGTGGCATCGCCGAGCAGACCAACTTGCTGGCCCTTAATGCCGCCATCGAGGCCGCCAGGGCCGGTGAGCAGGGCCGTGGCTTTGCCGTGGTCGCCGACGAAGTGCGCGCCCTCGCCGCCCGCACCCAGGCGTCGACCGGGGAAATCGAAGGCATGATCAATAGCGTGCAAGCCAGCGCCGACCAGGCCGTGGGCGCGATGAGCAAAAGCCAGGCGCTGGTCAACGACACTCAAGCCCTCGCCCAGGCCACGGGTGAAGCGCTGGAACTGATTGCTGAGGGCATTTCCCAGATCAACGAGCGCAACCTGGTGATCGCCACCGCGTCCGAAGAACAGGCCCATGTGGCGCGCGAGGTCGACCGCAATCTGGTCAACATCCAGGACCTGTCGACGCAGACGGCAGCCGGTGCGCATCAAACCAATGCATCGACTCAGGAACTGTCGAACCTGGCGACCTCGTTCAACACCTTGGTGAGCCGCTTCCGCCTGTAAAACCTCGGGCCACAAAAAAGGGCGCCGTGCATTGACTGCACGGCGCCCTTTTTAGTGACGAGCAGTTACTGGTACTGCGAGTACGGGTTGCCCTGGAACTGGTTGTTCTGTTGTGGCGCCTGTTGCTGGGCGCTTGGCTGGCCATACTGCTGGCCAGGGATCGGGCCAAGGTTGACTTCAACACGGCGGTTCTGGGCACGGCCATTGACGTCGGCGTTGCTGGCAATCGGGTTATCCGGGCCGGCACCGCGAGCGCTGAGGTTGGCAGCGCTGACGCCCTGGGAGGTCAGGTAGTTGGCCACGCTCTGCGCGCGACGTTGGGACAGGTCCATGTTCAGCTGGCGGCTGCCGGTGCTGTCGGTGTAGCCAACGATCTGGATGGTGTTCTGGCTGAACTGCTTGAGGGAGTTGGCCAGGTTGTTCAGCGGCGTGTAGAAGCTGCTGGAGATTGCATCAGAGTTGGTCGCGAAGGTGATGTTGCCCGGCATGATCAGCTTGATCTGGTCGCCCTGACGCTGAACTTCAACGCCGGTATTGGCCATGCTTTCGCGCAGTTTCTTTTCCTGCTGGTCGGCGTAGTAGCCATAACCCGCTGCGCCTGCACCGGCAACCACGGCACCGATCAACGCGCCCTTGCCACGGTTGTTGTGGTCGATGGCGGCACCCGCCAACGCACCCGCCAGGGCACCCAGGCCGCCGTACTTGGCGGTCTTGCTCATGCCGCCGGACTCATTACTCGCCTGCCCCTGGCCGCCGCCGCTGTAAGGATTAGGTGAAGCGCAGCCAGACAACAGGGCTACGACCGTAGCAACAACAAGCAGACGACGGGAAGTGAACATGAAGGAAGCTCCTACTTTTGCATTCTGTGGTGCAAAGGACATTGGCAATGGATCTGTGCCGGGTTTGGAACGCGACAAACGGTAAAAATTCCGTGGCCGCGCCCTGAGCTGTAACAAAACCTTTAGCAGCATCGCCGCTACAGAAACCGTAGCAGACAGATCCTGAATGCAGCCTGTGTTTTTGCTACAACACGTCTCCTGTAGAACAGCTGCCCAGTCGTCTTATTCCCCCGCACCGTCATGCGCGAACAAACGGGTTCTCGCGCATTTCATCCCCTAGACGCGTATCCGGGCCGTGACCGGTCACCACCGTCGCACCTTCGTCCAGGGTGTACAGCCGCTGCTTGATCGAACGCACAATGGTCGCCTGGTCGCCGCCCCACAAATCCGTACGCCCTACGCCGCGCCGAAACAGTGTGTCACCGGCAATCAGCAGCTTGGCGTCGGCGAACCAGAAACTCATCGAGCCCGGCGTATGTCCTGGCGTGTGCAGGGCCACGCCGCAGCCGCAGGCCAGCTCCTCATCGTCTTCCAGCCAACGATCCGGCGCTGGCACCGGCGTGTAGGGCACACGAAACATCTGGCATTGCATCTCCAGGTTGTCCCAGAGGAATTGATCCTCTTTGTGCAGGTGCAAGGTGGCGCCGGTTTTTTCTTTCAACTGGCCGGACGCCAGGAAATGGTCGAGGTGAGCGTGGGTATGGATGATGCTCACCACTTTCAGGCCGAGTGCTTCCAGGCGCGCCAGGATCAGTTCATGGTTGCCGCCTGGGTCGACGACGATGGCCTTTTTGGTGATGGGGTCGCCGATGATGGTGCAGTTGCACTGCAAGGGGCCGACGGGGAAGGTTTCGCGGATGAGCGTCGGCGGGGCGGTGGTCATGGGGGTGCCTCGGGTGCAGATCAGAAAGTTGCGCTATTAAAACAGATTGGGGCTGCTTCGCAGCCCCACGCGAGCAAGCTCGCTCGCCACAACAAGCTTGCTCGCCACGGGGAGTCAGTGCTAGCCGATCAACTTCAATTCCTGCGCGCGCGCCACGGCCTGGGTACGCCGCTCTACGCCGAGTTTGCTGTTGATATGGCTCGCGTGCGTCTTCACCGTGTGGAGGGAGATGAACAGCCGGTTGCTGATTTCCTGGTTCGAGCAGCCTTGCGCGATCAACTGCAGCACTGCCAGCTCCCGGGCGCTCAGGGTTTCATGGTTAGGTGAAGGTTCGACAACGGCGACGGCGGGCAGAAACGTCAGCAGGCTCTGGTTAAGCAGCCCATGGGGGTCTTTGCCAAGTTGCTCGCGCATCCAGTCCGGGTGCTTGTCCAATAGCCGCTCAAAAGGTTGCAGCGCGCCACCTGCGCCCGCCTCCAGGGCCTGGGCCAACACCGGCCGCGCCTTGGCTTCATGGCCGCTTTCCAATAACAACTGCGCCTGTTGGGTCAGGGCCATCAGGGCAATCATCTGACGCCCACTGTTGTGGGCCTGTTGTGCCAGCTCTGTCAGGCGTTGCTGCGCGGCATCGGGTTGATGGCGAATCGCATCCAGTGCCGCCTGTTGCAGCCCGATATGTTGCGGCAGGTGTGGATGAAACTCCGGCGCCGCGGCGGCGTGCTCGCCGTTGTAGGTCTGCCCCAGGCGGGTTAGCCAGGCGTCGGCCAGGTCGGTGCGGCCCTGGGCCAACCACAGTTCGCATTTGATCAGGGTGATCATCGCCAGGTAGTAGATCGGCGGCACATCCCAGATGTGCATCAGGCGTTCGGCTTCGGCGAGTTCGGCGAAGGCGTTGGGAAAGTCACCGCGCCGCCCTTCGAAGCTGGCGATCACGCAGTGCCCGATCAACACACTGATATCGCGGCACGCGCGGGCTTCGGCAAGGCCGGCACGCAAACGGGCAAGGCCGGCTTCGGGCTGGAAACGCACCAGCAGCAAGTAACCTTCGTACAGCGATAACCGCGCACGCACGGCGTACAGTCGCTGGGGCGCCAGGCCCTGCAGGCGTTGCAGGCCTTGGCGGACTTCATCCAGGGACCGCAGGATTTCGCCACGCGCCTGCAATACCCGCGCGCGGTCGTAATGGGCCAGGGCCTCGAACAACGGATTGCCGACGCGCTGCGCCAGCTCAAGGGATTCGCGGTTCAAGCCACGCGCGCGCCACAAGTCGGCATCGACGATGGCCAAATTGGACAGCGCCGACAGGCACATCAAGCGTTGCCCGTAACGCCGTTGCGGCAGGCTTTCCAGGGCTTCGCTGCAATAGCGCTGGGTCAGCTCGCGGTCACCACGCCCGCGCGCGATGATCCCGCTCAGCGCCAGCCATTGAGCCAACATCGATTTTTGCGCAGTGGCCGACGGCGCCGGCAGGAAGCGGCTGAGGTAACTGGACAACTCCTCCGCCGCATCCAACTGGCAGGCCAGGCCCAAGGCCCAGCTGTACAGCACGATCAAGCGCGGCGTGCTGATCAGCAGGCTGTCGGGCAGGTCCATTTTCCAGCGCAGCAACATGCCCACATTCTGCTCGGCCAGCAGTTGTTCTTCGGACAGGTTCTGCACTAGGTTGGCGGCCACATCCAGGTGGCCGGCGCGCAACGCCTGCTCCACCGCTTCATCGATCAAACCCTGGGCGTTGAACCAGCGACACGCGCGCAGGTGCAGGCTGGCCGCCGGCAACACATTGCTGCTGGCGCGCCGGCTGCGCAGCAGGTCGGAGAACAAATGGTGGTAGCGGAACCAATGACCCTGCTCGTCCAACGGCACCAGGAACACCTGGTGGGATTGCAGGTAACGCAGGATTTCAGCACTGTCGTGGGCTTCGCGCACGGCGTCGCACAGCTCGCTGCAAAAGCGCTCCTGGGGCGCGGTGTCGAACAGGAACGCCTGCACTTCGGCCGGCAAGCAGTCGATCACCTCTTCGAGCAGGTAATCACGGATCAACCCTTCGCCACCGTGCAGGCTTTGCGGCAAGGCACCTTCGCTGCCGGCTTCGGAAGCGGCCAGCAACCAGAAACGCAGGCCGGCCACCCAGCCTTCGCTGCGACGGATCAGGTTGTCGAGCGCCTCGCCACGCAGGGAGTTGCTGTGACGGTCGAGCACGGCAAGGGATTCGGCATGGGTCAGGCGTAGGTCTTGCTCATGCAACTCCAGCAAATGCCGTGACAGACGCAACCGCGCCAGGTGCCAATCCGGGCGCTGTCGGCTGGTCACCAGCACCACCAGCCCATCGGGCAAGTGGTTGAGGAAAAATTGCAGGCAGCGATCCAGCACCGGGCCCTGGGCCAGATGGTAATCATCCAGCACCAGTAACAGCGGTGCACGGGTGGACAGGTGCACGGTCAGCTCATCGAGCAACCCATCGAGCCACTCTTCGAAGGCGAAGGGTTGGTGACGCTGACGCATTTTCAGCAGGCCCAGGGACTGGCTGCCGAGTTGCGGGAAGTATTGCTGCAGGCCTTCGAGCAGACGCTCAAGAAAACGCCCCGGGTCATTGTCGCGCGGGCTCAGCCCCAGCCACAGGCTTTGCCAGTGGGCCGGCAGGCTTTGGCAGAACTCCACCGCCAACGAACTCTTGCCGAACCCCGCCGGTGCGCTGACCAGTAACAGCCGCCCTTCCAGCCCGGCAGCCAGCCGTTCGCACAGGCGCGGTCGCAGCACATAGCCGTCAGGCAGCGGTGGCCTGTAGAAGCGACCTTCCAGGGACGGAATTACCGCGCTGGCAGGCCCTTGAATTCGGGACAGATCAGTCATCGCCGGGCTCTTGTAGAAGGCTGTTGTCGGCATTGCAGATGTCCGCAGACTAGCGGTAAAAGCGGCGAAATTGTAGATCTTTGCAACATTTGCCTGAAAAAGAACTGCGACAAAAAATGTGGAAGGGGGCTTACTCCCGATGGCGGCGGATCAGTCGAGGCATCTTTTGACTGTCAGACCGCTATCGGGGGTAAGCCCCCTCCCACATTTGGCTACCGCTATGGCTTAGCGAACACCGTCCTGGCGCAGCGCGGCTGGGGTGAAGTCGCTGGTGGTGGCGGTGAAGCCGAAGTCATAGGCCTGTTTCTCTTCGTTCTTCATGCCCAGGGCCAGGTAGCGGCCGGACTGCAGGTCGTAAAGGGTTTCCAGGGCGTACCACGGCACTTGCTTGTCGTAGTAGTTCTCGGCATGGGCTTCGGCGACGCGCCACAGTTGGCCACGACCGTCGTAGTGGTCGATGACCGCTGCTTGCCAGGTGTCTTCGTCGATGAAGAAGTCACGCTTGGCGTAGATGTGGCGCTGGCCTTCCTTCAGGGTCGCGACCACGTGCCAGACGCGGCGCAGCTCATAGCGAGCCAGGTCCTGGTTGATGTGGCCGGCCTTGATGATGTCGGCGTACTTGAGCTTCGGATCGTCGATCTTGTAGCTGTTGGAGGCGATGTAGATTTCCTTCTTGCCTTCCAGTTTCCAGTCGTAGCGGTCCGGCGCACCGTTGTACATGTCGAGGTTGTCGGAGGTACGCAGGCCGTCGGCAGCGGTACCCGGACCGTCATAAGACACTTGCGGCGCACGACGCACACGGCGCTGGCCGGCGTTGTAGACCCACGCCGAGCGCGGCTCCTTCACCTGGTCCAGGGTTTCGTGCACCAGCAGCACACCACCGGCCAGACGTGCCGGCGCGGTCACTTGCTGCTTGAAGTAGAACAGCACGTTGCCCGGGTTTTTCGGGTCGAAGTCCTTCATCTTGTCGCGGAACACAAACTGGTCTTTGAAGTACACCAGACTGTAGGAACCGTTGGTTTGCGGCGTAGCCTGGGTGACCAGGCGCGTCACGCTGCCGCCGCGATAACGGGTGATGTGGTTCCAGATCACTTCAACGCCGGTTTTCGGAATCGGGAACGGCACGGCGGTTTCGAAGTTTTCCAGGCCGTTGCCGCCGGACACCAGGTTGGTCGTGGTGGCGTTCTTCTTGATGGCGGCGAACACATCAGCCGGCACCGTGGCGCCGCGATGGGTCGGGTAGACCGGCATCTTGAAGGTTTCCGGGTAACGCTTGAACATCGCGTATTGTCCCGGCGCCAGCTTGTCCTTGTACTGCTCGACGTTCTGCGCAGTGATGGTGAATTGCGGTTGTTCACTGGCATAAGGGTTGGCCAGGAAACCACGCGCATCCACGGCGCCGGCATTGGTGGGCAGTGGCGTCCATTTCGGGATAGTGCCGGCAGCGTTACCGGCCATTTCAGCGCCCATCGGAGTCAGGGTGGTGCCCAGCTTGGACGCTTCGTCCGCCGACACTGCCGCCATGACGTTGCTCGCCAGGATCGACAGCCCAAGCACACCTACGTGCAACAGACTTTTAGTTATTTTCATGTTCTGGTTCTTCCTGAAAATACATGCAGCTGAAAAAGTGTGCTTAGAAGTTCACGCCGAGGCTGAGCGCAACAAAATCGCGGTCATTCACCGTAGTGAAATCGCCACCGAAGAAGTTGGTGTAGTTCAGGCTAGCGGTGTAGGTGTTCTGGTATTCGGCATCCAGGCCAAGGCTGACGGCCTTACGGCCCTCTTCAAAGTTGGCGCCTGGACCTGGGGAGTAACCCTTGACGTCATGGGACCACGCCACGTTCGGCTTGAGGTTCACACCGGCGAAGACGTCCGGGTATTCCCAAATGGCCCGACCGCGATAGCCCCAGGAAGTCGCTGTGGTGAAACCGTCATTGTTGCAGTTGGTATTCAGGCCGTTGGCGTTCGACAGACCCGCACCTTGTGCAGTTGATGTGTTCAAGTTCGCACAAGCGTTGTTCGGCAGCGATCCAGGGCCGAAGACCGGGTCACGACCGTAGCGCACGTCCGATTTGCTTTCCAGGCCGCCTACGTGAGTCACGCCGACTTCACCCACCAGGGTCAAGCGGCTCGCGCCCATGACTTGATCGAAGAAGTGGGTAAAGGTGGTTTGGAACTGGCTGATTTCTTTACGACGGTAGCCATGCAAGTCCTGACCTGGAGCCCCGGTGAGCAACGACGCATTGCCCAGCACGGGACCACCAAGCGGCTTCACGCCAGCGAACAAAATGTCGGTGGTGCTCAGTTGAACGGGGGCGTTAGGACGGTAACTCAGCTCGCCACTCCACGCGGTACCGGTAGGCAAGGTAGTGGAAAAGCTCAAGCCGTAAAGACGAATGTCCTCAGGGTATTCCATGAAGTAATTGGAGTTACCCGCGACCACCAGTGGGCGCAGTGCACCCGGTACTCCCGGCGTTGCTCCAGTGTAGGCGGCTTGCGGTGCACCTTGGGCACTGAAGATTGGCGCACGGCTGTGGTAGTTCATGAAGTAAGCCCCGAACTCCGTGTCCAGCGGCTCGAAGTTATAGCGCAGTGCAGCACCGAATTGGCCGCTGTCACGCGCATCACGGTCGGGACCGCGGCGAACGAGAACACCCTCGTTATTGATGTCTACACCATTGTTCGCCAGGCCGGGCAGAAAGGCCCCTGCACCGGGCAGGAATTGACGGCTGTTCAACACGCGCAGGTTATTGCTGCAACCATCTGAAACGACGTCAGGCTGAGAGAAGAACGTGCCGCAGTTATCGGTAACGGTCTGATCCCATTCCAACTGATAAAACGCTTCTGCCGACAGGTTGTCGGTGAGCGATTGGGACACATAGAACATGTTGACCGGAATCAAGCCTTCCTTGATTTCGGCACCCGGACGACGGAAAGCAGACACGTCGATGGGGTTGATGGCGTTGATACCGCCGCCGATGAAGGTACTTTCACCCCAGCTCACTACCTGTTTACCAAACCGCACGGAGCCTGGCGCGTCGGCAATCGAGTAGTTGTGGTACACGAACGCATCGAGAATCTGCCCGCCCGAGGACTTGGCGCCCTCTTTGCGGTTGCTGTCGCTGATGTCCTTGAACTCGCGGCTTTCATCCTTGAGTTCAAAGTCATACCAGTACTTGCCACGCACAAACACACCGGTATCGCCGTACTTCAGTTCCAGGTCATGAATGCCCTTGAAGATCTTCGAGAACGTTTCGCCGCGTTTGAAATTCAAGTGGCCGTCATCGGAGGTCTGCGACAAACCGTTGCCGCCGTTGTTGGCACCAATCAGATCCTGGTTGGGCTTAGCTGTCGACCAACTGGCACCCACAGAAAGCGACGAGTCAAAACTCCCTTCGATTTCACCGATATTGAAACTGACGCCGAATGCGGGCCCGGCGAGCGTAGAGGCGAGACTGACGGCCAGGGGCAGTCTTGCCCGGCGCCAGAACTGGTTTACTGAGGTCATCGACGCTACTCCATGTGCATTATTGTTATGGCAGTGAGTTCTTTCTGTGATGCATGTAACGGCCGGAATACAACGATTCCAATGCCGCTCGGCAGCCGAGCCCCCATGGCCCGAAGCGGAACATCCGTGAAAAACTCTGGAAGGGACTATAGCCAGCAGGGGGTAGTGCTTGATCCCTCTAAAGTGTGATTTGCATCACCGACCCGTCTGCCACAACCCTTTCGCCATGTCAGCGAAGGCCGACGCGGCAAGGATGGCTGAAAATTGGCAAATCACAAGTAAAGGTGCGAGATAGAGCATTGCCGTGCCCGAACGGGCACGGCAAGGGCCGTCAGAGGGTGGACAGGAACGTGCTGTTGTTGGCCTGCCATTCAATGATGTCAATGCGGATACGTTTTTTGTCGAGTTTGCCCACGCTGGTCTTGGGAATTTCCGTAACAACGGCGATCTGGCTGGGGATCGCCCACTTGCTCAAGTGGCCCAATTCAACAAACGGCTTGAGGTGTTCCTTGAGCTCACGGGCCCCTATCACATGGCCATCACGCACTACCAGCAAGGCAAACGGGCGCTCGCCCCACTGCGGGTCGGCGATGCCCACCACCGCTACTTCGCGTACCGCCGGGTGACGGCTGACCAGGTCTTCGAGGGCCAGGGACGAGACCCACTCGCCGCCGGTCTTGATTACGTCCTTGATGCGGTCGCGGATGTCGATCACGCCAAACGCATCCAGGGTGGCCACGTCGCCGGTGTGCATCCAGCCGCCGGCCCACAGCTCGGCGCCCTTCTGCGGCTCATTGAAATAGCCTTCGCTGAGCCACGGCGCGCGCAGTACCAGCTCGCCCTGGGACTCGCCATCGGCGGGCAGGAAATTGCCTTCGCTGTCGACGATGGCGGCTTCCACCAACGGCCCCGGCACACCGGCCTTGATGCGATAAGTGGTGCGTTCGTCCTCGGTGCCGGCCATCAACTCTTCGTTGAGGTGGGCACAGGACACCAGCGGCCCGGTTTCGGACATGCCGTACGCAGCGGTCAGTTGAATCCCACGCGCCTTGGAGGCTTCATACAGTGAACGATTGAGCGCGCTGCCGCCGATGACAATTTTCCAGCCGCCAAAATCCACCCCTTGAGCAGCCTTGGCGTTGAGCAGCATCTGCAGGATGGTCGGCACGCAATGAGAGAAGGTGACCTTCTCCTTGCGCCACAACTCCACCAGGTATTCCGGGTCGTAGCGGCCGGGGTAGACCTGCTTCAACCCGAGCATGGTCGCCACATACGGCAGGCCCCAGGCGTGCACATGGAACATCGGCGTGATCGGCATATACACGTCGTTGGTGCCGAGCAGGCGCACGCTGTCGATGCTGCCCATGATCGTCGCCACGCCGATGGTGTGCAGCACCAACTGGCGGTGGGTGAAGTACACGCCCTTGGGGTTACCGGTGGTGCCGGTGGTGTAGAAGGTGGTGGCGACGGAGTTTTCGTCGAAATCCTGGAAATCGTACTGAGTGCTGGCAGCCGCCAGCAGGGTTTCGTACTCGCCGACCAGGTTGGGCAGCTCGGCGGTCTTCGATTCGCCATCGGTGAGCAGCAGGGTCTTGTCGACAGTGGTGAGCTGCCCGGCAATGGCCTGGTAGAGCCCCACGAACTCACTGTTGACCAGCACGAAGCGGTCCTCGGCGTGGTTCATGGTGTACAGGATCTGTTCCGGCGACAGGCGCACGTTGATGGTGTGGATCACCGCGCCGATCATCGGGATGGCGAACATGCACTCCAGGTAACGGTGGCTGTCCCAGTCCATCACGGCGACGGTGTCACCAGCCTTGACCCCGGCCTCGGTGAGCACATTGGCCAGGCGCGCGACGCGCTCGATCAGCGTCGGGTAGGTGTAGCGCAGCTTGTCGCGGTAGACGATTTCCCGAGTTTTCTCGTAGCGCGCCCCGGACATCAACAGGCGTTTGATCAACAACGGGTACTGGTAAGCGCCTTCGGCGGGCGGGATGACACGAGTCTGCAACATACGAATCCCTTTTATGACTGCACGGTCTTGGCTGAACGTTCTGCACTGTAGAGCGCAAATGTTTCAGCCAAATCAGCCAAAGGAATGATTTGTTGAGGCCAGTGATTGCTGGCTTTGCGCCAGTATTTGCCCTGTTCAGCCCACCAGTTGATCAGGAAGCACCCTTCTCTAAAAAGCGAACCGTCTGACATTTGTCACCGATAGCAACTCTTTATTCTCAGGGCATTAACAAATCTCAGGGATCAAGAGGCATGTTCTTCAGTACATCAGCGCACCCATCCTTCAAGCCGCACAGAGCGGAACGCATGAATAGCAAAACCAACGAAGGCAGAAAATGAATCCCATGCCTATCCGTGCGAGTACCAAGTATCAACTCCCCGTGCTCCTCGGTTTGGCCTACGCCTTGTCCGTACCGAGCATCCATGCGAGCACCATCGAAGGTATCAACCATACGCATTGGGCCATCAACCACTTCAGTGTCGATGGGCGTTCAGGTATCGACATTATTGGACCCTATCAGGGAGGGGGTGGCGGTTGCTGTTACGTAGCGCCTTCGAAGTGGGAGCCAGGGATGACGGTGCGGGTTGATTGGGAGACAGGAGCTAGTGGGATGAGTAGCCTGGCTGATGAGTTTCCTGGTTTCGCTAACGAGGAGAAATACCTGGGCTGGAGAGACAAAGTCCGAGCCCGAAAACGCCAACATTCCAAACCAGTCCCAGTCCCCGACTACACAGGCCAAAAAGTCTGCGGTCTCACCGTCCACTTCCTGCCCTGCGACGAACTTCAGGTCACCACGTCCTGCTATGCCTACGGCAGTCCTGAATACCCCATCAAAACGCCACTGCACTTGCCGGAGCCTCAGTCATGCCCGAAGTGAATCAAGCCTCTTTCTGTTACCCGCCGCAGTTTCCGGAACAGGGGCGCCTACCCTTTCGAGCGGGCCAGGTTCATAACAATCTTCGGCGCCAGTCTCAACTCGAGCGCGATTACCATGACGCGCTGTGTTTGGCTGCCGGTCGCCGCGTAACACCGCCATGCTGCCGAACTTTGCATATCAGCCTGTTCTTCGACGGCACGGGTAATAACCTCAACAACGATTTGTATTTATCCGACCCCAAGCACCCGACGAATATCGCCCGATTGTTTCGCGCAAGTATTGGCGAAGGTCATGCTGGCGGTACTGTCCATAGCAGCCAGGCCAGCAGATTGACCGACGCGGCGGGCACGGGCAGCGGCCAGTACTTCAAGTACTACATGCCCGGTGTGGGCACGCCGTTTCCTGAAGTCGGCGACCTGAATTACAGCGAGATCGGCTTGGCTATGGCCGCTTTCGGTGAAGAGCGGATCAACTGGGGCCTGATGATGATCATCGACGCCTTGCGCCAGGCGCTGGCATTGCCCCGGCTGGATAACGCAAGTTTGCAGGCAGCGGTCGAGGCGATGGGCGCTCCAGCAAGTTTTGAAGGCTCAATCGGCTCTAACTTCCGGCGCTATCAGTTCGGCAAACAGTTGGGAGCATTGACCAGGCCCTTAACTATCGCCTTGACCCAACCGTCGCCTGGTTCGTCGAAACTGTTGGGAATCAAGCTCTATGTGTATGGGTTTTCCCGCGGGGCAGCAGCGGCACGGGCGTTTGTCAGTTGGTTGAATGAGCTGTCATCGCCCACCGAGTCGCAACCGGCGCTGCAAACCGGCGACTTGAAGCTTCCGATCAGCGTGGAGTACCTGGGGTTGCTGGACACCGTGGCCTCGGTGGGCCTTGCTCATGCTGTGCCGGGGGCAGATGGGCACATGGGCTGGGCGGATGGCACCCAAGAGTTGCCCACCAGCAGCCTGGTCAAGCGATGTTTGCATATTGTTGCCAGTCATGAACAACGTTTGTGCTTTCCGCTGGACTCGATTCGGCGGGAGGGTGGGGGGTACCCGGTCAATAGTAGTGAAGTGCTGTATCCAGGGATGCATTCGGATCAGGGAGGGGGGTATCCGCCGGGAGATCAGGGGAAGGCGTATAGAGAAGGCGGAGACGAGGGGGATGGATTATTGCTATCCCAGATAGCACTGCACGACATATATGCTGATGCCTACGCCAATGGCGCACCTTTAAAAGTGCCAAAAGATGCTTTGCCAAAAGAACTACGCCATGAGTTCTGGCGTGCATTGCCACCTGAAGCCGTTTTGGAGTTCATCGTGGCGCCGATGCTAGTCAACCGTTTCAACGCTTGGCGCCAGATCAGCTTGGATCTAGCTCCGGCTGGAAGGCCGCTATCCCCCGAACAAATCGAACATTACCGACCCATCCCAACCACCGACTCCCTGGAAAACGCGCTAACCAGCCAAATGGCCTGGATCACCGCCTGGCGCATCGACCGATATGCCTTCGCCACGCTGAAACAGACTAACTTCTACCGACACGCCAGCGATACCGAGGCCGATAACAACGCCCGAAAACTGGCGCGGGCCAACCGTAACAAAAAACAGGCCGCCGTCGAACAGCGCCGCAAAGAGCAAAAAGCCCGCGAACACTTTAGCGTCAAACCCAAGCAACCGCTTGAGCCAGGCATCAAGGACTTCGACGCCGACATGGCACAAACCCAGTTACGCGAGGCGGCTGAAGAATTCGGGCGAGGCTTTTCCAGCCCACACATCGTTGACTCTATCCCCATACGCGTAGCCCTCATGGCCATTGTTCCCGGCGCGCATGTCCACGAGATAGAGCTAGCCGAGCGCAAGCAGATGAAGGCCAGTGCCTTGGCGAAGGTCAGCCTGCTGTTTCCACCGCCCCGGAACGAGCGCAACTACGTCGACGAGCACACGCGTTTTAACGTCGATGAAAGCCGCAACGCCAGCAAGCCTGAAGGGCTGTTACGCGCGCTGTTCGATGATCATGTCCACGACTCCCGTGCCTGGTTTCTTTACGCAGCGGGACGCGAGCCATTCGGCAGTTACTTCAAGTTGCGCATGGTGTTTTTCGGCGATGCCGGCAGAAGGGATGTAGCGCTGTATCGCCAGGAAGACGGGGCAATGGTTGCGGGCGCAGAGACGCCGCTGTTCGTTGACCCCGCCCTTGCAACACCATCTCCCTTGATGACCGCCGAACGCCTTGCCGAGGTTCAAAAAGCGATTAATGAGATTTGGCGGGCTTATGAAACCAACGTCAGGGAGCTCAAAGATGCTCAGGTCTGAGCCAGATTTTCAACTGCTTGCACCCGACGCGATATTCGCACGCCGCTTTTATGCGTGGCATTCACAGGTCAGGGCCATTTGTGTGCTGGCGGGGTTGATGCTTACACAGAATGCACAGGCCAGTACGCTTGAGGCGGTCAACCATACGCATTGGGCCATCAACCACTTCAGTGTCGATGGGCGTTCAGGTATCGACATTATTGGACCCTATCAGGGAGGGGGTGAAGGTTGCTGTTACGTAGCGCCTTCGAAGTGGAAGCCAGGGATGACGGTGCGGGTTGATTGGGAGACAGGAGCAGGCAGCTCAGAAGGCTTTTCCGGTTATGGCGATTGGCCCAAGTTTTTGGCGTGGAAGAAGCAAATAGACTCCCAAAAGCGCCAACACTCCAAACTAGTCCCAGTCCCCGACTACACAAACCAAAAAGTCTGCGGTCTCACCGTCCACTTCCTACCCTGCGATGAACTTCAGGTCACTACCTCCTGTTACGCCTACGGCAGTCCTGAATACCCGATCAAAACCCCGCTGCACTTGCCGGAGCCTCAGTCATGCCCAAAATAAAATACGCCTGAGGGCTTATTTCATACTGGTAAACGCCAACTTCACCCCAATCGCAATCAACACCGCGCCCATCGTCCGATCAAACCAATGCCCCATCCGCGCAAATCCTGCACGCACACGCTGTTGGCTGAACAGCATGGCCACCAGGCAGAACCACAGCGCCGTCGCCACCGCCAAATACACCCCGTAACCCGCCTGAATCGCCAACGGCGTGTGCGGGTTGATCACCACGGTGAACAACGAGAGGAAGAACAGCGTGGCCTTGGGGTTCAAGCCATTGGTCACGAAACCGGCGGTAAACGCGCCGCGCGGGGTGCGCTCGCCCGCTTCGCGGTGCAACTCGCCCTCGGCGACAGGCTTGGCCGGCTGTGCGCGCAGGGCCTTGAAGCCGATGTACAGCAGGTAGGCGGCGGCCGCCCATTTGAGCGCGTTGAACAGCACGATGGATTGGGACACGATCAAGCCGATACCGAGCAGCGAGTAGCCCACGTGCAGGAAAATCGCCGAACCCACCCCCAGCGCGGTCCAGGTGCCGGCGCGGCGGCCGTGGGTAACACTTTCGCGCACCACCACGGCGAAATCCGGGCCGGGGCTGGCCACTGCCAGCAGGTGAATCAGGGCTACGGTCAAAAACTCGGCGGCGTACATGCTCACTCCAATTACGTAACGGATTATTTCATCTGATAGGCTCGGCAGATTACGCCTTCGAACCCTTGCACAAAAGGTACAGTTGATGACGAACAATCGCCGCGCGGTCTTCCTTGATCACCCTTCCCTGGACCTGGGGGACCTCGACCTCAGCGAACTGCGCAACAGCTTCGGCGACCTGCAGTTGTTCAGCGACACCACCCCGCAGAATGTGGTCGATCGTTTGCAAGGCGTGCATGTCGCGATCAGCAACAAAATCGCCCTCAACACCGAAACCTTGGCCGCCTGCCCGGACCTCAAGCTGATCCTGGTGTCGGCCACCGGCACCAACAACGTCGACCTCGAAGCAGCCCGCGCCCACGGCATCACCGTAAGCAACTGCCAGGGCTATGGCACGCCGTCGGTGGCGCAGCATACGATCATGCTGCTGCTCAACCTGGCGACGCGCCTGAAGGATTATCAGCGGGATGTGGCCGCCGGCAAATGGCAGGAGGCCAAGCAGTTCTGCCTGCTGGACCACCCCATCGTCGAACTGGAAGGCAAGACCCTCGGCCTGCTCGGCCATGGGGAGCTGGGCAGCGCCGTGGCACGCCTGGCCGAAGCCTTCGGCATGCGCGTGCTGCTCGGCGCGATTCCCGGGCGCCCTGCCCGCGCCGACCGCGTACCGTTGGCTGAACTGCTCAGCCAGGTCGACGCACTCACCCTGCACTGCCCGCTCAACGAGCACACCCGCGACTTTATCGGCGCCCGGGAACTGGCGCTGCTCAAGCCGGGCGCGTTTGTGGTCAACACCGCGCGCGGTGGCTTGATCAACGAACAGGCCTTGGCCGATGCCCTGCGCAGTGGCCACCTGGGCGGCGCGGCGACCGACGTGCTCAGTGTGGAGCCGCCGGTAAACGGCAACCCGCTGCTGGCTGGCGATATCCCTCGGCTGATCGTCACACCCCATAACGCCTGGGGCAGTCGTGAAGCGCGGCAGCGCATCGTCGGCCAACTGGCCGAAAACGCCCGGGGCTTTTTCGACGGCGCCCCGCTGCGGGTTGTGAGTTGATAAACTGCGCCCCTTTTCAAGGAGCAGACCATGGATCCGCGCAGTGAAGTACTGCTTCGTCAGGCCGAACTTTTTCAAGGCAACCTGCTGCTGGTAGGGTTGCCTGCCGACGACTTGCTCGGTCGCCTGCCCAACGCCCACGGCTGGTGCTGGCATGCCGGCGACCAGGCGGCGCTCGATACCCGCTTCCCCGAGCGCAGCCAGTTCGGCGTGAATGTGCCCGAGCGTGGGTTTGATGCGGCGGTGATCTTCCTGCCCAAATCCAAGGACCTCACCGACTACCTGCTCAACGCCGTGGCCGCACGCCTGCCCGGCGCCGAGCTGTTTCTGGTGGGGGAGAAAAAAGCCGGCATCGAAAGCGCCGCCAAACAGATGATCCCGCTCGGCAAACCGCGCAAGCTCGACAGCGCGCGACATTGCCAGTTGTGGCAAATCACCGTGGCCAACGCCCCGCAAGCGGTGGAGCTGGAAAGCCTGGCACAAGTCTTCGAGGTGCCGCTGGCCGAAGGGCCGCTCAAAGTGGTGAGCCTGCCGGGGGTGTTCAGCCACGGTCGCCTGGACCGCGGCACCGAGTTGTTGCTGGAGCATCTGGACAAGTTGCCCAGCGGCCACTTGCTGGACTTCGGTTGCGGCGCCGGCGTGCTCGGGGCTGCGGTAAAACGTCGCTACCCGCACAACACGGTAACCCTGTTGGATGTGGACGCCTTCGCCGCCGCCAGCAGCCGCTTGACCCTGACCGCCAACGGGCTGGAAGCCGAGGTGCTGACCGGTGATGGCATCGACGCCGCGCCGATGGGTTTGAACGCGATTTTGAGCAACCCGCCGTTCCATGTCGGGGTGCACACAGATTATTTCGCCACCGAGAATCTGCTGCGAAAAGCGGCAAAACACCTGGCAAAAGGTGGCGAACTTCGCTTGGTAGCCAACAGCTTCCTCAAATACCAACCGCTGATCGAAGAGCATTTGGGCGTGTGTGCGATCAAGGCCGAAGGCAATGGTTTTCGTATCTACCGTGCCAAGCGCGGCTGACGGGCGTTTGAAAAAGAAGGCTTGCCGAATGGATTTTGCCTAGGCAGAATCCGCTCCGTCCTAGGGGAGTAGTCTCCCACGAGCACCACGCTCGTCCGGCATACGTCAACATACTTGGTCAACAGACCATGGCGTATGCGACCCAGGAGTCCGCACAGACGGACCGGGGTTTGACAAGACCTATGACACGAACACCTTACCCGGGGCGGGAAGGCTGTACGTGTCATAGCCGTGTCGACCCGCCCCTGGAAACTTACCTGATGCTGGATTCACTACTCGTTCCTACCGCAATCGTTGCCTTGGCCGAAATCGGCGACAAGACGCAGCTGCTCGCGCTCATTCTCGCTGCTCGCTTTCGCAAGCCCTGGCCGATCATTGCCGGTATCGTCGCCGCGACCCTGGCCAACCATGCGGCCGCCGGTGCCGTGGGCGCCTGGTTCGGCAGCTTCTTCTCGGATGCGGTGTTGCACTGGATACTCGCGGCGAGCTTCTGCGCCACGGCGTTGTGGACCCTGGTACCGGACAAACTCGACGATGACGAAGCCAGCACTACGCGCAAGTTCGGGCCGTTCCTGACCACGCTGATCGCGTTCTTCCTCGCCGAAATCGGTGACAAGACGCAGATCGCTACGGTGATGCTGGCGGCGCAGTACCCGGAGCTGTGGCTGGTGATTATTGGCACCACCCTGGGCATGTTGATTGCCAACGTACCGGTGGTTCTGGCGGGGAATTTTGCCGCGGAGAAGCTGCCGTTGACGTTGATTCGGAGACTGGCGGCCACGGCGTTTTTCATCCTGGCGGTTGTGGCGGTGTACAAGGCGATGCAGAGCAGCGGTTGGATCTAGACCTGTAAACCCAAATCAACTGTGGAAGGGGGCTTGCCCCCTCCCACATTTGGAGCTTCACAAGGGTTTGGATATCAGGACTTTTTGGCCTGTTGGTAAAGCGGCATCACCTTCGGAATCGCCGCCTGCAACGAGGCGATACGGCTGTCAGACGCCGGGTGCGTGCTCATGAACTCCGGCGGCGCGCCTTCCGAGGCCTTGGCCATCTTGTTCCACAGTGTGATCGCCGCGTTCGGGTTGTAACCGGCGCGGGCCGACAATTCCAGGCCGATCAGGTCCGCTTCGTTTTCATTGCTGCGACTGTTGGGCAAGGTCATGCCGTAGTTGGCCACGGTGTCTGCCAGCGCCAGGCTGTCCTGGCCCAGGCCGAACAACGCACCCGCGCCCTGCTTCGCCATCTCGATGCCGTAGGCCTTGGACATGGCTTCACGACCGTGCTCGCGCAAGGCGTGAGCGATTTCATGGCCCATCACGGCAGCCAGTTCGTCATCGGTGAGCTTGAGGTTATCGATCAACGCGCTGTACACGAAGATCTTGCCGCCAGGCCCGCAGTTGGCGTTCATCTCGTCGCTCTTGATCAGGTTCACTTCCCACTTCCACTGCGCCGCATCGGGGCGGAAGGTCGGTGCCTGGGCGATCAAACGGTTGGCAATCGCCTGCACGCGCTTGGCGTTGGCGCTGGTCTTGTCCACCAGGCCTTTGCCACTGGCTTCGCCAAGGGTCTGCTGGTAGGACTGGGCGTACATCTGGTCGACTTCCTGGCTCGACAGCATGCTGAACATGTACTGCTTGCGCTCTACCCCCACCGCGCCGCCGCTGGTGGTGTTGACCGACTGACACCCGGCCAGCAGCACTGCTGCAGCCAATGCACTTATCGCCAATGCTTTCTTCATCAACTCTCTCCCTGTAAGACGTCCTGAAAAAACGCCCTGAAAACCTGGCGCGTATCGTAGGCGCTCATTTGTATCGACGCCAGATACAACAGACGTGTAGCCGCTGTTTTTCAGATACATCCTACAGCGCGCCCAAAGCTCAACCTGGAGTCAGACACTCCGGCCCATTGAGCTTGGGGTCATTGATCATATTAGCCAGCACCCGCTCACGCAGCGGCGCAGGCTCACCGGCCAACAAGCCTTGCAACACATGCAAGGGGGTCTCGGGATCGAGCCAGGCGGCCTGCCCGGCCGCATCCAGAATCAACGGTCGGCGCTGGCTCTGCGCGGCCTGGGTCACCACTGCCGTGCTCAGCCACACTTGTTCCTGCACCGGGTAGGCTTCCCAGATCGCGGCAAAAAACACGCTGGAGCCCTCCCCCGGCGTCAGCCAGTAGGGGCGCTTGCGTTGGGTGCCGCGCCATTCGTAGAAACCGTTGGCGGGCAGCAGGCAGCGGCGCTGGCGAAACGCTTCGCGAAACATCGGTTGCTCGGCCAACGTTTCGGCGCGGGCATGGGCGGGGGTACGCGAAAGATCAGTCAACCAGGGCGGTGTAAGGCCCCAGCGCGCGCGGGCCAGGCTGCGCTGGCCGTCACTCAGGCGCTGGATCAGCACCGAGTCGTTCGGGGAGATGTTCCACTGGGGCTGCTGGTCGGCCGGAAAGCCGGGCAAGGCAGCAAAGGCGGGATTCCAGCGAAACAGGGCATAACGTCCACACATGGGGCAACACGACTCTTGGGGTAAACCGACCGACAGCCTAACAGACCAGCACGTCGGGAAAGCTGTCGGGTTCGTCGCCAGGCAACGGTTGCGCGCCGATATAGGCGGTAATCAGCTCGCGGGCGTCAATCGCCCGGTCGTTGTCCACCTCCAGCCCCAGCAGGCCGAATATCGGCAATTCGCCGGTCCCACCGAGCAAATGGCGCCCCACCAGGTGCGCCTCGATGCCCTCGCTGGCGAGCATCTGTTGCAGCAACTCGCCTTCCATCAGGTTTTCGGGTTCGTAGATTCGCTGCATAGGCGTACCTGTTTAATCACTTTCGCTGCGCATCATTCATTTTCGCTGCGCACATTCAGCATCCATTCGCCACCGTGCACTTGCAGCTCGAACGTAATCGGCCGGCAACATACCGGGCAGTCCTCTATATATTCCTGATCGCCCCCGGACAGGTCCAGCAATGCCGTGACCACCTCCCCACAATAAGGACATTCGTACGATTGCTCTTCCATCGCGGTCTCCCAGGTGACTTGTGCGTATAATCGCCGGTCTATTTACAGGGCTATTTTCGGTCGGGCCCATTACCCGCACCGCACCCTGGTATTTCCTTTACTTACCCTAGCCGTTTCTAACAAGAGAGCATGATGGGCGAATTCGATACCATCCGACCTTACAACGACAGCGAAGTCCCGGCAGTGCTGGACCGACTGTTCAGTGACAAGGCCTTTCTGGACATCCTGACCCACTTCCGCTTCCCGCGCTTTGCCGGCGCCCTGGGCTGGCTGCTCAAGCCGATGATCGCCCGCAAATTGCGCCGTGAATTCGCCGGCGTCACCACCGTGGCCACGCTGCAGGACAAAGTCGAGTACTACGTCGACCACACCATCGACCGCGCGACCGACGGCGTGACCTACACCGGCGTCGAGCAGCTCAAGTCCGGCACCGCCTACCTGTTCCTGGCCAACCACCGCGATATCGTGATGGACCCGGCCTTCGTCAACTACGCCGTATACCACGCCGGGCTGCCGACGCCACGCATCGCCATCGGCGACAACCTGCTGCAAAAGCCGTTCGTCAGCGACCTGATGCGTCTGAACAAGAGCTTCATCGTGCACCGCTCGATCACCGGGCGAAAGGAGAAGATGGCGGCGTTCAACCTGCTGTCGGCCTACATCAACCATTCGATCCGCAACGATTGCCAGTCGATCTGGATCGCTCAGGCTGAAGGGCGCGCCAAGGATGGGGATGATCGCACCGAGTCGGCGATCCTCAAGATGTTCCACGTCAGCCGCAAGGACGAGCCGTTCGCCGAGGTAATCCAGTCGCTGAACCTCACGCCCGTGTCGATCAGCTACGAGTACGACCCGTGCGACGCGGCCAAGGCGCGCGAGCTGTATATCCGCGCCACCACCGGCACCTACACCAAGGCGCCGGGCGAAGATGACGTGAGCATTGCCCTGGGTATCACCGGCTATAAAGGCCGCGTGCATATCAACTTCGCGCCGCCCATCACTGAGCGTTTCGAAGACACCAAAGTGCTGGCCGTGGAAATGGATCGGCAGATTCTCGGCGGCTACCGCTTGTTCCCGGTGCACTACCTGGCCTATGCCCAGTGGAGCGACGCCGACCCGCAATTGCAGGTGCCGACTGCCGCCGAAGTATTCCCGGCGGACGAACTGGCCAAGGCCAAGGTGGAATGGGAGCGGCGCTTGAACGAATGCCCGGCCGAGCACCGGCCGTTCCTGGTGGTGCAATATGCAACGCCGGTGCGTAATCAGTACCGCGTAAAAGCCGGAATCCCCCTGTAAAACACTGAACTAAAAATGTGGGAGGGGGCTTGCCCCCGATTACGGTGTGTCAGCCAAATATTCATTAGCTGATCCACCGCTATCGGGGGCAAGCCCCCTCCCACATTTGTTTCGACGTGTTTTTAGAGGTGGGTGCTGATCCAAGAGATCAGCAGCCCCAGCCCAAGGCAGGCGAACCCGATGCGGTACGCCAGGCGATGCGCCCGCTCGGTGCGCACATCCAGAAACAGCATCGGCTGGTCGATCGCGCGGTCTTCGCTTTGCGCGGTCAGTTCGGCCATCGCGCGCTGTTCGTGCAGGCGGGTGATGAACAGCAGCGCCGCACCCGGGCAGGCCACCAGTAAAGCCACAACATTAATCAACAGTGCGGGCAGCGCCATCGCAAACCTCGGTAACACAGTGTCTTGGTATCAATTCAGATACAAACCTGAACGATAGTGGCCTCCAGCGCCGTAAATGCTCCCTCCCCCATGGACGGTTAATGTATCCAGTAATTTACGCCGTCACCTGAACGTCACCTTAACAGGCCACTCTGTTGCCCTTCGAACGTTCGGGAGCTAGTCATGCTGCACGCGCACAACCAGGATCGGCTGTATCTGATTGCCCCAAGCGATGAGCAAGAGGCGCTGGTCGGCGGCCTGGCGTTCAACGTCCAGGACCGCCACTGGCTGGTGTATTGCGCCCTTGGCGGGCACCAGCATGCGGACTTGCCGGAGGCCGATCTGTTGACGGGGGTGAGCCTGCTGGACTTCTGTATCGACACGGCGGCGTAAAACTCAAGGCGAAAAAAAACCGGGCTCTGCACAGAGCCCGGTTTTTTTGAAAGCGGTTATTGCGAGCTGAGCAATGAACCGATGCTTGGGTCCTTGAACAGGCGGGTCAAGGCGTCACTCAGGACGTCGCTGACCAGCTTGGTGTTGGTTTCCTGGTTCGGCGACATGCCGAAACGCTGGTTCAGGGACGCACCGTAGCGGCCGCTGTAGCGACGGGTACCGGCGCTGACGTCGGACTTGAAGGTCGCGCCGATAGACGCTTCGGTCACGTACAGGCCGTCTTTAGGCGACTGATATTTCAGTTCTGCCAGGGTGATGGTCAGCTGCGGAGCGCCCGGCGCGTTGGGGCTCGGGGTGAAACCCAGCAGGCGCACAGCGGCTTCAGCCTGGGCTTGCAGCTTGGGCAGTACGTCTTGAGCGTTCACCGAGACCAGGGCGGTTTCCGGGTACAGGCCACCGCGCGAGCCGAGGGTCGGCGATGGGCGACCATCCACCACCCGCACCGACACCGCCTGGCCGTGGCCCACTGGGGCCAACTGCGTGGTGAGTTTCGGTTCCGGGGTCAGTTGTTGCGGGCTGTTGGCGCAGCCAACCAGGGTCAAACTGGTCACAGTGATCAAACCGAACAACAGGCGTTGCAACATGCTCTTCTCTCCAGAAATCAGGTACCGACAGGCCGGCAGTATAGCGGGGCGCCACTGCGGGGAACTAGCGGCAGTTACAACCTGTGACCCATGGCCCGCGTCGCGGTTCGATGTCACCGAGATGTAACAGCCATTACATCGGCCCGTCATCCCGGGCTGGCATGCTTGGCCTCAATCTCAGGAGGTTGATCGCCATGCATTTTCTCTGGTCGCTGTTTGCCCGCAAGCCCGCCCTTCGCCAGTTCGCGCTGCTGGATGCGCAAGGCCGCTGCCAGGCCTTCAAGGAATGCTGCCAACCTCCGGTGGGTGAAGGCTGGGTGGAAATCGAAGAAATTCGCCTGAGCTGGATGCATCGCCCGTTGCCGGCCAAGGCCCGGGTCAGCCCACGTCCAGCGCAGCCGCTGCGGCACCAACCGTTGGCCGCCTGACCGAACAGCTAATAAAAGTCATAAAACACGCCCATTTCCTTGGCGTTCTTCGCTACAATCTCCCCCCGATTATAAGGACGTCTCCTGATCGGGCCTCGCAGCATCGTTAATGCCTCGGCGTTAACTCCCCAATCGCCCACAGAGAGCCGCCCACACAGATCGAGTGAAGCTGGCGCGCTTGCTGTTTTCCCTGCAAACCACCCGCCTTTACCCGAATCTGCCAGAGCTGCCATTGCGCTCGGCCACTTGAGTTTTTGCCCGTTTTGCCGCGTGTCGGCAAGGTATCCGGGCCAGGTGCCAGGCTGGGGCAGCCCTTTTTTGAGGTTCACGTCTTCAAAAGAGCGTGAAAAAACGGGTTTTCACAACTTCACAAGAGTGTGGCGAGCAAATGAATAGTTTGGCGTTTGTACAAGCACCATCAGCGTCTGGAACAGCCCAACCACACAGGACCGAGCACGCCTCAAAAACCGGAGCTTGAGCCTGTCCGCTACGGATTGGTTGCACGAATCGCACGCTTTGACCATAAGTCGAATTGCCACAGGCGCCCATGAATGCGTTCATAGGCAGATAGGCCCGGCAGGAAGCGTGCGCTGAAGTTGCAAAGAATTGCGAATCGGACATGGCGATCCTGGCCATGGGTAATCTGGGGCAACACGTGAATAGCCCCGTCACTCCTGGCAGCCATGCCGTCAATTTGGTGCTGCAGATTTTGGAGACGCGTTAAATGGCGCATAACGAAGCAGTCGACGTAGTACTGGTAGGGGCCGGCATCATGAGTGCCACCCTGGCCGTGCTGCTCAAAGAGCTCGACCCCGGCCTCAAGCTGGAAGTCGTTGAGCTGATGGATTCGGGTGCCGCGGAAAGTTCCAACCCGTGGAACAACGCCGGTACCGGCCATGCCGGGCTGTGTGAGCTGAACTACACCCCGCAGGCCGCCGATGGCTCCATCGACATCAAGAAAGCGGTGCACATCAACACCCAGTTCGAGGTGTCGAAGCAGTTCTGGGCGTACCTGACCAAAAAAGGCACCTTTGGCTCGTCCAAGTCCTTTATCAGCCCGGTGCCGCACCTGAGCTTCGTGCAGGGCGAAAAAGGCGTGTCCTTCCTCAAGAAACGCTTTGAATCCCTCAGCCAGCACCACGCGTTCGCGGATATGCACTACACCGAAGACCGTAGCGAAATGGCCGAGTGGATGCCATTGATGATGCCGGGCCGCCCGCTCGACGAAAAGATCGCCGCCACCCGCGTTATGAACGGCACCGACGTCAACTTCGGCGCGCTGACCAACCAACTGCTCGGCCACCTGACCAGCTCCCCGGATGCCCAGGTCAAGTACAGCAAGCGCGTCACCGGCCTCAAGCGCAACGGCGCCGGCTGGACCGTGAGCATCAAGGACGTCAACAGCGGTAATAGCCGCGAAGTCGACGCCAAGTTCGTCTTCCTCGGCGCCGGTGGCGCAGCCCTGCCGCTGCTGCAGGCCTCGGGCATCGAAGAAAGCAAAGGCTTTGGCGGCTTCCCGGTCAGCGGCCAGTGGCTGCGTTGCGACAACCCCGAAGTGGTCAAGCACCACCAGGCCAAGGTCTACAGCCAGGCTGCCGTGGGTTCGCCACCGATGTCGGTGCCGCACCTGGACACCCGTGTGGTGGACGGCAAGAAATCCCTGCTGTTCGGGCCTTACGCCGGCTTCACCACCAAGTTCCTCAAGCACGGCTCGTTCCTGGACCTGCCGCTGTCGATTCGCGCCGGCAACATCGGCCCGATGCTGGCCGTGGCCCGCGACAACATGGACCTGACCAAGTACCTGGTCAGCGAAGTACGCCAGTCCATGGAACAGCGCCTGGAATCCCTGCGCCGCTTCTACCCTGAAGCAAAAGCCGAAGACTGGCGCCTGGAAGTGGCCGGCCAACGGGTGCAGATCATCAAGAAAGACCCGAAAAAAGGTGGCGTGCTGCAATTCGGCACCGAGCTGGTCGCGGCCAAAGACGGCTCGCTGGCGGCGCTGCTGGGCGCCTCCCCAGGCGCTTCGGTAACTGTTTCGATCATGCTCGAACTGATCGAGCGTTGCTTCCCCGCGAAGGCTGCAGGCGAGTGGGCGACCAAGCTGCACGAGATTTTCCCGGCACGGGAAAAGGTTCTGGAGACGGACGCCGAGCTGTATCGCAAGATCAACGCGCAGAACAACATCAGCCTGGAGCTGGTTGAACCTGCCGCCGAGACCGAGAGCTACGCTTGAAGTCGTGACGCAATAAAAAACGCCCCGCTCTCGTGATGAGAACGGGGCGTTTTTTTGTGAGCAGGATAATCAGCCGCGGGCTTTTTCGATCAGCTCGATGTACTCGTCCGCATTGCGCTGGTCCTTGATCAGATCGACGAAGGTCTGGCCATGCTCATCCTTGCCATCCAGGTCCAGGCCGGCTTCCTTGAAAAAACCCAGGAACCGCTCGAAGTCGTCGATACGCAGGCCACGGTAAGCCTTGATCAGCTTGTGCAGGGACGGCGAAGTCGCGTCAACGGGCTCGAAGTCCAGGAACAACTTGATCTGATCGTCGCCGATCTCATCACCAATCACCTGTTTCTTATCTTTACGCATTACCGACTCCAGCCTGCAGACATTTACACGGGGTTTGAAGTCTACCTGCGGCGTGCAAGCTTCGAAAGCACCGCAGATCCAATGTGGGAGGGGGCTTGCCCCCGATTTCGGTGTATCAGCCAGCTAATGTATTGCTGACATACCGCTATCGGGGGCAAGCCCCCTCCCACATTTTGATCTTCGATGTTGTGGCTATTTTGTACGCACAGCGCCGGTGTGCAGGTCTGCCCAGATATGCCCATTGGCATAACTGAGGAACTGCACGTACACCGTGTCGTTGCGCAGCAGGTCGACGATCACGCGGTACTGCGTCATCGGGTAGGACAAGGTCAGGGTTTTGCTGCTGTCGTCGAATACCGGCTTTTTCAGGCTTTTGCTTTCGGCATCGAAATTGAGCACCACTTGGGCAATGCTTGCGCCCTTGTTCAAGGGCTTGCCCTTGAGGCGGATCATCAACGGCGAGGTGACCGGGATCGGCTGCTGGCTGGATTGGCGCTGGTTGCCCACCACCACGGCGTACTCGGTGACTTGCAGCAATTGCTGCTGGTCGGGGGTTTCGGCGCGCAGGGTCAGGTCATCCGGCGGCAGGAACTGGCTGTGCAAGGGGGCGGCTGCCAGCGGCAGGCTGAGGGTCAGCACCAGGGCGGCGCACGTACGAATCAACAGGCTCATGGACAGCTCCAGACGCAGGGGCCAAGCACGATAGCATGACAACCCTGCGCCGGGCCCGGATCACATGCCTTTGACGGCGAAGATCCCATTGGCGTTGCGCCAGTAGCCTTTGTAGTCCATGCCGTAACCAAAGATGTAACGGTCAACGCATGGCAGGCCAACGTAATCGGCTTTGAGGTCCGGGCGGGCCTTGCGGTCGTGGTCTTTGTCGATCAGCACGGCGGTGTGCACTTTGCGCGCGCCGGCGTGTTTGCAGAAGTCGATGATCGCGCCCAGGGTGTGACCTTCGTCGAGGATGTCGTCGATGATCAGCACATCACGGTCGATGAACGAGACTTCCGGCTTGGCCTTCCAGAACAGGTCGCCGCCGGTGGTTTCGTTACGATAGCGGGTGGCGTGCAGGTAGGACGCTTCCAGCGGGAATTGCAGATGAGTCAGCAATTTGCCAGCGAAGATCAGGCCACCGTTCATCACACAGAAAACCACCGGGTTGGTGTCGGCCATTTCGCGGGTGATGTGTGCGCCAACCTTGGCGATCGCTTCTTCGACTTGCGCTTCGGTGTACAGGCAGTCAGCCTCGCGCATGATTTGACGGATATGCTCGAGATCAGCGGACATGGCGCTCTCCAAGGGGGTGCTGTGGCAAGAAAAGCGGGCGAAGGTACGCTTCTCATGCGCTCCGAGCAAGCCTTAATGGACTAACGTACTAGATGTCTATAGGACAACACCCTCGGATAGATTAATCTAGGCCGGTTTTTTTGCCCGCCGCCGGAGCCTTTCCCATGCCCACTCGCGAGATCCGCCACCCGCTGATCCAGCACAAGCTCGGCCTTATGCGCCGCGCCGACATTAGCACGAAGAATTTCCGTGAGCTTGCTCAGGAAGTCGGAGCGTTGCTCACTTACGAAGCCACTAAAGATCTGCCCCTGGAAACCTACGAGATTCCGGGTTGGGCCGGTCCCGTCCAGGTCGAGAAAATCGCCGGTAAGAAAATTACCGTGGTGCCGATCCTGCGCGCCGGTATCGGCATGCTCGAAGGCGTCCTCAGCCTGATCCCGGGCGCCAAGGTCAGCGCCGTGGGCGTGGCCCGCAATGAAGAAACCTTGCAGGCGCACACCTACCTGGAAAAACTCGTCCCGGAAATCGACGAGCGCCTGGCCATGATCATCGACCCGATGCTCGCCACCGGCAGTTCCATGGTCGCCACCATCGACCTGCTGAAGAAAGCCGGCTGCAAGGACATCCGCGCCATGGTGCTGGTAGCCGCGCCCGAAGGCATCGCCGCCGTCGAGAAAGCCCACCCGGACGTGCAGATCTACACCGCGTCCATTGATGAGCGCCTCAACGAACACGGCTACATCATCCCAGGCCTGGGCGATGCCGGTGACAAGATCTTCGGCACCAAGCAGAAGGACGCGTAAGCATGCAGGATGAATTCAACGACCCGCTTTGGCGCCAGATCCTGTCTGGCGCACAAATGCTCTTCGTGGCATTTGGCGCGCTGGTGTTGATGCCGCTGATCACAGGTCTTGATCCAAACGTCGCCCTGTTCACCGCAGGCCTGGGCACATTGTTGTTCCAGGTGGTGACGGGGCGGCAAGTGCCGGTCTTCCTGGCGTCGAGCTTTGCCTTCATCACCCCGATCATTCTCGCCAAGGGCCAGTTCGGCCTCGCGGCGACCATGGGCGGGGTGATGGCAGCCGGTTTCGTTTATACCTTCCTTGGCCTGGCCGTAAAGATCAAAGGCACCGGGTTTATCGACCGACTGCTGCCGCCGGTGGTGATCGGGCCGGTGATCATTTCCATCGGCCTGGCCATGGCGCCGATTGCCGCGAATATGGCGATGGGCAAGTCCGGCGATGGCGCCGAGCTGATCCATTACCAGACGGCGATGCTGATCTCGATGCCGGCGCTGCTCACCACGCTGATCGTGGCGGTGTTCGGCAAGGGCATCTTCCGCCTGGTGCCGATCATCTCCGGCGTGCTGGTGGGCTTTGCCATGTCGTTCTACTTCGGCGTGGTCGACACGGCGAAGATCGCCGCTGCACCGTGGTTCGCCCTGCCCCACTTCACCGCGCCGGAGTTCAACTGGCAGGCGATCCTGTTTATCGTCCCGGTGGCCCTGGCCCCGGCGATCGAACATATCGGTGGTGTAATTGCGGTGGGCAGCGTGACCGGTCGCGACTACCTGAAGAAGCCTGGCCTGCACCGCACCCTGCTGGGTGACGGTATTGCCACCACGGCTGCCGGCCTGTTTGGCGGCCCGCCGAACACCACCTACGCCGAAGTGACGGGCGCGGTGATGCTGACCAAGAACTACAACCCGAAAATCATGACCTGGGCGGCGGTGTTTGCCATCAGCCTGGCGTTTATCGGCAAGTTCGGCGCACTGCTGCAGAGCATTCCGGTGCCGGTGATGGGCGGGATTCTGTGCCTGCTGTTCGGCTCGATTGCGGCCGTGGGCATGAACACGCTGATTCGCCACAAGATCGACCTGGGCGAAGCGCGCAATCTGGTGATTGTGTCGGTGACCCTGGTGTTCGGGATTGGCGGTGTACTGGTGGGTACCGGCACCGGCCCGGACGATTTCGGCCTCAAGGGCATCGCCCTGTGTGCGGTGGTAGCAATTGGCTTGAACCTGCTGCTGCCGGGCAATGATGGCTGGAAGAACAAGAAGCCGGATGAGCCACTACTGTAATTAACGCCGCAAAACCAATGTGGGAGCGGGCTTGCTCGCGAAGGCATAGTGTCAGTCGATAACTCTGTGACTGATACACCGCCTTCGCGAGCAAGCCCGCTCCCACAGTTGATTTCAGTGGATGTTAAAGCTCGCCGAGCCCATCGATCAGCGCCTGGTTCTGCTCCGGCGTGCCAATGCTGATCCGCAGGAATTGGGCAATCCGCTCCTGCTTGAAGTGCCGCACGATCACGCCCTGCTCACGTAGCTTCGCAGCCAAACCCGCCGCGTCATGCCGTGGGTGACGCGCAAAGATGAAGTTGGCCGCCGACGGCAACACTTCAAAGCCCTTCCCTTCAAGCTGCGCGACCACCTTGTTGCGGCTGTCGATGACCCGTTGGCAGGTTTTCTCGAAGTATTCACGGTCGTCAAACGCCGCTGCCGCGCCGACAATCGCCAGGCGGTCCAGCGGGTACGAGTTGAAGCTGTTCTTGACTCGCTCCAGCGCCTCGATCAGGTCCGGGTGGCCCACGGCCAGGCCCACGCGCAAACCGGCCAGTGAGCGCGATTTGGACAGGGTCTGGGTCACCAGCAGGTTCGGGTAGCGATCCACCAGGCTGATGGCCGTTTCGCCGCCGAAGTCGATATAGGCTTCATCAACCACCACCACCGAGTCCGGGCTGGCCTTGAGGATCTGCTCCACCGCGTCCAGCGCCAGCACGCAGCCAGTCGGTGCGTTCGGGTTGGGGAAGATGATCCCACCGTTGGGCTTGGCGTAGTCGGCCACGCGGATCTGGAACTGCTCGTCCAGCGGCACCGGGTCGGACTTGATGCCATAGAGGCCGCAGTAAACCGGATAGAAGCTGTAGCTGATATCCGGGAACAGCAGCGGCAGCTCGTGCTGGAACAGGCCGTGGAAGATGTGCGCCAGCACTTCGTCGGAACCGTTGCCGAGGAACACCTTGCCGGCGTCGATCCCGTAATACTTGGCCACGGCCTGCTTGAGCAGGTCACTGTTGGGGTCCGGGTACAGGCGCAGGTTGTCGTTCAACTCGGTCTGCATCGCAGCCAGCGCCTTGGGCGACGGGCCGTAAGGGTTTTCATTGGTGTTGAGCTTGACCAGTTTGGTCAGCTTCGGCTGCTCGCCGGGTACGTAAGGCACGAGGTCCTTGACGAAAGGGCTCCAGAATTTGCTCATGTCTTACTCTCCCTTAACGATTCGGTATTCGGCGCTGCGCGCGTGGGCGCTCAGCGACTCACCACGGGCCAGCACCGAGGCGGTCTTGCCCAACTCGGAAGCGCCTTGTGGCGAGCAGAAAATGATCGACGAACGCTTCTGGAAGTCATACACCCCCAGCGGCGACGAGAAACGTGCGGTGCCGGAGGTCGGCAGCACGTGGTTCGGGCCGGCACAGTAGTCGCCCAGGGCTTCGCTGGTGTGGCGGCCCATGAAGATCGCACCGGCGTGGCGAATCGACGGCAGCCAGGCCTGTGGGTCGGCCACGGACAACTCCAGGTGCTCCGGCGCGATACGGTTGGCCACCTCGATGGCCTGCTCCATGTCGCTGACCAGGATCAACGCACCACGGCCATTGATCGACTTCTCGATGATTTCGGCGCGCTCCATGGTCGGCAGCAGCTTATCGATGCTGGCGGCCACCTTGTCGAGGAACTCGGCGTCGGGGCTGACCAGGATCGCCTGGGCATCTTCGTCGTGTTCGGCCTGGGAGAACAGGTCCATGGCGATCCAGTCCGGGTCGGTCTGGCCGTCGCACACCACGAGGATTTCCGAAGGGCCGGCGATCATGTCGATACCGACCTGGCCAAATACATGGCGCTTGGCGGTGGCGACGTAGATGTTGCCAGGGCCGACCACCTTGTCGACCTTCGGTACGCTTTCGGTGCCATAGGCCAGGGCGGCAACCGCCTGGGCGCCGCCGATGGTGAACACGCGGTCGACACCGGCGATGCACGCGGCCGCCAGTACCAGCTCGTTGATTTCACCGCGCGGGGTCGGTACCACCATGACCACTTCGGTCACGCCCGCCACTTTGGCCGGGATCGCGTTCATCAACACCGAAGACGGGTACGAGGCCTTACCGCCGGGCACGTACAGCCCGGCGCGGTCCAGCGGCGTGACCTTCTGGCCCAGCACGGTGCCGTCGGCCTCGGTGTAGCTCCAGGAGTCCTGTTTCTGTTTTTCGTGGTAGCTGCGCACGCGCGCTGCCGCCACTTCCAGTGCCTCGCGCTGCGGCGCGGTGATGCGCGTCAGGGCCAGCTCCAGGCGTTCGCGCGGCAGGATCAGGTCTGACATCGACGCTACGTCGAGGCCGTCGAACTGGCGGGTGAAGTCCACCAGCGCCGCGTCGCCGCGCTCACGCACAGCCTTGATAATGTCGAGCACCCGCTGGTTGACCGAATCGTCGGACACGCTTTCCCAGCTCAGCAGATGATCCAGATGATGGGCGAAATCCGGGTCGGCAGCGTTGAGTCGGGCAATTGCAGTGGACGTGGTCATAGCGAGGGCCTCAATAGAATTGGCAAAAACTCAGGCGCCCTAAACTAGCAGTCGTTTCCGCTTGGGCACCTGAGAATTCTGGCTATGAGGCGGATAGACGGGCGTAGCTTTTCAGCTACGCAGGTAGGTCAACCGCGGTGTCGCGACTCCACTGCCTTGCGCAGGGTGTCGATCAACGCCTGGATACGAGCGTGCTGCATTTTCATCGATGCTTTATTGACGATCAGACGGGAGCTGATATCGGCAATGAAATCCTGCGGCTCCAAACCGTTGGCACGCAGGGTGTTGCCGGTGTCGACCACGTCGATGATCTTGTCGGCCAGGCCGATCAGCGGTGCCAGTTCCATCGAGCCGTAGAGCTTGATGATATCGACCTGGCGGCCTTGCTCGGCGTAGTAGCGCTTGGCGACATTGACGAACTTGGTGGCCACGCGCAGGCGGCCCTTGGGCTCGACATCACCGACACGGCCGGCGGTCATCAGCTTGCACAGGGCAATACGCAGGTCCAGCGGCTCGTACAGGCCCTGGCCACCGTATTCCATCAGCACGTCTTTACCGGCGACACCCAGGTCGGCCGCGCCATGTTCAACATAGGTCGGCACGTCGGTAGCCCGCACGATCAGCAGGCGAACGTCGTCCTGGGTCGTGGGGATGATCAGCTTGCGGCTCTTGTCCGGATTCTCGGTCGGCACGATGCCCGCTTCAGCCAGAAGCGGCAAAGTGTCGTCAAGGATGCGGCCCTTGGACAGTGCGATGGTCAACATGGGAAACGTCAGTCCTTCATCAGGCTATTGCGGTCCGGTCGCAAGCGGCGCCAGACACAGATCGAGGCCATTACAGCCTCGATTTGAAACAAATTCAGCTAACAGCAAACACCCTCTTCTTGTGGCGAGCGGGCTTGCCCGCGTTGGACTGCGCAGCAGTCCCATTGCTGGGGTTGCTACGCAATCCAACGCGGCGGTGCGACGACTCGACAAGCCCGCTCGCCACAGTGAAGGTGTTTGCAGTACTAGCCCGGTACGCGGCGGATTTTTGCGCCGAGCATCTGCAGTTTTTCTTCGATGCACTCGTAACCACGGTCGATGTGGTAGATGCGGTCGATCAGCGTGTCGCCTTCGGCACACAGCGCCGAGATCACCAGGCTGGCAGAAGCACGCAGGTCGGTTGCCATCACTGGCGCACCCTTGAGCTTTTCGATACCGGTCACGATGGCAGTGTTGCCTTCGACCTGGATCTTGGCACCCATGCGGTGCAGTTCATACACGTGCATGAAGCGGTTTTCAAAGATGGTCTCGATTACCGCGCCGGTGCCTTCGGCAATCGCGTTCAAGGAAATGAACTGCGCCTGCATGTCGGTCGGGAACGCCGGGTAAGGAGCGGTACGCACGTTAACGGCTTTTGGCCGCTTGCCGTGCATGTTCAGCTCGATCCAGTCTTCACCGGTAGTAATTTCGGCACCGGCTTCGCGGAGCTTTTCCAGGACCGCTTCCAGGATGGTCGGATCGGTGTCCTTGACCTTGACGCGACCACCGGTAACGGCAGCGGCAACCAGGTAAGTGCCGGTCTCGATGCGGTCCGGCATCACCTTGTAGGTGGCCGGGTGCAGGCGCTTAACACCGTCGATGGTGATGGTGTCGGTGCCGGCGCCGGTGATGTTGGCACCCATGGCGATCAGGAAGTTGGCCAGGTCGACCACTTCAGGCTCGCGCGCAGCGTTTTGCAGGACGCTGCGGCCGTTGGCCAGGGCTGCGGCCATCATGATGTTCTCGGTACCGGTCACGCTGACGGTATCAAAGAAGAAGTTGGCACCACGCAAGCCGCCTTCCGGCGCCTTGGCCTTGATGTAGCCGCCTTCGACGTCGATGGTTGCGCCCATGGCTTCAAGACCACGGATGTGCAGGTCCACCGGACGCGAGCCAATGGCGCAACCGCCAGGCAGGGCCACTTCGGCTTCGCCGAAACGGGCAACCATCGGACCCAGCACCAGGATCGACGCACGCATGGTTTTCACCAGTTCGTACGGGGCGATCAGGGTCTTGATCGTGCGCGGGTCGATTTCCACGGCCAGCTTCTCGTCGATCACCGGCTCGATGCCCATACGACCGAACAGCTCGATCATGGTGGTGATGTCGTGCAGGTGCGGCAGGTTGGCCACGGTCACCGGGCCATCGCACAGCAGGGTCGCCGCCAGGATCGGCAGAGCGGAGTTTTTCGCACCGGAAATGCGGATCTCGCCATCAAGGCGGCCACCGCCGGTAATAATCAATTTATCCATAAGAATCTCGACGCCTTGGGGGCTCAGGTGCGCTCGGCCCAGGCCGCGCGGCTGAAAAATTTCATAGTGACCGCATGGATGCTGCCATCGGTGATCCACGGGTTCAAATGGGCATAGATCTGCTGTTGACGCTTGACCGGGCTCAATGCCGCCAGTTCATCGCTAATCACGTTCAGCTGGAAATTGCAGCCTTCGCCTTCAACTTCTACGGTCGTTTCCGGCAGCTTTCCTTCAAGGAAGCTCTTAACTTCTAGGGCCTGCATGCTCAACCTCTATCGGCGCCCAGTGCGCGCGGGTCGCACATCATACAAAAAAGCCCCGCGCCTGCGAACCCCGCATAGCAGGACTCTGACGGGGGGCTTCTCATAAATGTGTATTAAGGATGCGCCAACAGCTCGGTCAAACCAGAAACCTCGGCGATTTCGCGCATGTCTTCGGGCATTGCACGGATACTCACCGGCTTTCTAGCAGCCTGGGCATCGCGCATGAAGCACAGCAACAACGACAAGCCGACGCTGCTGGACTTGGTCACCGCCGAACAATCCAGCACCAGCGCAGGCGCGGTGCTGGTCTTGATCAGTGCCTGGCCCTGCTTGCGCAGGTCAGGCCCGGTGCGGTAATCCAGCACGCCGCTGATCAGCAGCTCGCCGGCATCGCCGAGACGAACAGCCGACTCGGTCATTGCGCGGGCTTCCCGGCAGCTTTATCGGTTTCTTCCTTGGCCTTGGCCACTTCACCGGCCCAACCATTGATGGTTTTGTCGAGGTCGTTGCCATTGCGCTGCATGGCGTCGGCGAACTGGTCACGGAATAGCTTGCCGATGTTGATACCATTGATGATCACGTTGCGCAGCTTCCACTCGCCGTTAACCTTCTCGAGCGTGTACTGCACAGGGTAGACGGCGCCATTGTTGCCCTTGACGCTCATGTTGACGCTGGTGCGATCACCCGACTCATCCCCGGCGGGAGCGACGGTAATACCCTGGTTGTTGTACTCGAGCAGGGCGTTGCCATAAAACTGGAACAGGCCCTTCTTGAAGTTTTCCTGGAACGTTTGCATCTGCGCTGGCGTCGCCTTGCGCGAATACTTGACCGTCATGATGCTTCTGGAGATGCCTTCAGCATCCACCACGGGACCGACAATGGTGTTGAGCGCGTCGTAAAACTTACTCGGGTCCTGCTTGTACTGCTCTTTATTGGCAGTCAGGTCAGCCAACATCTTGTCGGTCGTGCCCTTTACCAAATCGTGCGCAGAGCCTGCCGCGTTGGCCATCAGCGGAAGCGCTGCAAGCAGTATTAACAGGCCACGTCGCAAGGTAGAGATCATGAACAGATTCCTCATTTGGCGTCTTTATTGACCGTATTGAGCAGGAATTTACCGATCAGGTCTTCAAGTACCAACGACGACTGTGTGTCGTGGATTGTCGAACCATCCTTGAGCAGGGCTGTTTCCCCACCCACGCTGACACCGATGTACTTCTCGCCCAGCAGACCCGCAGTGAGGATAGATGCAGTGGAGTCGGTCGGCAGATTATCTACCTTCTTGTCCAGTTGCATGGTCACTCGCCCGGTGAAGCTGTCGCGATCCAGATCGATTGCCGTGACCTTGCCGATAGTCACACCGGCCATGGTCACTTTAGCTCTGACAGTCAAACCGGCGATATTGTCGAAGTACGCGTAAAGTTTATAAGTATCGGCGGTGGGGCTGGCCGACAGGCCACTGACTCGCAGGGCCAGCAACAGTAAAGCCAGGATGCCAGCCAGCAAGAAAAGGCCGACACCGATTTCCACAGTGCGGTTTTGCATCAGAAATCTCCAAACATCAAGGCGGTCAAAATGAAGTCAAGGCCCAGTACCGCCAGTGAGGCGTACACAACGGTCTTGGTGGTGGCGCGACTGATCCCTTCTGAGGTGGGCTCACAGTCGTAGCCTTGGAATACGGCGATCCAGGTCACTACAAAGGCAAAGACGATGCTCTTTATGATGCCGTTGAGCACGTCACCGCTGAAGGTCACGCTGTTTTGCATGTTGGCCCAGTAGGAGCCGTCGTAGACGCCCAGCCAGTCCACCGCCACCCACGAACCGCCCCAGATACCCACCACGCTGAAGATCATCGCCAGCAATGGCAGGGAAATGAAGCCGGCCCACAGGCGCGGGGCAACAATGTACTTGAGCGGGTCCACGCCGATCATTTCCAGGCTGGACAGCTGCTCGGTGGACTTCATGTTGCCGATTTCGGCGGTCAGCGCGGAACCCGCACGCCCGGCGAACAACAACGCCGTGACCACGGGCCCCAGCTCACGCAGCAATGTCAGGGCAACCATCTGCCCCACCGCCTGCTCCGAGCCGTAGCTGGACAGAATATTGAACCCCTGCAGCGCCAGCACCATGCCAATGAATACCCCGGAGACCACGATGATCACCAGGGACATCACGCCCACCGAGTGCAGCTGCTTGATCAGCAAGCCAAAGCCACCGCCAATGCCGCCGCGCCCAAGCAGGGCGTGGAACAGGAAAATCGTCGAGCGGCCCAGCACTTCGACGATGTCGATGCCGGAGCGACCGAAAAGGCGGACCTTTTCGATAAGAGATGTCTTGCGCATCAGCGCTTCCCCAGAAGATCTGAGCGGTAATCCGCTGCCGGAAAGTGAAAAGGCACAGGGCCATCGGGATCGCCGGTCATGAATTGGCGAATGCGGGGGTTGTCGGCGTTCATCAGTTCTTCAGGCGTGCCCTGCCCCAGCACCTGGCCGTCGCCTACTACATAGAGGTAGTCGGCAATGCTCGCGGTTTCTGCGAGGTCATGGGAGACCACGATACTGGTGATGCCCAGCGCATCGTTGAGCAGGCGGATCAGGCGGACCAGCACACCCATGGCGATGGGGTCCTGGCCAACGAAGGGCTCGTCGTACATGAGGATCTGCGGGTCGAGGGCAATCGCCCGCGCCAGGGCGACCCGGCGCTTCATGCCGCCGGACAGCTCATCGGGCATCAGGTCGATGGCGCCGCGAAGGCCCACGGCCTGAAGTTTCAGTAACACAATGTCACGAATCATTTCATCGGACAGCTGGGTATGCACCCGCAGCGGGAACGCCACGTTCTCGAACACATCCAGGTCGGTGAACAGCGCGCCGCTCTGGAACAGCACTCCCATGTGCTTGCGTGCGTCGAACAGATCACTGCGCGACAACGTCGGCAGGTTCTGGCCGTTGACCCACACTTCGCCAGCGGTGGGGCGCAATTGCATGCCCATAAGGCGCAACAAGGTGGTCTTGCCGCAACCGGAAGGCCCCATGATGCCCGTGACCTTACCGCGGGGAATGCGAATATCGACGTTATTGAAGATGCTGCGCGTCCCGCGCTTGAAGGTCAGTCCCTTCAGCTCGACCGCGTAGGCGTTATCGGCACTCATCTAAACTCCTTGGGATGCAGCCTCTCACTCAGACACCACGCTTGCGACAAACGTTTGCAACGGTTGCGCAATATAGCCATATGGGCTGGGCGGACCGGACTGGCGGCGAACTATATCACTGCTGGTACAACGCGCCCAAGGCCGGAACAGCGCTTGTTAAGATCCGGGACAGGGAAAAAACGTTGCTGGCTGTGTTAATGAGAATGGAATCTCACCTACAGAGTGAATAAAGCCTGACGAACTTGCGTGAGGGAATCGATCATTACCGCTATAATCGCCGACTTTTCGTCAGGCTATACGATTTCAGACATGAGCCAATCCAGCGACCTTATTCAATCCGCACAACGCACCATCCGCCTAGAGCTTGAAGCCGTAGAAGGCTTGCTGGCCCATATCGACGCGGATTTCGTACGCGCCTGCGAGATGATTCTGGCCAGCAAAGGCCGCGTTGTCGTGGTCGGCATGGGCAAGTCGGGCCACGTCGGCAACAAGATCGCCGCCACCCTGGCAAGCACCGGGACCACCGCATTTTTCGTGCATCCGGCCGAAGCCAGCCACGGTGACATGGGCATGATCACCAAGGATGACATCATCCTGGCGCTGTCCAACTCCGGCACCACCAACGAAATCGTGACCCTGCTGCCGCTGATCAAGCGCCTGGGCATCAAGATGATCAGCGTCACCGGCAACCCGGAATCGACGCTGGCCAAGGCCGCCGAAGTGAACCTGAACGTTCACGTGGCCCACGAGGCCTGCCCGCTGAACCTGGCACCCACCTCCTCCACCACCGCGGCCCTGGTCATGGGCGACGCCCTGGCCGTGGCACTGCTGGAAGCCCGCGGCTTTACCGCCGAAGATTTCGCGTTTTCCCACCCGGGTGGCGCACTGGGTCGCCGCCTGCTGCTTAAAGTGGAAAACGTCATGCACTCGGGCGATGAATTGCCCCACGTCCAGCGCGGCACCCTGCTTAAGGACGCGCTGATGGAAATGACCCGCAAGGGCCTGGGCATGACCGTGATCCTGGAAGCCGACGGGCGCCTGGCCGGAGTCTTCACCGACGGCGACTTGCGCCGCACCCTGGACCGCACCATTGATATCCACACCGCTACCATCGATGCGGTAATGACACCCCATGGCAAGACCGCACGCCCGGAAATGCTGGCGGCCGAAGCCTTGAAGATCATGGAAGACCACAAGATTGGCGCGCTGGTGGTGGTCGATGGCAACGACTACCCGATTGGCGCCCTGAACATGCACGACTTGCTGCGTGCGGGAGTGATGTAAATGACCAGCGACCTGATGCAACGCGGCAAAAACATCAAGCTGGCGATTTTCGACGTTGACGGCGTGCTGACCGACGGCCGCCTGTATTTCCTCGAGGATGGCAGCGAGTTCAAGACGTTCAACACCCTCGACGGCCAGGGCATCAAGATGCTGATGGCGGCGGGCGTGCAAACAGCGATTATCAGCGGCAGAAAAACCCCCGTTGTGGAACGCCGCGCACAAAACCTGGGGATTCCTCACCTGTATCAGGGCCGTGAGGATAAACTGGTGGTTCTTGACGAGCTTCTTGGCCAACTCAACCTAAGCTATGAGCAGGTTGCTTATTTGGGCGACGACCTGCCCGACCTGCCGGTCATTCGCCGAGTCGGCCTGGGCATGGCCGTCGCCAATGCTGCAGCGTTTGTTCGCGAGCACGCCCATGGCATCACCACTGCACGCGGTGGCGAAGGCGCCGCCCGCGAGTTCTGCGAGCTGATTCTGCGTGCCCAGGGCAGCCTTGAAGCGGCCCACGCCGCCTACTTATAGAGCGTTTTATGCTGAGCAAAAAGATTCGCAACTTCCTGCTATTCGGGGTCATCGCCGCGCTGTTTCTCGCGGTGGGCTACTGGAATATCAGCCCTGAGCGCTTCCTCGACCAGCCTGCTGCGCAGGTTGACGAAGGGGCTATCGACTACTACGCGATCAACGCCAAGAGCGTGCAGTTCCTGCCCGACGGCAAGGTGCAGTACGAGATGACATCGGACAAGGTCGAGCATTTGAAGGCCACCGAGGTCACCCTGCTGACCAACCCGGACATAAACATCTACCGCGGCACCGAGTTCCCATGGCACGTCACCAGCAAACGTGGCGAGGTCAACCCGGACGGCACCGAGGTGGAGCTGATCGATTCGGTACGCGTTGCGCGCACTGATGCAAAAAACCGCGACACGGTGATTACCAGCAGTCGCATGACCGTATTCCCGCAGAAGCAATATGCGCAGACCGAGCAAGACGTTAGAATCGACGGCGCTGGCGGTGTATCGACTGGCAAGGGAATGAAAGCGTATTTGAAAGAAAGCAGGATACACCTGCTATCGAACGTAAGAGGACAGTATGAGGCTCGTTAAAACTCTCCCTATTTTGCTCGGTCTGGGCGCAGCACTGGGAAGCGTGAGCGCCTGGGCTCTGCCGAACGATAGCCAGCAACCGATCCACATCTCGGCTGACGATGCGCAGCTGGATGACAAGCAAGGTGTTGCCACCTACACCGGCGGCGTGATCATCACCCAAGGGTCGATGAAGATCACCGGTAATACCGTGACACTGACGCGCACCCAAAACGGTGACATCGACGTCGTGACCTCGGTAGGCAACCTGGCTTACTTCGAACAGAAGCAGTCCGCTGCCGATACCGGCCCGATGAAGGGCTACGGCAAGACTATCCAGTACCACGCCCAGCAGAACCGCATCGTGCTGATCGACCAGGCCAAGGTACTGAGCCCCGACGGCAACTCCACGGAAGGTGAAAAAATCACCTATGACACCGTGAAACAGATCGCTAACGCCGGTCGCGCCAATGGCTCCAAGGTCACCGCGCCACGTCCACGCATCGACATGGTTATCCAGCCGAAGAAGAAGGCCGAGTAATGGCAACCCTGAAAGCCCAGCATCTGGCCAAGGCCTATAAAAGCCGTCAGGTCGTGCGCGACGTCAGCCTGTCGATCGACAGCGGCCAGATCGTCGGCTTGCTCGGCCCCAACGGCGCCGGCAAGACCACTTGCTTCTACATGATCGTCGGCCTGGTCCAGGCGGACCAGGGTCGCGTCCTGATCGACGACCTGGACGTCAGCCACCAGCCCATGCACGGCCGCGCCCGTGCCGGTATCGGCTATCTTCCGCAAGAAGCGTCGATCTTCCGCAAACTGTCGGTAGCCGACAACATCATGGCGATTCTCGAGACCCGCAAGGAACTCGACCGCGATGGCCGCCGCAAGGAGCTGGAAAGCCTGTTGCAGGAATTCCATATCAACCACATTCGCGACAACCTGGGCATGAGCCTGTCCGGTGGTGAACGTCGCCGTGTGGAGATCGCCCGAGCCCTGGCCACTGCACCCAAGTTCATCCTGCTGGATGAACCGTTTGCCGGCGTCGACCCGATCTCGGTCGGCGACATCAAGCAGATCATCCATCACCTCAAGGCCAAGGGTATCGGTGTACTGATCACCGACCACAACGTGCGCGAGACTCTCGATATCTGCGAAACCGCGTATATCGTCAACGATGGCCAGCTGATCGCCGAAGGCGATTCCGCCACTATCCTGGCCAACGAACTGGTCAAGGAAGTGTACCTGGGTCACGAGTTCCGCCTGTAAACCTGCCTGTAGAAACTGGCGGTGGCAGGTCGTTTGCCCGAAGCGCGGGAGTCAATGAAAACCTCCGGATTTTTATTGTTACCGCGCTCTAGGCAAAGCCCCCGATATCAGGCATATAATTTGCTTATGTTTGGCGCTCACGCGCCCTGTCGTGGATGGCGCATTGCGCCGGCGAATAAGGTGTTAAGCCCCTGCCATGAAACCATCGCTAGTCCTGAGAATGGGCCAGCAGCTGACGATGACACCGCAGCTGCAACAGGCCATCCGCCTGCTCCAATTGTCGACCCTGGACCTGCAACAGGAAATCCAGGAGGCCCTGGAGTCCAATCCGATGCTCGAACGCCAGGAAGAAGGCGACGACTTCGATAATGCAGACCCGCTGGCCGACAACATCGAGCAAAAACCCAACCCCGACGTGCAGGAACCGTCCTACCAGGAAACCGCCCCCACGGTGGATAACCTCGAGGAAGGCGACTGGAACGAACGCATTCCCAACGAACTCCCGGTGGACACCGCCTGGGAAGACGTCTACCAGACCAGCGCCAGCAGCCTGCCGAGCAATGATGACGACGAGTGGGACTTCACCACCCGTACCTCCGCCGGCGAAAGCCTGCAGAGCCATTTGCTGTGGCAACTGAACCTGGCGCCGATGTCGGATACCGATCGCCTGATCGCCGTCACCCTGATCGACTGCATCAACAACCAGGGTTATCTGGACGAGACGCTCGAAGAGATCCTTGAAGCCTTCGATCCGGAACTCGACATCGAGCTGGACGAGATCGAAGCCGTCCTGCACCGCATCCAGCAGTTCGAGCCTGCCGGCATCGGCGCCCGCTCCCTCAGCGAATGCCTGCTGCTGCAACTGCGCCAGCTGCCCGCCAAGACCCCTTGGCTGGCCGAGGCCCAGCGCCTGGTCACCGACTACATCGATTTGCTCGGCAGCCGCGACTACAGCCAGCTGATGCGCCGCATGAAGCTCAAGGAAGACGACCTGCGCCAGGTCATCGAGCTGGTGCAAAGCCTCAATCCACGCCCAGGTTCGCAGATCGAGTCCAGCGAAGCCGAATACGTCGTCCCCGACGTCATCGTGCGCAAGGACAACGAGCGCTGGTTGGTGGAGCTGAATCAGGAATCGGTGCCACGCCTGCGGGTCAACCCGCAATATGCCGGTTTCGTACGCCGCGCCGACACCAGCGCCGACAACACCTTCATGCGCAACCAGTTGCAGGAAGCACGCTGGTTCATCAAGAGCCTGCAAAGCCGCAACGAAACCCTGATGAAAGTCGCCACCCAGATCGTCGAGCATCAGCGCGGCTTCCTGGAATACGGCGACGAAGCGATGAAACCGCTGGTTCTGCACGATATTGCCGAGGCGGTAGGCATGCACGAATCGACGATTTCCCGGGTGACCACGCAGAAATTCATGCATACCCCACGGGGTATTTATGAACTGAAATACTTTTTCTCCAGCCATGTAAGCACCTCCGAAGGCGGTGAATGCTCGTCCACGGCGATCCGCGCGATCATCAAAAAACTGGTTGCCGCGGAAAATCAGAAAAAGCCGTTGAGTGACAGCAAGATCGCTGGTTTACTGGAGGCACAAGGCATTCAGGTCGCCCGTCGAACCGTCGCCAAGTACCGCGAGTCCCTCGGGATCGCGCCTTCCAGCGAGCGTAAGCGTTTGATGTGACGGGCGGGCCACAGCGTTCCAGTGGTGGGTATTCCTGCCCACCGCTTTATGCACTGGCAACGAAGGAGAAGCTGTATGCAAGTCAACATCAGTGGACACCAGCTGGAAGTCACCAAACCCCTGCGTGAGTACACCGAGAGCAAGCTGAACAAGCTTGCGGGGCATTTTGACAAGATCACCAATGTGCAGGTCATCATGGAGGTCGATAAGCTCAAGCAAAAAATCGAGGCCACCCTGCACGTACCGAATGCCAAGCTCGTCGCCAATGCGGAACATGAAGACATGTACGCGGCGATTGACTCGCTCTACGACAAGCTGGACCGCCAACTCATAAAGCATAAGGAAAAGAATCTGCACCTGATGCAAGGTACAGGTCGCTAACTCTCCCCCCATGATCCGACTTGAAACCATCCTGACCCCCGGCCGTTCCCTCGTGAACGCGCCGGGCGGCAGCAAGAAGAAAGCCCTCGAGCAAATTGCCAACCTGATCAGCCGCGAAGTGCCTGAGCTGGAGATGCAAGATGTCTACGAGGCTCTGATTGCCCGTGAAAAACTCGGCTCCACGGGTTTTGGCAACGGCATCGCCATTCCTCACTGCCGCCTCAAAGGCTGCGAGACACCGGTCAGCGCCCTGCTGCACCTGGACGCTCCCATCGATTTCGACGCCATCGACGGTGCCCCGGTCGACCTGCTGTTTGTACTGCTGGTCCCACAGGCTGCCACCGATGCGCACCTGGAACTGCTCCGGCAGATCGCCAGCATGCTCGACCGCAAGGAAGTACGCGACAAACTGCGCAGTGCCAGCAGCAATGAGGCGTTGTATCAGGTTGTCCTGGATGAACAAAACGGGCAGTAATCATGCGTTTGATCATCGTCAGCGGCCGCTCCGGCTCGGGTAAAAGCACCGCCCTCAATGTTCTCGAGGACAACGGTTTCTATTGCATCGACAACCTGCCTGCCGGCCTGCTGCCGGAATTGGCGGAACGCGCGTTGATCCACACCGAACTGGCGCAACCATTGGTCGCCGTTTCGATTGATGCCCGCAACCTGCCCAGCCACCTGGAGCGATTCCCGCAATTGCTCGAGGAAGTGCGGGCCAAGCACATTCATTGCGACGTGCTGTACCTGGACGCCGACGAAGAGACGCTGCTCAAGCGCTTCTCCGAAACCCGGCGCCGTCACCCCCTCAGCAGCCCTCACCGCTCCCTCGCCGAAGCGATCGAAGACGAAACCAAGCTGTTGGGGCCGATCATTGACCTCGCCGACCTCAAGATCAACACCACGGGCCTCAACCTGTATCAGCTACGCGATGCCATCAAGCTGCGCCTGCTGAACCAGCCGGAGCCCGGCACGGCGTTTCTGGTGGAGTCGTTTGGCTTCAAGCGCGGCATGCCGGTGGACGCCGACCTGGTGTTCGATGTGCGCTGCCTGCCCAACCCCTATTGGAAGCCGGAGCTGCGCGATCAATCCGGGCTGGATCAGCCGGTGGCCGAGTACCTGGCCGCGCAACCGGATGTAGAAGAGATGTTCCAGGACATCTCCAGCTACCTGCTCAAATGGTTGCCGCGCTTTGCCGCAAGCAACCGGGCCTATGTCACCATTGCCATCGGCTGCACCGGCGGGCACCACCGCTCGGTCTACCTGACCGAACGCCTGGGCCAGGTGCTGCAACAAACCCTCAAGAACGTCCAGGTTCGCCACCGCGACCTTAGCTGAAAGGAACACCCCCGCGATGCCCGCTCTGGAAATTGAAATCATCAACAAGCTGGGCCTGCATGCCCGCGCCTCGGCCAAGTTCGTCGGCGTTGCCGGGCAGTTTCCTTGCCAGATCCGCGCTGGGCGCACCCCTGAATCCATGGTTGATGGCAAGAGCATCATGGCCATGATGATGCTGGCCGCCGGCAAGGGCACCAAGATCCACCTGAAGACGGAAGGCGAGAAAGAAGAGGAAGCGATGGCCGCGCTGGTGGCGTTGATCAACAACTATTTTGATGAGGGTGAGTAAACCCACCCGTTAATACAGGCGTGAGGCTGCAACGGCCTCACCCCAACGCCGTATCCATCACCATCATCAAACAAAACCCGATGCACAGCCCCAGGCTCGCGAGCTTTTCGTGACCGTTTCGGCGCGACTCCGGGATCACTTCGTGGGTCACCACCAACAGCATCGCACCGGCCGCCAATGCCAGCCCCAAGGGCAACAGCACCTCGGCGAGGCTCACCAGCCAGGCACAGAGCACGGCGAATACCGGCTCTACCAAGCCTGATGCCGCCCCGATCAGAAACGCCTTGACCCGCGACATTCCCGCCCCGGCCAATACCAGCGCAATCACCAGGCCTTCGGGTACGTCCTGCAAGGCAATGCCCATCGCTAGGCTGTCGGCGTCCGGCATGCCGCCGCCGGCGGAAACGCCTACGGCCATGCCTTCGGGTATGTTGTGGGCGATGATGGCGAACACAAACAGCCAGATACGCGGCGGGATTACCGGTTTGTCCGGCGTGCCTACGAGCATTTCCGGGCTGGCGCCGGAGACCTTGCGGTCAACCAGATACAGCCCGAATGCACCCAGCATGATGCCAAAGCTGATCAAGCCACTGGCACCCCAAGGCGACAACCCCAGGCCTTCAGCGGCGGCGATGCCTGGCACAATCAGCGAAAACGCCGTCGCCGCCAGCATCACCCCGGCACCAAAACCCAACAAGGTATCGCTCAGCGCCACCGGCATGCGCCGGATCACCAATACCGGCACCGCACCCAGCGCCGTGCCAAGCGCGCAGATCGCGCCGCCTTGCAAGGCGCGCAGGATTCGCGGCTCCAAGTCCAGCCAGGCCAGCCCGTGGGCCACCAGCAATGCAGTACCTGCCAACAGCAGCAGCGAGCCAAACGCATAACGAAACATTCGCCCGCTGCTGATCGCCAGTGTTTCAGTGCCCATAATCGGCCTTAGATCTTGTTATGTGAGTTGAATGTCAGGCCAAAGCAGCCTGATAGCGTGCGGCGACTTCGGGCCAGTTAATAACACTGTAGAAGGCGTTGATGTATTCCGGGCGACGGTTCTGGTACAGCAGGTAGTAAGCATGTTCCCAGACGTCCAGACCGAGGATCGGGGTGTTGCCGTTCATCAGTGGGCTGTCCTGGTTGCCACTGCTTTCCACCACCAGCGTCTTTTGCGGGGTCACGCTGAGCCACGCCCAGCCGCTGCCGAAACGAGTCAAGGCGGCCTTGGTGAACGCCTCCTTGAAGCTGTCGAAACCGCCCAGTTGCTCGTCGATGGCTTTACCCAGCGCGCCTTCCGGCTTACCGCCGCCTTTTGGCGACATCACTGCCCAGAACAACGAATGGTTGGCGTGGCCGCCGCCCTGGTTGATCACGGCTGCGCGCAGTTTTTCCGGCAGTTGCTGCACGCTGGACACCAACTTCTCTACCGGCCAGCCGGCGAACTCGGTGCCCTCGACTGCCGCATTGAGGTTGTTGATGTAGGTCTGGTGGTGCTTGGTGTAGTGAATTTCCATGGTTTGCGCATCGATATGCGGTTCAAGGGCATCGTAGGCGTAAGGCAATGCAGGCAAGGTGTAGGTCATATCAATGTGCTCCGTATTGAGACGTGGTCGGTTGCGCCGCAGTACCGCCCAATAAACGATGGGTGCGCGGGTACTCGCCGTGATCGCTGATGAAATTCAGCAATTCAACGTAGGTCTTGCTGCTCTGACGCAGGGCCGCTTCACGCAACTGCGGGCTGAGGCGTGGGTCCTGCATGGTCTGCAGCAAACGCTGGTGGATCGCGCAGAGGTACTCCGCGCTTTCCTCCGGCTGGTTCAGGCGCAAGTGCAGATCCGCCAGGTTGTGATGGGAAATGACGCAAGCCGCCACTGCTTCGTCGGCATCCGCCCAGCGTTCGAACAACACTTGGGCCAGGGCCAGCGCTTGCAAGTACGCCTCGCGAGCGTCTACCAGCTCGCCCGCCATAAAGCAGCGATTGGCCCGTTCGATCGTGCGTTTCCAGTGCTCCATGGTGAGCCTCCAAAGCAGGGTCGGTGATTACACGCCGCCGGCCGTGAGCTTTTCCGGGTCCAGCAGGATCTCCAGTTGGCTACGGGGCAAGTCGGTGTGCTCAAGTGCCACATCAATCACCGGACGGCCTTGCTGATAGGCTTTCTTGGCGATTTCAGCGGCCTTTTGGTAACCAATGATCGGGTTGAGTGCGGTCACCAGGATCGGGTTGCGCGACAACGCCTCCTTAAGCTTGGCTTCGTTGACCTTGAAGCTGGCAATCGCCTTGTCCGCCAGCAGGCGGCTGGAATTGGCCAACAGTTCAAGGCTGCTGAGCAGGTTCTGGGCGATGATCGGCAGCATCACGTTCAACTCGAAGTTGCCCGACTGGCCGGCCACGGTGATCACCGTGTCATTGCCGATCACCTGCGCGGCAACCATGGCGGTTGCCTCAGGGATTACCGGGTTGACCTTGCCCGGCATGATCGACGAGCCAGGCTGCAGGCCTTCGAGTTCGATTTCACCCAGGCCGGCCAGTGGACCGGAGTTCATCCAGCGCAGGTCGTTGGCGATTTTCATCAGCGACACGGCGGTAGCTTTCAGCTGACCAGAGACGGCGACGGCCGTGTCCTGGGAGCCGATCAGCGCGAACAGGTTCTTGCCCGGGGTGAATTTCACGCCGGTGAGGCTGCTCAGTTGCTGACTGAAACGCGCGGCGAACTCAGGGTGGGCGTTGATCCCGGTACCTACCGCCGTGCCGCCCTGGGCCAGGGCTTGCAGGCTTGGCAGCAAGTCTTGCAGGTGGCCAATGTTGGCCTTGAGCTGCTGGGCCCAACCGTTGAGCACCTGGCTCATGCGCACCGGCATGGCATCCATCAGGTGGGTGCGACCGGTCTTGATGAACGGGTGCACCTCTTCGGCCTTCTGCTCGATCACCTGCACCAGGTGCAGCAGCGCCGGCAATGTTTGCTCATGCAGTACCAGCGCAGCGCTGACATGGATGGTGGTCGGGATGATGTCGTTGCTGCTTTGGCCGCAGTTCACATGGTCGTTGGGGTTGACCGCCTCGCCCAGCAAGCGGCTGGCGAGGGTCGCGATCACTTCGTTGGCGTTCATGTTGGAGCTGGTGCCGGAACCGGTCTGGAAGATATCCACCGGGAAATGCTGCATGAAGTCGCCTTCCAGCAAGCCTTGGGCGGCATCGACAATGGCCTTGCCCTGCCCTTCGCTGATTTGCTTGAGGTCGACATTGACCTTGGCGGCGGCGGCCTTGGCCAGGATCAGGGCACGAATGAATTGTGCCGGCATGCGTTGGTGGCTGATCGGGAAGTTGTTCACCGCGCGCTGGGTTTGCGCACCGTACAAAGCCTCGGCAGGTACTTGCAGTTCGCCCATGCTGTCACGTTCGATACGGGTGTTACTCATCGTTAGATCCTTGCACCAAGTCAGAAACGGAAATCGAAGGGAGCAATTCGCAGGTCGCCAATTGCCAGGCAAAGGTCTGCCAGCGCTTGAGGCGGCAGGCACAGTGGGAGAGTTTTTCCAGGTCGCGCAGGGGGCGCCAGGCCTGATCCAGGCAGGTGGATCGCCAATGCCAGGGCAAGGCGATATCACTGGCGGTATCGATCAGCAGGCGGAATGACGTTTCGGCGATCGTCCACGGGTGGGTAGCCGTGCAACACGCCAGGTATCGCCCCTCATTGAGGTAATGTTCGATCAGGCGAGGTTCATTCGGATCGAGGCCACAGCGAATCTGACGACTCATCCAGCGCCAGCTCTCCAGGTAGGGATCCTCATGCAGGACAGAACTCATGATCCACACTCATTCGGTAATGATATTTATTATTAAATGATATTGAGAATCAACGCAATGGCGGCAATGTGATCAAGCTGAAATGCAGGCACAAAAAAAGCGCGCTATCCGTGGGATAGCGCGCTTTTTTAAGGTTACGGACGGATCAACTGCCGGCGACGGTCATCCGTTCAATCAACACCGAACCCGTGCGAATGTTGCTGCGCAGTTCCAAGTCGTTCCCGACGGCGACGATCTGCTTGAACATATCGCGCATATTGCCAGCGATGGTCACTTCCTGGACCGCGAACTGAATCTCGCCGTTTTCCACCCAGAAACCCGCCGCGCCACGCGAATAATCCCCAGTAACCATATTCAGGCCGTGGCCCATCAACTCGGTTACCAACAGGCCACGGCCCATGCGCCGCAGCAGTGCCGCCTGGTCTTCATCACCATGGGTCACGAACAGGTTATGCACACCACCGGAGTTGGCGGTGCTCGGCAGGCCAAGCTTGCGGCCGGAGTAAGTACCCAGGACGTAGGACACCAACTCACCCTTTTCGACGAACGGCTTGGCATAAGTCGCCAGGCCATCACCGTCGAACGCCGAGCTGCCCATGGCCCGCATCAAGTGCGGACGCTCATCGATGGTCAGCCATTCCGGGAACAGCTTCTGACCAATCGCCCCTTCCAGGAACGACGACTTACGGTACAGGTTGCCGCCAGAAATCGCCCCCAGGAAACTGCCGAACAAACCGCCGGCCAGTTCGGCGGAAAACAGCACCGGCACTTCACAGGTCGGCACCGGGCGCGCGCCCAGACGGCTCGCGGCGCGTTGCGCAGCGCGCTGGCCGATGCTGGCCGGGTCTGCCAGCAAGTCGCCCTGACGGTTCACGTCGTACCAGTAGTCACGCTGCATCTGGCCATTGGCCTCGGCAATCATCACGCAGCTCAAGCTATGGCGGGTGGATGCATAACCGCCGATAAAACCATGGCTGTTGCCGTATACACGACAACCTTGATGGGTACTCAACGTGGTGCCATCGGCGTTCTTGATGCGGGCATCGGCGTCGAACGCAGCGGCTTCGCAAATCAGCGCCTGTTCGATGGCCTGCTCTGGGGTGATGTCCCAGGCGTGGAACAGGTCAAAATCCTTGAGGTCCTTGGCCATCAGCGCTTTGTCGGCCAGGCCCGAGCTTTCATCCTCAGAGGTGTGCTTGGCAATCGCCAGCGCCGCGGCGACCGTTTCGCGAATGGCTTCCGGGCCGCTGGCCGAGGTACTGGCCGAGCCTTTGCGCTGCCCTACATACAAGGTGATGCCAAACCCCTGGTCGCGGTTGAATTCGACGGTTTCGACTTCCCGCTGACGCACCGATGTCGACAGCCCCTGCTCAAGAGAAACCGCGACTTCACAGGCACTGGCCCCCTGGCGCTTGGCCTCGGCAAGGATCTGCTCGACTTGTTCCTGCAGGGCCGGTAACGCTTGCGGACCGACGCTTTGGGCTGCACTCATGGTTTTCTCCACTCAAATTCTGCTTTCGGTTAAGGCCATCGAGCGACCGGGCCGGACAAGCGGCCCCCGACTGGTTATCATGGCGGCGTTTCTTTGCGGACTGCCACCATGGTTGATTCTTACGACGACTCCCTCGATGGGGAGAAAAGCAAAACCCAGGTCAAACGCGAGCTGCATGCGCTGGTTGACCTCGGCGAGCGCCTTACAACGCTCAAGAAAGACTTGATTGCAAAACTGCCACTGACCGACGAAATGCGCCGGGCGCTTGCGGATGCTCCCAAGCACACCGCGAATATCGCGCGTAAACGGCACATCATGTTCATCGGCAAGCTGATGCGCGATCAGGACACTGACGCCATTCTGGCCTTGCTTGATCAAACCGATGCCTCCACTCGCCAGTACAACGAACGCTTCCATAACCTGGAACGTTGGCGTGACCGCCTGATCTCGGGCGATGACGCCGTGCTGGAGAAATTCGTGTTGGACTACCCGGATGCGGACCGCCAGCAACTGCGCTCCCTGATCCGTCAGGCCCAGCACGAGCAGGCGCATAACAAGGCGCCGGCCACCAGCCGTAAAATCTTCAAGTACATCCGTGAGCTGGACGAGACTCAACGCGGCCTGCGTTGATGCCCTTCCCCGGGTGGCGATCTTCGCCACCCGAAGCTCCACCGCTTACGACCCCGTGCCACCCACGGTGATCGCATCGATTTTCAGCGTTGGCTGGCCGACACCCACCGGCACCGACTGCCCATCTTTCCCGCAGGTGCCTACGCCGCTGTCCAGCGACAGGTCGTTACCGACCATCGACACCTTGCTCATGGCTTCCGGCCCGTTACCAATCAACGTCGCCCCTTTGACCGGCGCGGTAATCTTGCCGTCTTCGATCAAGTAGGCCTCGCTGGTGGAGAACACGAACTTGCCGCTGGTGATATCCACCTGGCCGCCGCCGAGGTTGGCGCAGTAGATACCGCGTTTCACCGAGGCGATGATTTCTGCCGGATCGCTTTCGCCACCGAGCATGTAAGTGTTGGTCATGCGCGGCATCGGCAGGTGCGCGTAGGATTCGCGGCGGCCGTTACCGGTGCGCGCCACGCCCATCAGACGGGCGTTGAGCTTGTCTTGCATGTAGCCTTTGAGCACGCCGTTTTCGATCAGGGTGGTGCACTCGGTCGGGGTGCCTTCGTCGTCGACGCTCAGCGAGCCACGGCGGCCGGCCAGGGTGCCGTCATCGACAATGGTGCAGAGCTTGGACGCAACCATCTCGCCCATGCGCCCGCTGTAGGCGGAACTGCCCTTGCGGTTGAAGTCGCCTTCCAGGCCGTGGCCCACCGCTTCGTGGAGCAACACGCCAGACCACCCCGAACCGAGCACCACCGGCAGTGTACCGGCCGGCGCCGGGATGGCTTCCAGGTTGACCAGCGCCTGGCGCAATGCCTCACGGGCATAACCCATGGCGCGGTCTTCCGCGAGGAAATAACGGTAGTCGGTACGCCCGCCGCCGCCATGGCCGCCGCGTTCGCGACGGCCGTTCTGCTCGACGATCACACTCACATTGAAACGCACCAACGGCCGCACATCCGCCGCCAGCCCGCCGTCGGTGGACGCCACGAGGATGCGCTCCCACACGCCGGCCATGCTCACGGTGACCTGCTGGATACGCGGGTCCAGGGCACGGGTGGCGGCGTCGATGCGCTTGAGCAGGTCGACTTTTTCCGCACGGCTGATCACTTCCAGGGGGTTATCCGGGGCGTACAACTGGGCGACGTCCTGGGTGCTGAATGCCTGCACGGTGCCATTTTGGCCGGCACGCGAGATCGAGCGCGCCGCACGTGCCGCCAGGCCCAAGGCTTCCAGAGTGATGGCGTTGCTGTAGGCAAAGCCGGTTTTCTCACCGGATTGCGCGCGCACGCCCACGCCCTGATCAAGGTTGAAGCTGCCTTCCTTGACGATGCCGTCTTCGAGGGCCCAGGACTCGGAAATCTGCCCCTGGAAATACAGGTCGGCCGCGTCGATGCCAGGCCCGGCCAGATCGCCGAGCACGGTTTGCAGACTTTCGATGGTCACGCCACCGGGTGCCAGGAGGTGTTCACTGACTGAGGACAACAACTCGCTCATAGGTTTGGCCTTAAATTCATCGTTCTGAAGCAGGCCGCTGCGCGCCCTGCGAGAAAAAGCGCCGATGGTTGACCACCGGCATGCGCGCCCGTATCGACGCCTGTTCACTGCTATCGCGTTCGGCCAGCAACACCGCTTCGCCTTGATCCTGTTGTGTCAGTACACGCCCCCACGGGTCGACAATCGCCGCATGGCCATAGGTTTCCCGTGGCCCTGAATGCACACCACCCTGGGCGGCCGCCAGCACGTAGCACTGGGTCTCGATGGCCCGCGCGCGGATCAGCACGTCCCAGTGCGCGGCACCGGTCACGGCGGTAAAGGCCGAGGGCGCGGTAATCAATTCAGCCCCCGCCGCGCGCAACTCGCTGTACAGCTCCGGGAAGCGCAAGTCGTAACACACCGTCAGGCCCAGCCGCCCTACCGGCGTATCCGCCACCACCACGTTGCCACCGAAAGCATAGTCATCGGACTCCCGATAGCGACCTCGTGTATCTGCGACATCCACATCAAACAGGTGCAGCTTGTCGTACCGGGCGACCACTTCGCCGCGATCATCCACCAGCAGCGAGCAGGCATTCGGCTTGGCGTTCGGCTGGTCCTTGGGCGGCAGCGGTATCGTGCCGGCCACTATCCATAAGGTGAGGTCGCGGGCGGTCTGTTTCAACCATGGCAGGATCGGGCCTTCACCCAACGCCTCGGCGCGACCGATATCGGCCGCATCGCGGCGACCCATGGCGGCAAAGTTTTCCGGCAGTACTGCCAGCTTCGCGCCAGCCGTTGCGGCCTGCTCCAGCAAGCGCCGGGCCTGGGCCAGGTTGGCCAGCACGTCACTCTGGCTGACCATTTGAATTACCGCAAAGGACATAGGCCGACACTCCGTAATAGGCATGCGGCCATGCTACTCCACAGGCTCTCAGTTTGGTTTTTCAAATGGCTTGTCGAAGGTGATTTTCGGGTCCTTCCACGGGCCCTCTACTTTGTATTGCACGCTGGCAAAGCGCGAAACGCGGTCGCCGATCAGCTTGTCGATCAGGAACAGCGCACCGCCAATGGCTGGCGCACCAACGATCAACGCAGCGATAGGCAGGTTGTTGGTCACCGGCAACGTCACCAACAGCTTGGCGTCGACACGGTCCGCCACCAGGTCCAGGGTGCCGTTCAGCTCCAGGTTGCTCGACGGCCCGGTCAGGGTGATCGGCTCGCGGGTCACGAACACACCATTGCTGGCAGCCAGCAGCCCCTTGACCCGGTCATAACTCAAGCCCTTGCCGAGCAAGTCCGAGAAGTCCAGGCGCAAACGGCGGCCGATGGAGTTGAAGTTAAGCAGGCCGAACACCCGCAGCGCCTGGGCGCCTCCTTCCACCTCAACGAACTGGCCCTTACGGAACGCGGCGTCCAGGCTGCCGGAAAACCGCTTGGGCCCGACCCATGCCGGCGAACCTGGCCAGCGCCCGTCCACGTCCACGTGGAATTCTTCACTGGTCACACTTGGCGCAAAGCCCCAGCCCTTGAGCACATCGCCGATGTTCTTGCCGTCCAGACGGCCCTTGTACCAACTGCTGCTATCGCCAGCGGCACCTTCCCAGCCACCGGCGCCCTTGAGCTGCATGCCCTTGAGGCCCAGGTCCAGGTCGTTGAACACCATGCCCTTGGCGGTTGGGCGGATTTTCAGCGACCAGGCCCCCACCAGGTCCGGCCCCTGGAATAGCTGGTCAACAGCGATATCCAGCGCGGGGATGTCCTTGGGATCAATGCTCGCCAGCGGGTCCGGGGCGTTTTCGTCAGCCTGCACCGTCGGGTCCACCGCCGGCAACTTCACGTATTGCAGGTTGATCGCAATCGGCGCGCCCTTGGCGTCCGGCAGGTTCACAGTGCCCTTGGCCTGCTGGCTGTCGAGTTTCAAGCCCCAGGCAGCGGGTTTGCGCTCCAGTTGCAGGTTGACCTGATCGAACTGGGTGCCCAGGCCCGTGAGCTTGCCAATCTTGAAGTCGGCACTGCTCAGCAGTTGCTTGGCACTGCCCCCCGGGTCATTGCCAGCGTATTGGTTTACCAGCTTGCGCCAGGGGTCGATGTCCAGTTCCGAGAGCACGCCACGAATGCGCAAGCCCTTGGCAGCCGGCAGCACAGCATCGCCATTCCCGAGGAACAGCTCGCCGCGGCCATCGTTGAATTTGTCCGGTGGCGCCGCAAAGGTGAAGTTCGCCAGCTCGCCATAGTCGAACCAGTAACGACGCTCGGCGCCCTGCAAGGTCATGCGGAACGTACTGTCGCGCCCCTGGCTGGCTGGCATGCCGAACGGTGCCGGCAGGTCCACTGCCACGCCCTTGAGGTTGGAATTGACCATCAACTGGCTGTCGGCGCCATCCAGGGTGACCTGCAGTTGGTACGGGATATCCCCGGACACCGGCAGTGGCTGGCTGATTTTTAACCAGTCGGTCAAGCGTTTGACGGTAACCTGGCCCTTGGCCGTGATGCGTGTGCTGATATTGCCCGGCTTGCCATCGGCAACAATCTGCGCGCTGATCGGCCGGTCGAACGCCTGGGCCGTGATGTTCTGCCCACTCAGACCCTTGGCACTGTCAAAACGAAATTCGCCCTTGAGCTGGCTCAGGTCCAGGGTCGGCTCGGCCAATTGCAAGCGCGCCTTGTCGGTCTGGAAGTCCACGACGATCTTCGGCTCGGTGCCCTTGGCCAGCGGTACGTCGAGGTCCAGCTTGCCTTGCAGGTCGCCTTCGCCTTTCCAGCCGGCAAAGGTCGAGGCCGTGCCGATGGGCGCCTCCTGGAGGATTTTCAGGCCATCGCCCAGGCCACCGGCAAACCCGCCGGTGAGTAGCAGGTGGCTGTCCTTGCCCGCTGGCGCATGGGGAATATTGACGTAGATGTCCTTGACCTTGGTGTCGAGCAACTGGCCCTTGCTGGCCAGGATGCGCACGCCACTCTCCTCGACAAACACTTCGCCATTGACCTTGCTTACATGCGGCCAACCCGGCTGGAAGGCCAGCTCGGCGTCATGCACCTTGAAGAACAGGCTGATATTGCGCGAAGCCGGCAGCGCGTCGTGGTTCAACGAACCCTGGTACTGGAAGAAACCTTGGTCCACCGCGCCCTTGAGAATCGCGGTGCGCAGCCATTCGTCCAGGGCCGGGCTCAGCACCGCAGGCAGGTATTTGGGGGTGAAGCGCCCATCGCCATCGACCATGCCGACGCGCAGGTCCATGTAGTCTTCCCTGTTGTCGTCGAAACTCAGGCGGATCAGGAAGTCGGCCGCGATCTTGCCTTCTTCACCCAGCACCTTGATATACGGGGCGATCAGGGTGAAGCCTTGTTTATCCAGCTTCCAGGTCAGGCGCGCGTTGGCCTGGAGGTACTGCCAGGGCTTGGCGAAGATCGGGTCGAGGTGCAGGGAAAAGTCCTTGCTGTCCATGCGCAACTCGCCATGGCCGAGGTCGCCACTGATGCTGCCGGAGACATTTCGCGCAGCCGGCGCGCCGAAATACGCATCAAAACCCACGCGCTCAAGGTTGGCGGCAAAGCTGACTTTTTGGTCGGTGCTGTCCTGGGGGCGGAAATCCACCAGCACATTGCGCAGCAGGCCAGTGGCCTTGAGGTGTTCGACGGTTTTGGCGAAGCCTTCCGGCAACGGCGCCAGCGCATTCAGCAGCGGCGTGATGGGCGTGAGGTCCAGGCGGTCAGCCTGCAGCTTCCAGACTTCCTGGGCCGTGTCCGTTGCCAGTGTCTGCTGCAATTGCAGACGCGATTCCCAGCGGGTCTCGCCCAGGTTCATCGCCAACGAATCGAACAGCACCTTAAGCCCGGTTTCACTGCGTTGCAGGTAGGCGGTGAGCGCGAGGTTTTCAATATGCACAGGCTTGCGGTCGGCGTAGCTGCCCTTTACCTGTGGCGAATTGAGGCGTACCACGGCGCTTTGCACGGTGCCCTTGGCCCAGGTCAGCCAGAATTCGCCGCCGGCCTTGAACTGTGTGAGTTTCCATTGCTGGGTCAGCTTGGCCGGAACCCACTTGGCCCAGTCACTCTGGGGCAGGCTCAGGTAGGCCTCGACTTCGCCATCCTTCCATTGGCTCGCGCGAATACGGCTACGCAGGCTCAAGGCCAGAGGCTGGCCGTCGGGCAGCGTTACGCGGGCGTCCAGGCGTTGACGGCTGAGGCCGGTGTGCAGGCTCAAGCCCACGTAGGTCAGGGTTCGCGGCGGCTGGTCGAAGGGTTGCAAGGTGACCTGGCTGTCGAGCAGCGACACGCGCTTGACCACCTGCATGCGCTTGAGCAACTGCTCCGGGTCCAGCGGCTGATCGTCCTGCACCGGCAAGCCTTGCAGCGCCCAGTGACCGTCCTGGTCTTCCTTGACGCTCAGTTGCAGGCCGCTGACCTGCAGGTGCGCGATGCGAACTTCACGCGCCATCAGGCTGGCCCACAGGTCCGGCACCACTTCGACCTGGTCCAGGCGCAGGGCACTGCTGCCCTCGCCCACCATCACGTCGTGGGCCAGCAACACCGGGGCGAAACCGCTCCAGCGCCCTTCCAGGCTGCCGATGTGCAGCGGCATGTCCACCGCGGCCTGGGCCTTGGCTTCGATTTCGGCGCGGTATTCGGCCACCAGCGGGGTCAATTCACGACCCAGGCTCACATACACCGCCGCCAACACCAGCAGCAAGGCGCACAGGCCCAGGCCCCAGCGGGTCAAAGCGGCAAAAAAGCGTATCAGACGCTCCATGTCATGCGACCCTCAAGGCAGTAGACAAACGGCTGATCAAGGTCTGCCGGGATCAAAAAAACACAGCGAATGGGGATCAGAGCAGCACCACGTCGTATTGTTCCTGGGAATACATGGTTTCGACCTGGAAGCGAATCGTGCGCCCGATAAAGCCCTCCAGCTCAGCAACGTTACCGGACTCTTCGTCCAGCAGTCGGTCGACCACTTTCTGGTTTGCTAGCACTCTATAACCTTCGGCCTGGTAGGCTCGCGCCTCTCGTAAGATTTCCCGAAAAATCTCGTAGCAAACCGTTTCCGGGGTCTTCAACTTGCCGCGCCCCTGGCAGCTGCTGCACGGCTCGCAGAGCACTTGTTCCAGGCTTTCGCGGGTGCGCTTGCGGGTCATCTGCACCAGGCCGAGTTCGGTGATACCAATGATGTTGGTCTTGGCGTGATCGCGCTCCAGCTGTTTTTCCAGGGTGCGCAACACTTGGCGCTGGTGCTCTTCGTCTTCCATGTCGATGAAGTCGATGATGATGATGCCGCCCAGGTTGCGCAGGCGCAGCTGACGGGCAATCGCGGTGGCCGCTTCGAGGTTGGTCTTGAAGATGGTTTCTTCAAGGTTGCGATGCCCCACGAACGCCCCGGTATTGACGTCGATGGTGGTCATTGCCTCTGCCGGGTCCACCACCAGATAGCCGCCGGACTTCAGCGGCACTTTGCGCTCCAGGGCTTTCTGGATTTCGTCTTCGACGCCATACAGGTCGAAGATCGGCCGCTCGCCCGGGTAGTGTTCCAGGCGGTCGGCAATTTCCGGCATCAGCTCGGCAACAAACTGCGTGGTGCGTTGGAAGGTTTCCCGCGAGTCGATGCGAATTTTCTCGATCTTGGGGCTGACCAGGTCGCGCAAGGTGCGCAGGGCCAGGCCCAGGTCTTCATAGATCACGCTCGGCGCGCCGATGGTCTTGATCTGCGCGCCAATCTGGTCCCAGAGGCGGCGCAGGTAGCGGATGTCCATCAGGATTTCATCGGCGCCGGCGCCTTCTGCGGCGGTGCGCAGGATAAAACCACCGGCCTCCTTGATACCTTCGGCGGCCACGCAGTCGCTGACCACCTTTTTCAGGCGTTCGCGCTCGGCTTCGTCTTCGATCTTGAGGGAAATACCCACATGCGCGGTACGCGGCATGTACACCAGGTAGCGCGACGGAATCGACAGCTGGGTAGTCAGGCGCGCGCCCTTGGAGCCGATCGGGTCCTTGGTGACTTGCACCACCAGGCTCTGCCCTTCGTGCACCAGGGCGCTGATGCTTTCTACCGCTGGGCCTTCACGCAGGGAAATTTCCGAAGCATGGATAAATGCGGCACGGTCCAGGCCGATGTCGACAAATGCCGCCTGCATGCCCGGCAATACGCGTACAACCTTGCCTTTATAGATATTGCCGACGATCCCGCGCTTCTGGGTGCGCTCAACGTGCACTTCTTGCAGAACACCGTTCTCTACCACCGCCACGCGCGATTCCATCGGCGTGATATTGATCAGAATCTCTTCACTCATGGCTGGGTCTCGTTCAGGCGTTTTCACAATAGTGACCGGTCGCTTAAGGCTGGGCGCTGGAGTAACGCGTTCAGCGCGCGGTAAGGTTTTGCCAACAGGGTATGCCGAATTGATCGAGCAGTTGCGCGGTTTCGCACACTGGCAGGCCTACCACGGCGGAATAACTGCCATTGAGACCCGCGACAAACACCGAACCCAGGCCTTGGATAGCATAGCCGCCCGCCTTGTCCTGGGGTTCGCCACTGTGCCAGTAGGTTGTAGCCTCCTCGACAGAAACGCCGCGGAAACGTACACGACTGCTTACACATCGAGTCTCGCAGCGCTGGCCGTCGGTGACGGCGATGGCGGTCAGGACTTCGTGTTCACGCCCCGCCAAGGCCATCAGCATCGCCAGCGCATCGGCCTGATCCACCGGTTTACCGAGGATCTTCCCATCAACGATCACGGCGGTGTCAGCCCCCAATACACAGGCGCCATGGGTTCGTTCAAGCACAGCGAAACCCGCCGCGGCCTTATCCCGAGCCAAGCGCTCGACGTAGGAAACGGGGTTTTCGTTTGTAAGAGGGGTTTCATCAATAGCGGCGCTGACCACGGTGAACGGCACACCGATCTGCGTCAGCAACTCACGCCGCCTCGGAGAGCCCGAGGCCAGATAAAGCGAATTCATTGCAGACTCTCCCTGTAGAGTTCGATAACCAGGCAGAGCCTCGCAATCCATTCAATTGATTTTATAACGACGACGTAACCCACGCAGGCCGAAACTGATCCACGGCCACAACAAGGCACTGACCAGCGCCGGCAGCACCAGCGCCAGGGTTGGCTGGCGGTTGCCGGTCAAGGCGCTGAGCCAGAGTTGCACCAGCTGCGCCAGGCCGAAAATCACCAGGATCACCAGGCACTGCTGCCACATCGGAAACATGCGCAGACGCTGCTGCAACGACAGCACCAGGAAAGTGATCAAGGTCAGGATCAACGCGTTCTGGCCTAGCAAGGTGCCATACAGCACATCTTCCGCCAAGCCCAGGAACATGGCCGTGACCATGCCGACTTTATGCGGCAGGTTCAGCGCCCAGAAAGCCAGCAACAATGCCAGCCAGAGCGGGCGCAGGATCTCCATGAATTGCGGAAGTGGCGACACACTGAGCAGCAAGCCGATGGCAAAGGTCAGCCAAACGATCCAACCGTTGCGTGAATGAGTACCGGCCATTTATTCCTCCCTCTGCCGCGTGGTGGCCGGTGCGGCAGCCGCAGGCCTCACAACGGGCGCCGTGGTAGCGGGCGTGGTGGCCGGCGGCGTGGTAGCCGCTGGCTTCGCTGGGCGTGCGCTATGCGCGGCGGGTTTTACCGGGGCCGCGACCGCCGCAGCCGGGGTAGCCGCAGGTGCCGGCGGCCCCACGAAGGCAGGCTTCGGCACCGTACTAGGGACGACTGGCGCAGTGCCGTTTTTTTTGTCTTCCGCTTCCTGGGCTTGCGCAGCGTCATTGGCGCGCTCTTCCGGGGTGCGGTTGTCGCTGAATACCAGCAGCAGGTAACGGCTGCGGTTCAAGGCGGCAGTGGGCACGGCGCGCACAATGGCGAAGGGCTGGCCGGAATCGTGGATCACTTCCTTGACCGTCGCCACCGGGTAGCCCGCCGGGAACCGCTGACCCAGGCCGGAACTGACCAGCAGGTCGCCTTCCTTGATGTCGGCGGTGTCGGCCACGTGGCGCAACTCCAGGCGCTCGGGGTTACCGGTACCACTGGCAATCGCGCGCAGGCCGTTGCGGTTTACCTGCACCGGAATGCTGTGGGTGGTGTCTGTCAGCAGCAATACCCGTGACGTGTAGGGCATCAACTCGACCACCTGGCCCATCAGACCACGGGCATCCAGCACTGGCTGGCCAAGCACCACGCCGTCGCGCTCACCCTTGTTGATGATGATGCGATGGGTAAAGGGATTCGGGTCCATGCCGATCAACTCGGCCACTTCGACCTTTTCATTGACCAGCGCGGAGGAATTGAGCAACTCGCGCAGCCGAACGTTCTGCTCGGTGAGGGCCGCAAGCTTTTGCATGCGCCCCTGCAGCAGCAGGTTTTCGGTCTTGAGTTTTTCGTTCTCGGCGACAAGCTCAGTGCGGCTGCCAAATTGGCTGGCCACGCCCTGGTAGAGACGTTGCGGCAGGTCGGTGATCCAGTAAGTCTGCATCAACACCAGCGACATCTGACTACGCACAGGCTTGAGCAGTGCAAAGCGGGCATCGACCACCATCAGTGCGACCGAAAGCACGACCAGCACCAATAAGCGCACGCCCAATGAGGGGCCTTTGGCGAAAAGCGGTTTAATAAGCCGCTCCTCCCAGGCAAATGTTCTCTTTATTCATACGGCATCTAACCGGCCTGGATGCAGATTGAAGAAGATAAACGCCAACAGGCAGCACTGCAAAGTGCTGCCTGCGGGCGAAACATGGGCTAACAAGCAAATACTTATTCGCTGGAGAGCAGGTCCATGGTGTGTTTATCCATCATTTCCAGTGCACGGCCACCGCCACGGGCGACGCAGGTCAGCGGGTCTTCGGCAACGATCACCGGCAAGCCGGTTTCCTGGGCCAGCAGCTTGTCGAGGTCGCGCAACAGGGCGCCACCACCGGTCAGCACCAGGCCACGCTCGGCGATGTCGGAAGCCAGTTCCGGCGGCGATTGCTCCAGGGCGCTTTTCACCGCCTGAACAATGGTGGCCAGGGACTCTTGCAGAGCTTCCAGCACTTCATTGGAGTTCAGGGTGAACGCACGTGGAACGCCTTCAGCCAGGTTGCGACCGCGAACGTCAACTTCGCGCACTTCGCCGCCCGGGTAAGCGGTGCCGATTTCCTGCTTGATGCGCTCGGCGGTGGATTCACCGATCAGGCTGCCGTAGTTACGACGCACATAAGTGATGATCGCTTCGTCGAAGCGGTCGCCGCCTACACGCACGGATTCGGCATACACCACACCGTTCAGGGAAATCAGGGCGATTTCAGTGGTACCGCCACCGATATCCACCACCATCGAACCGCGGGCTTCTTCAACCGGCAGGCCGGCACCGATCGCGGCAGCCATTGGCTCTTCGATCAGGAACACTTCGCGGGCACCGGCACCAAGGGCCGATTCACGGATGGCACGACGCTCCACCTGGGTGGATTTGCATGGAACGCAGATCAGCACACGAGGGCTGGGCTGCAGGAAACTGTTTTCGTGAACCTTGTTGATGAAGTACTGCAGCATCTTCTCGCAGACACTGAAGTCGGCGATCACGCCGTCTTTCATCGGACGAATGGCAGCAATATTGCCTGGTGTACGGCCGAGCATACGCTTGGCCTCGGTGCCGACGGCAACGACACTTTTCTGATTACCATGGGTCCGAATGGCCACAACCGATGGCTCATTCAGGACGATACCGCGCTCGCGCACGTAAATAAGGGTGTTGGCAGTGCCCAGGTCAATGGAAAGATCGCTGGAAAACATGCCACGCAGTTTCTTGAACATGGGAAAGGGACCCTAGGCAACGCGTGGGTAAAAAAGTGCGGCAAACTCTAACAACGACAGGGATTTTGGGCAAGGCGCCAATGTGCTAAATTGGCCGACTTTCTGTGCACCTAACCCCACAATCGCGGCCGTAAGACCGTAGAAATGCGGTAGTGTTCCGACAATCTAACACACGGACAGCCTCCGTTCTGTTTTCCACTGGAGATTCCCATGGCGCTTGAACGCTCCGACGTGGAAAAAATCGCTCATTTGGCCTCGCTTGGCCTTAATGAAGCCGATCTTCCACAGACCACCGCAGCCCTGAACAGCATTCTCGGGCTGGTTGACCAAATGCAGGCCGTGAATACCGACGGCATCGAGCCCCTGGCTCACCCACTGGAAGCCAGCCAGCGCCTGCGCGCAGACGTCGTGACCGAGCGCAATAACCGCGAGGCCTACCAGTCCATCGCGCCAGCGGTCGAAAACGGCCTGTACCTGGTTCCGAAAGTCATCGACTAAAGGGAAAGAGCCTTTCATGCATCACATGACTCTGGCCGAGATCGCCCGCGGTCTCGCCGACAAAAAGTTTTCTTCCGAAGAGCTGACCAAGACCCTGCTGGCGCGCATCGCCGAGCTGGACCCCAAGGTCAACAGCTTCATCAGCCTCACCGAAGAGCTGGCCCTGAGCCAGGCCAAGGCCGCCGACGTGCGTCGCGCCAACGGTGAGAATGGCGCGCTGCTGGGCGCGCCAATCGCCCACAAAGACCTGTTCTGCACCCAGGGCATTCGCACCAGCTGCGGCTCGAAGATGCTCGACAACTTTAAAGCACCCTACGACGCCACCGTGGTGTCCAAGCTGGCTGCCGCCGGGGCCGTGACCCTGGGCAAGACCAACATGGACGAATTCGCCATGGGTTCGGCCAACGAATCGAGCTACTACGGCGCGGTGAAAAACCCGTGGAACCTGGAGCACGTGCCCGGCGGTTCGTCCGGTGGCTCGGCTGCCGCGGTTGCCGCGCGCTTCCTGCCCGCCGCCACGGCCACCGACACCGGCGGCTCGATCCGCCAGCCGGCGGCTTTCACCAACCTCACCGGTTTGAAGCCGACCTACGGTCGCGTTTCCCGCTGGGGCATGATCGCCTACGCCTCCAGCCTCGATCAGGGCGGCCCGCTGGCACGCACTGCCGAAGACTGCGCGATTTTGTTACAAGGCATGGCAGGCTTCGATGCGCAGGACTCCACCAGCATCGATGAGCCGGTGCCGGACTACAGCGCCAGCCTGAATACCTCGCTCAAGGGCCTGCGCATCGGCGTGCCGAAGGAATACTTCGGCGCCGGCCTCGACCCGCGTATCGCCGAGCTGGTGCACAACAGCGTCAAGACGCTGGAAGGCCTCGGCGCGGTGATCAAGGAAATCAGCCTGCCGAACAACCAGCACGCGATTCCTGCCTATTACGTGATCGCCCCGGCAGAAGCTTCCTCGAACCTGTCGCGTTTCGACGGCGTGCGTTTCGGCTACCGCTGCGAAAACCCGAAAGACCTCACCGACCTGTACAAGCGCTCCCGTGGCGAAGGCTTCGGTGCCGAAGTACAACGTCGCATCATGGTCGGTGCCTACGCCCTGTCGGCCGGCTACTACGACGCGTACTACCTCAAGGCGCAAAAAATCCGTCGCCTGGTGAAGAACGACTTCATGGCTGCCTTTAATGAAGTCGACGTGATCCTCGGCCCAACCACGCCGAACCCGGCCTGGAAACTCGGCGCCAAGAACGGCGACCCGGTGGCTGCGTACCTCGAAGACCTCTACACCATCACCGCCAACCTCGCGGGCCTGCCGGGCTTGTCCATGCCTGCCGGTTTCGTCGATGGCCTGCCGGTGGGCGTGCAATTGCTCGCCCCGTATTTCCAGGAAGGCCGCCTGCTCAATGTGGCGCACCAGTACCAGTTGAACACCGACTGGCACACCCGCACCCCTACCGGCTTCTGAGGAGAACACTATGCAATGGGAAGTTGTGATCGGGCTGGAGATTCATACCCAGCTCGCCACCCAATCGAAGATTTTCTCCGGTAGCGCCACCACGTTCGGCTCCGAGCCCAACACCCAGGCCAGCCTGGTAGACCTGGGCATGCCTGGCGTACTGCCGGTGCTGAACCAGGAAGCGGTGCGCATGGCGGTGATGTTCGGCCTGGCGATTGACGCTGAGATCGGCCAGCACAACGTGTTCGCGCGCAAGAACTACTTCTACCCGGACCTGCCCAAGGGCTACCAGATCAGCCAGATGGAATTGCCGATCGTCGGCAAGGGTTACCTGGATATCCCGCTGGAAGACGGCACCATCAAACGTGTCGGCGTAACCCGTGCGCACCTGGAAGAAGATGCCGGCAAGAGCCTGCACGAAGAATTCCCGGGCGCTACCGGCATTGACCTGAACCGCGCCGGCACACCGTTGCTGGAGATCGTGTCCGAGCCGGACATGCGCAGCGCCAAGGAAGCCGTGGCCTACGTCAAGACCATCCACGCGCTGGTGCGCTACCTGGGTATCTGCGACGGCAACATGGCCGAAGGCTCGCTGCGTTGCGACTGCAACGTGTCGATCCGTCCCAAGGGCCAGGTTGAATTCGGCACCCGCTGCGAGATCAAGAACGTCAACTCGTTCCGCTTCATCGAGAAGGCGATCAACAGCGAAGTGCGTCGCCAGATCGAGCTGATCGAAGACGGCGGCAAGGTCATCCAGCAAACCCGCCTGTACGACCCGAACAAAGACGAAACCCGCGCCATGCGCAGCAAAGAGGAAGCCAACGACTACCGTTACTTCCCCGACCCGGACCTGTTGCCGGTGGTCATCGAGGACTCGTTCCTCAATGACGTGCGCGCCACCCTGCCGGAATTGCCGCAGCAGAAACGCGAGCGCTTCCAGGCGCAGTTCGGCCTGTCGGTCTACGATGCCAGCGTGCTGGCCTCCAGCCGTGAACAAGCCAACTACTTCGAAAAAGTCCTGAGCATTGCCGGTGACGCCAAGCTGGCGGCCAACTGGGTGATGGTTGAGCTGGGCAGCCTGCTGAACAAGCAAGGCCTGGAAATCGACGAAGCGCCGGTCAGCGCCGAGCAATTGGGCGGCATGCTGCTGCGCATCAAGGACAACACCATCTCCGGCAAAATCGCCAAGACCGTGTTCGAAGCGATGGCGGCAGGCGAAGGCAGCGCGGATGAAATCATCGAGAAGCGCGGCCTCAAGCAAGTCACCGACAGCGGCGCCATCTCGGCCGTACTCGATGAGATGCTCGCGGCCAACGCCGAGCAGGTCGAGCAATACCGTGCGGCCGACGAAGCCAAGCGCGGCAAGATGTTCGGCTTCTTTGTCGGCCAGGCCATGAAAGCCTCCAAGGGCAAAGCCAACCCGCAACAGGTGAACGAACTGCTGAAAAGCAAGCTCGAAGGCTGATTGCAATGAATGGTCCGGGTGAGAATTCACGCTTAACTCGGACCCCCTGTGGGAGGGGGCTTGCCCCCGATAGCGGAGTGTCAGTCACTACTGTTTTGACTGAATCACCGCTATCGGGGGCAAGCCCCCTCCCACATTTGTGATGGGGGCACCTTGATAATGAAGCGTCTATTAGGCCTTTTGGCCCTGTTCTCTCTACTGGCCGGCTGCGCCAGCGGCCTCATCAACCCCAACGGCTACGACGAAACCGGCACCGCCTCCTATTACGGCGCCAAGCACCATGGCAACAAGACCGCCAGCGGTGAACCCTTCAACCAGAACGCCCTGACCGCCGCCCACCGGCAACTGCCGTTCGGCACCCAGGTCAAGGTCACCAATCTCGACAACGATAAATCCGTCGTAGTCCGCATCAATGATCGCGGCCCGCATACCCGTGGGCGCTTGATCGATCTTTCACGCAAGGCCGCCGAGCAGTTGGGTATGCTCAGCAGCGGTACGGCACGGGTTCGCGTGCAAGCCTTGAGCAATTAAGGAGCCCTGGCCATTTTCGGATTAACCGCCCTTTCGCCCTGGAGCCTGCTGGAACTGGTCAGCGGCCTGCTGCTGCTGATTGTCGGCGCCGAAATCCTGGTGCGCGCCGCCGTACGCCTGGCCGCCAGCCTCAAGGTGCGGCCGCTGATCATCGGCTTGACCATCGTCGCCTTCGGCAGCAGCGCGCCGCAGATGACCGTGAGCCTGCAGGCCACCCTGGCCGGCAACACCGATATCGCCGTGGGCAGCGTAATCGGCAGCAGTATTTTCAACATCCTGGTGACGCTGGGCCTGTCGGCGCTGATCATCCCGCTGCGGGTTTCGCGCCAGTTGGTGCGCCTGGATATCCCGGTGATGATCCTGGCCGGGCTGCTGGTGTTTACCCTGGCGGCGAATGAGGAACTCACGCCGGTCGACGGCCTGGTGTTGCTGGTTGCCCTGATCGCCTACCTGGGGGTGCTGCACTACCAGACCCGCCACTCGCGCCGCCCGCGCCCCCTGGACACCGTGGCCCGCGCGCCCTGGCTGAGCAGTGTGCTGCTGATGCTGGGTGGGCTGTTGATCCTGGTGCTGGCCGGCCACCTGTTGTTAGGCGCGGCGGTGGATGTGGCGGCGGACCTGGGCCTGTCGGAGCGCATCATCGGCCTCACGCTGATCGGCGTCGGCACCTCGCTGCCGTGCCTGGCGACTTCACTGATTGCCGCCCTGCGCGGCGAGCGGGAAATTGCCGTGGGCAACGTGATCGGCAGCAACCTGTTCAACCTGCTGGGGGTGCTGGGCTTTACTGCGCTGGTGGCGCCGTCGCCGCTGTCGGTATCGCCCAACGCCCTGGACTTCGACCTGCCGGTGATGCTCGGCGTGGTGGTGCTGTGCCTGCCGGTGTTTTACACCGGCTACCGCGTCACCCGCGCCGAGGGCCTGGTGCTGCTGGGCCTGTACCTGGCGTATGGGTTGCACGTAATGTCGTTCACCACCGGCATGCCGCTGGCCAACAAGCTTGAACAACTGATGCTGTATTACGTCCTGCCAGTGCTGGTGGCTTTTCTGTTGTTCAGCACGCTGCGAGCCTGGCGCCGCCAACACAAGAGGGAATCGCAATGACCGATCAGAAAAAGCCCGGGGTTGAGATGCGTCGCCAGGTCATGGGCGATGTGTTCGTCGACCGCGCCCTGGGCAACGCCACCGAGTTCACCCAGCCGCTGCAGGACTTCGTCAACGATCACGCCTGGGGCAGTGTGTGGAACCGCGAAGGGTTGCCGCTGAAGACGCGCAGCCTGATCACCCTCGCCGCCCTCACCGCGCTCAAGTGCCCGCAGGAACTCAAGGGCCATGTACGTGGCGCGCTGAACAATGGCTGTACTGTAGAAGAGATCCGCGAGGCGCTGCTGCATTGCGCGGTGTATGCCGGTGTGCCGGCGGCGATCGATGCGTTTCGTGCGGCGCAGGAAGTGATTGAGGCGTATCAGGCAGATCAGCAGTGACGGTTAGATAGCTTTCGCGAGCAAGCCCGCTCCCACATTTCGATTTGTGAATACATTCAACTGTGGGAGCGGGCTTGCTCGCGAATGGCCCTCAAACACAGCGAAAGTCTCAGATCCACCCCCCCGCCTGCAGCACGAAAATCCCGATATTCGTGGTCACCGCCGCCATCAAGGTGGTGATCACGATAATCGCCGCCGCCAGCTCATGATTGCCCTCGGCCGCCCTGGCCATGACAAAGCTGGCCGCTGCGGTCGGTGCGCCGAAGTACAGGAACAGAATCCCCAGCTCCGGCCCCCGGAACCCCAGCAGCCAGGCGCCCAGCGTGGCCACCAACGGCAACCCGACCATCTTCACCAGGCTGGCGCTCAGCGCCATGCTCCCGCTTTTGCGCAGCGCCGCCAGCGACAACGTGCCGCCGATGCAGATCAGCGCCAGCGGCAACGTCATATCCGCCAGGTACTGCCCGGACGACGCCAGCCAGCCCGGCAGGCCGATCTTGAAAATCGCGAACGGCGCGGCGGCAATCACGCTGATGATCAGCGGGTTGGCCACCACACTTTTGCAGATGCTCCACGGGTCGGATTTGATCACCGGGCTGTACACCGCCAGCACGATGGTCGACAGCGTGTTGTAGAACAGGATCACCAGCGCCGCGAGGATCGCCCCGAGGGAGATGCCGTAGTCGCCGTACATGCTGGCCGCCAGTGCCAGGCCGATGACCCCGTTATTGCCGCGAAACGCGCCCTGGGTGTAGATGCCGCGGTCTTCGCGCGGGCAGCGAAAGATCGCCCAGCCCCAGGCCAAGGCAAAGCTCAGCAGGGTGGCGACGGCAAAGTAGATCAGCAAACCCGGCTTGAGCGCCGAGTGCAGGTCGGCATGCAGGATGCCCAGGAACAGCAACGCCGGCATGGTGACGTTGAACACCAGGGACGACGCCGTGTGGATAAAGTTGTCGTTGATCCAGTTGACGCGCTTGAGCAGCACACCGAGGAACAGCATGGCAAACACCGGCGCAGTGATGGTGAGGGTGGTGAGGAAAATTGCCAGCATGCCGGGGAGAACCTTGGTGAGCGTCGTTAGGTGGCTAATGATAAGCCATACAGCTCAGTGGTGCCTGGTCGACCGCAATCGGGGGCGAGCCCCCTCCCACATTTTGATTTGTGAACACAGTCAAAGGTGGGAGGGGGCTTGCCCCCGATTGCAGGCGACGCGGTCTCAGGTAATCGGCGCCGGGTTGAACAAGGTGATGTCGTTATGCAGCTTGTGATGCTCCGCCCATGTCTGCTTCTTGCCGCTGGCCACATCCAGATAGAAGTGAAACAACTCCCAGCCCAACTCCTCGATGCTCGCGCGCCCGGTGGCGATGCGCCCGGCGTCGATATCGATGAGGTCCGGCCAGCGCTGCGCCAGTTCCGTACGGGTCGACACCTTCACCACCGGCGCCATGGCCAGCCCATAAGGCGTGCCACGCCCGGTGGTGAACACGTGCAGGTTCATCCCCGCCGCCAGTTGCAAGGTGCCGCAGACAAAGTCGCTGGCCGGCGTGGCGCAAAAAATCAGGCCTTTGCTTTTGAACCGCTCGCCCGGGCCCAGCACGCCGTTGATCGCGCTGCTGCCGGACTTGACGATGGAGCCCAAGGACTTCTCGACAATATTCGACAACCCGCCTTTCTTGTTGCCCGGTGTGGTGTTGGCGCTGCGATCCGCTTCGCCCTTGGCCAGGTAACGGTCGTACCAGTCCATTTCCCGGACCAGTTCCTCGGCCACTTCCTTCGTTTCGGCGCGAGAAGTCAGCAGGTAAATGGCATCGCGTACTTCAGTGACTTCGGAAAACATCACCGTCGCCCCCGCCCGCAACAGCAGATCCGAGGCATAACCCAGCGCCGGGTTGGCGGTGATGCCGGAAAACGCATCACTGCCGCCGCACTGCATGCCCAGGATCAACTCGGACGCCGGCACGGTTTCGCGGCGGCGCTGGTCGAGTTTCTTCAGGCGGACTTCGGCCAGTTCCATGATCTGTTCGATCATTTCGGTAAAGCCGTGGCTGGAATCCTGCAATTTGTACAACCACGGCTCGCTCAGGTCGACGGAGCTGTCGTTGTCGTGCATCACCTGCCCGGCCTGCAATTTCTCGCAGCCCAGGCTGATCACCAAGGCTTCGCCGCCCAGGTTCGGGTTGCGCGCCAGGTTGCGCACGGTGCGGATCGGGATGTAGGCATCCGTCGCCGTGATCGCCACCCCACAGCCGTAGCTGTGGGTCAGCGCCACCACGTCATCGACGTGGGGGTACTTGGGCAACAACTCATCCTTGATGCGCTTGACCGCATGGTCCAGCACTCCCGTAACGCATTGCACCGTGGTGGTAATGCCGAGGATGTTGCGCGTACCGACGGTACCGTCGGCATTGCGATAGCCCTCAAAGGTAAAACCCTCCAGCGGCGCCTGGGTTTCCGGCACTTCGGTGGACAGCGGCAAGCTGTCCAGCGGTGGCGCGGTAGGCATGCGCAGTTGATCTTCCTGGACCCAACTGCCGCGCGGAATCGGCGCCAGGGCGTAACCAATGGTCTGGCCGTAGCGAATAATCTGACCGCCTTCGGGGATATCTTCCAGGGTCACCTTGTGGCTCTGGGGGATGAAATCCACGGTCACCAGGCCGTCCGGGAACTCGGTCCCGGCCGGTACGCCCTGGTCGTTCACCACGACCACCACGTTGTCGCGCTCATGCAAACGAATGGAGCGCGGCGAGTCGGCATGTTCAATCAACTGCATCACGGGGCCTCTCAGGAATGCGCTTCGGTTAGGTTGGTCAACTCTGGCCCCTTGCTTGGCGGCTCTTTGAGTACTACACGTTTGATCGGGCCGACAATGACCAGGTAGCTGAACACCGCCACCAGCGCGTTGGCGCCGACGAACACCAGGGCCCATTTGAACGAACCGGTGGTGCTGATGATGTAGCCGATCACGATAGGCGTGGTGATCGATGCCAGGTTACCGAAGGTGTTGAACAAGCCGCCACTGAGGCCGGCGATTTGTTTTGGCGAGGTGTCGGATACCACCGCCCAACCCAGTGCGCCAACGCCTTTACCGAAGAAGGCCAGGGCCATGAAGCCCACTACCATCCACTCGATGTCCACGTAGTTGCACGCCACGATGCTGCTGGAAATCAGCAGGCCACCAATGATCGGTGCCTTGCGGGCGAAGGTCAGGGAATGGCCTTTGCGCAGCAGGTAGTCGGAAATCACCCCGCCCAGCACGCCACCGATAAAGCCGCAGATTGCTGGCAACGAGGCAATGAAACCGGCCTTGAGGATGGTCATGCCACGGTCTTGCACCAGGTACACCGGGAACCAGGTCAGGAAGAAGTAGGTGATGCCGTTGATGCAGTACTGGCCCAGGTAGACGCCGAGCATCATGCGGTTGGTCAGCAACTGACGGATGTAATCCCACTTCGGACCGTCGGTTTTCTTACCCTTGCCCTTGTCCTGGTCCATATCGACCATCGCGCCGTTGGCAGCGATGTGGTTGAACTCGGCTTCGTTGATCATCGGGTGTTGACGCGGGCTGTGGATAACTTTCAGCCAGATCAACGAGAAGACAATGCCGATCACGCCCATCACGATAAACACGTGCTGCCAGCCGAAGCTGTAGACGATCCAGCCCATCAGCGGTGCAAACAACACGGTGGCGAAGTACTGCGCCGAGTTGAAGATCGCCGAAGCCGTACCGCGCTCGGCCGTAGGGAACCAGGCCGCCACGATCCGTGCGTTACCGGGGAAGGATGGCGCTTCGGCCAGGCCCACCATGAAGCGCAGCATAAACAGCGCGACGACAGCAGTGGAAACACCGAACTCACCCACATAGCCTTGCAGCACGGTGAACAGTGACCAGGTGAAGATGCTCAGGGCGTAGACTTTTTTCGAGCCGAAACGGTCCAGCAGCCAGCCACCGGGAATTTGCCCGGCCACGTAGGCCCAACCGAATGCGGAGAAGATGTAACCGAGGGTGACCGCGTCGATGCCGAGGTCTTTTTGCAGGCTGGAGCCTGCGATGGCGATGGTGGCCCGGTCGGCGTAGTTGATCGTGGTCACCAGGAACAGCATGAGCAGGATCAAATAGCGGACGTGGGTCGGCTTGGTCGCTTGCATGTAGAAGTACTCCCACTAATTATTTTTTTTGCGGGTAATTGTTTTCTATTTTTGTTGTGGGAGCCGGCAGGCATCCGGCCCCCACAAGGTACTGCGTCTTACGAACCGATGTAGCTGGTTTTTACAACTGTGTAGAACTCTTGCGCATAGCGACCTTGCTCACGCGAACCATAGGACGAGCCCTTACGGCCACCGAATGGAACGTGATAGTCGACGCCGGCAGTCGGCAGGTTGACCATCACCATCCCGGCTTGGGAATGGCGCTTGAAGTGGTTGGCGTACTTCAGCGAGGTGGTGGCAATGCCCGCCGACAGGCCGAACTCGGTGTCGTTGGCCATGGCCAGCGCGGCCTCGTAGTCCGCCACGCGCACCACGTTGGCCACCGGGCCGAAGATCTCTTCACGGCTGATACGCATGGCGGCTTCGCTGTCGGCAAACAGCGTCGGTGCCAGGTAGTAGCCTTCGGTGTCGCAGGTCACCAGGCCGCCACCGCTGACCAGCCGCGCACCTTCGCTTTGGCCGATGTCGATGTACTTCATGTCCTGGTCCAACTGGGCCTGGGAGACCACCGGGCCGATGTCGGTGCCGCTTTTGAGGGCGTGGCCGACTTTGATCGACTTCATGCGCTCAGCCATGGCCGCGACGAACTGGTCGTGGATACCGGCGGTCACGATCAGGCGGCTGGACGCCGTGCAACGCTGGCCGGTGGAGTAGAACGCGCTCTGTACCGACAGCTCGACGGCCTGCTTGAGGTCGGCGTCGTCGAGGATGATCTGCGGATTCTTGCCGCCCATCTCCAATTGCACTTTGGCCTGGCGCGATACACAGCTGACGGCGATCTGGCGGCCGACACCGACGGAGCCGGTGAAGCTGATGCCGTCGACTTTCGGGCTGTTGACCAGCACGTCGCCGACCACACGGCCGCTGCCCATCACCAGGTTGAACACACCGGCAGGGAAGCCGGCGCGGGAGATGATTTCGGCCAGGGCCCAGGCGCAGCCCGGTACCAGCTCGGCGGGCTTGATCACCACGCAGTTGCCGTAGGCCAGGGCCGGGGCGATTTTCCACGCGGGGATCGCAATCGGGAAATTCCACGGGGTGATCAGGCCGACCACACCGAGGGCTTCGCGGGTGACTTCAACGTTGACGCCCGGGCGTACCGACGGCACGTAGTCGCCGGACAGGCGCAGGCATTCACCGGCAAAGAACTTGAAGATGTTACCGGCGCGGGTCACTTCGCCAATGGCTTCGGGCAGGGTCTTGCCCTCTTCCCGGGCCAGCAGGGTGCCGAGTTCTTCGCGGCGCGCGAGGATTTCGCTGCCGACTTTATCCAGGGCGTCATGACGCGCCTGGATACCCGACGTCGACCAGGCCGGGAAAGCCGCGCGCGCAGCGTCGATGGCAGCGTTGACTTGGGCTACGTCAGCCTTGGCGTATTCGCCAATGACATCAGACAACTCCGACGGGTTGATATTGGTGCAGTAGTCGGCGCCGGTTACCCACTCGCCATTGATGTAGTTTTCAAAACGCTTTGTTTGGGACACAAATCTTCTCCTGACGCAAAAGGCCGCTGATTACTCAGCGGCCTTATTGATGTGTTATTGCGGACCTTGCTTGTCGATCAGCGCAGCCAGGGCTTCGTATTCTTCCGGCAGCAGGTCGGTCAGCGGCGTGCGCACCGGGCCTGCGTCGTAGCCGGCGATTTTTGCACCGGCCTTGACGATGCTCACCGCGTAACCGGCTTTACGGTTACGGATGTCCAGGTACGGCAGGAAGAAGTTGTCGATGATCTTGGCAACGGTGGCGTGATCGTCCTGGGCAATCGCGTGGTAGAAGTCCATCGCGGTTTTCGGGATGAAGTTGAACACCGCCGAGGAGTACACCGGCACGCCCAGGGCCTTGTAGGCCGCGGCGTAAACTTCTGCAGTCGGCAGGCCGCCGAGGTAGCTGAAACGATCACCGAGGCGGCGACGAATCGACACCATCAACTCGATGTCGCCCAGGCCGTCTTTGTAGCCGATCAGGTTCGGGCAGCGTTCGGCCAGACGTTCCAGCAGCGGAGCGGTCAGGCGGCAAACGTTGCGGTTGTACACCACCACGCCGATTTTTACCGATTTGCACACAGCTTCAACGTGGGCGGCAACGCCGTCCTGGCTGGCTTCGGTGAGGTAGTGCGGCAGCAGCAGCAAGCCTTTGGCGCCAAGGCGCTCGGCTTCCTGGGCATATTCGATGGCCTGGCGGGTCGAACCGCCGACACCGGCGAGGATCGGCACGCTGGTGGCGCAGGTATCAACGGCGGTTTTCACCACCTGAGAATATTCGCTGGCAGCGAGGGAGAAAAACTCACCGGTACCGCCGGCAGCGAACAAGGCAGTGGCGCCGTAAGGGGCCAGCCATTCCAGACGCTTGATGTAGCCCGCCTGGTGGAAGTCACCCTGGGCATTGAAATCGGTCACCGGAAAAGACAGCAGACCGTGGGAGAGGATGGACTTCAGTTCTTGTGGATTCATTATTCGAACACCCTGGGCGAAAACTTTCCGTGGAAAGGTTGTTGTTGGTTTTGTTGATGTCGTACGTCATCGTACAACTATAAATAATTTCGTCAACTGTAATTCATCGGGGATTTGGTGCGAGCGCATCTGCCACGCCACGCACAAAAATGTGGGAGGGGGTTGCTTGCGAAGGTGGTGGGTCAGTTAGGGAGGTCGTCACTGGCACATCGCCTTCGCGAGCAAGCCCGCTCCCACAGGGGGGGGTGCGGTGTGTGTGGGGTTATTCGGTGAGTTTCTTGACGTAGGAAATTATTCCTCTATGATCGATTTAACTGTATGTATATACAGTTATTACGGAAAATTCCTACGACATAGCAAGGAGCTAACATGTCAGGTCTTGAACTCGCAGCACCCGAAAAAACCCCACCAACCCTGCGCTTCGAAGGCGGTGAGCACACCGCCATCGGCGATGACACCCTGCTGCGCTTCGCCAAGGACGCGCCGGCGATTCCCGCACGACAAGTCGAACTGCACCTGCCCAACGGACTGGCACTCACCTATGGCCAAGTGATCGCCCTGGGCGGTGATTTTTATGGCATCCCGGGCCAGCCCATCAGTGACGGCACCTCGCCTGCCGAGCGCGTGCAACGCTTCGGTGCGGCCTTCAACTCGCTGGCGGTACTCCCCGCCTCGCGGGAGGAAGCGCAGAAGATCCTCGCGGTGATGCAAAAGGAGATCAACGCGGTCAACCAGGTGATCAAGGAGGGGAAGCAGGCCCATGAAGCCTACGACGCCTTGGGCGATAGCCTATCCGAGGAGTGGAACCGTATTACCGGCGGCGGCAGCGCGGTTTCGGCGCTGATTCCGCTGGGGCGCTACTTGAAGCTGGCGGCGGACAACGCCGACCACTTCGGCGAGTGGGCTCTGTCGGCCTACCTGGCAGGCCATACGGCGGCGCTGCAACAGGCGGTTGTGGCGCACCAGACCGGCACCGACCAGGCCCTGGAACTGGCGTATGCGATGAACAGTTTCGCTGATCACTTTTTGACCGACCTGTTTTCCGCCGGGCACCTGCGCGTCCCGCGCAAACAGTTGGCGGCGGTGGTGACTCCAGGTGAGTTGGGTTCGCTGATCAGCCGCTTCATGCACGATGAAGACAGCAAGTTCGGGCTCAAGGTGCGCAATGCCATGGGTGACCAGTGGCACGCGTATGGGGATAAACGCTACTTCGACGCCATCGACGCGGACAATCGGGTGCAGGTCAAACGCGCGGTACAGGCCTCGGCTGATGAGATCTTCGAAACCTTTATCAGCGGCGTAGCGCCCTCCCCGGCCGGCTTCAAGGCCCCGCTGTATGTGCCGGACCTGAATGCCGCACAGAACCCGGCGAATAACTTCTCGCCGCTGTTCAAGGTGGAGGGTGACAAGGTACTGCGCCGCAAGGATGTGAATGACCTGAACGACAAGCACTGGACCAATGATTGGTGGGGTTGGAGTACTTATCTGCTGCTCAAGGACTACAAGCCGAACACGCCTGCCAACTAAATCGACACGCAATTCCAAATAATGGAGATCAACTGTGGCGAGCGGGCTTGCCCGCGCTGGGCTGCGCAGCAGCCCCAAAGTCAGGCACTGAGTTCTTTTCAGGAAAAACTCAGTGCCTTTAATGGGGCTGCTGCGCAGCCCAACGCGGGCAAGCCCGCTCGCCACAAGGGAATGTATCTGTTTTATTTCACGATTAGTTGCGCTGCGCCTCTGCCTCTTCATGGGCATGGCGCAGCCGCTCACGGCTGTTGGTCAAATGCAGGCGCATGGCCGCTCGCGCCGCGTCCGAATCCTTGCGGGCAATCGCCTCATAAATCTCTTCGTGTTCGCGGCTCAGGCGGTCCATGTAGTGCTGGTGGTCGTCATGGGCCAGGCGCGCTGAATTCAGGCGGGTACGCGGGATGATGCTGGTACCCAGGTGGGTCATGATGTCGGTGAAGTAGCGGTTGCCGGTGGACAGCGCGATTTCCAGGTGGAAGGCGAAGTCCGAAGCGACCGCGTCGCCGGCGTGCGCCGCGCTTTCATTCAGCGCATCGAGTGCCGCGCGCATGGCCGCCAGTTGTTCATCGCTGCGACGCAATGCAGCAAGGCCGGCGGACTCCACTTCCAGGCTGATACGCAGTTCCAGGATCGCCAGCACGTCACGCAAGGTCACCACCGTGGCCGGGTCGATGCGGAAGCCGCTGGGGCTTGGCGTGTCCAACACAAAGGTGCCGATGCCGTGGCGGGTTTCAACCTGCCCGGCCGCTTGCAGGCGCGAGATAGCCTCACGCACCACGGTACGGCTGACCCCATGGGCATCCATGATCGCCGACTCGGTGGGCAGCTTGTCGCCACGCTTGAGTTGGCCGTCGCGGATTTGCTCGGACAACACCGTGACCAGTTCCTGGGCAAGGCTGCGGCGCTTGCGGGGAAGACGAGGGGCGGTGTTGGCGTTTTCCATAATGGATCATCTTTCTCGGCGAACTTGAGGATGCATGATAGCCCATGGCGGTTGTACGATCACCGTTCTATCACGACTTTCATTTATATCCTGCGCGCAAAAAAATGCCCCGGCACAGGCCGAGGCATCTTTATGGCTTACCCGAAGGTTAAAGCCACTTACTTCACCACTTTCAGGCTCGGCCGACCGCTTGGGCGCGGTGGCTCGGCATCCGGTGGCGGCAGATCATCACCGTCTTCGCTTTCGATCGCTTCGTCATCCTCGAAAGGCGACTCCAGATCAAACACCATGCCTTGGCCATTTTCCCGGGCATAGATCCCGAGAATGGCACCGATCGGCACGAACAGCGTATGCGGCACACCGCCGAAACGCCCTTCGAAGCTCACGGCTTCATTGTCCATGTGCAGGTGGCGCACGGCGCTGGGTGATACGTTCAGCACGATCTGCCCGTCACTGGCGAAACCCTGCGGCACATCCACCTTGGGGAATTCAGAATTGACCAGCATGTGCGGGGTGCAATCGTTGTCCACAATCCACTCGTAGAGCGCGCGGACCAAATAAGGTCGACTGGAGTTCATCAGCGGCTCCTTAAGCCTTAGCGCATATCGCGTTCGACACCAGACAGACTCGCCTGGAAAGCCTCACGCGCAAACTGGCGCTCCATGTAATCAAGCAACGGCTTGGCAGGCCGTGGCAGTTCAATACCGAGAATCGGCAAACGCCAGAGTATCGGTAATAGGCAGCAATCGACCAAACTTTGTTCCTCACTGAGGAAAAAAGGTTTATCGGCGAACAATGGAGAAACGCCGGTCAGGCTTTCACGCAATTCCTTACGTGCCTGCACCCGAGCAGCTTCTTTACTGCGTGAATCCAGAATCACATCCACCAACCCGCACCAGTCACGCTGGATCCGATGGATCAGCAGGCGGCTGTTGGCACGAGCCACCGGATACACCGGCAGCAAAGGCGGATGAGGGTAACGCTCATCCAGGTATTCCATCACCACGGTTGACTCCCACAACGCCAGGTCACGATCGACCAGGGTGGGCAAGCTGCCGTAAGGGTTCACTTCGATCAGTTTCGGCGGATGACGGCCCGCCTCCACACTGATGATCTCGGCGCTGACACCCTTCTCTGCGAGCACGATGCGTACTCGGTGGGAATAGTGGTCGGCGGGGTCGGAGTAACAGGCCAACCGATTGGTCACGCCCATGGCGGTCCTCCTCGCTTGTTGAAATTATCGAAAGCTCAAAAACGAGCGCGCCCAGAGAGCATCCCTGTAGTGCCTGGTTGAACCAGACCGCTACGTATTCAGAGATGCCGCTGGGCGCGCAAGATTAACAGCAATTGCTTACGGTTGGATCAATGCACATCCTTCCAGTATTCGCGTTTGAGCAGATAGGCGAATACGAAGAAGAAAGCCAGGTACAGCAAGACGTACGTACCGATGCGCTGATGCTGCAATTTGACCGGGTTGGCCGAGTAGGCCAGGAAGGTCACCAGGTTCTTGACCTTCTCGTCGAACTGCTCTTCATTCAGCGTACCGGTCTTGGGCACGATGGTCAGTTGATCACACGCTTCATGAGTGAGGGGCGTGCCGGTCAACGGATCATATTGCTTCTTGCCGTCTTCAACGACCTGAACCTGCTTGCATCCTACCACTTGGCGACCCTGCAGGCCGACCAGAACGTTAGGCATGCCGACGTTCGGGAAGACTTTGTTGTTCACGCCATACGGGCGCGCCGGGTCTTCGTAGAAGGACTTAAGGTAACCGTAGAGCCAATCGGTACCGCGTACACGGGCCACCAGGGTCAGATCGGGCGGCGCAGCGCCGAACCAGGTCTTGGCGTCGGCGGGCTGCATGCCGATGCTCATGTGGTCACCGATTTTCGCACCGGTGAACACCGAGTGGCTGAGCATCACGTCATGGGGGATACCCAAGTCGTCGGCCACACGCTCGTAACGCTGGAACTTAGCGCTGTGGCAGCCCATGCAGTAGTTGGTGAAGGTACGCAGACCGTCCTGCATCGCGGCCTTGTCAGACACGTCGATATCGACTTTTTCCAGCTCCGGGCCGCCGTGCTCGGCAGCGAAGGACAGTAGCGGCAGCGCCGCAAGCATCAAAGCAACGAATAACTTTTTCATCAGCCAGTCACCCTTTCCGGAACCGGTTTGGTCTTCTCGAGCCGGGTGTAGAACGGCATCAGAATGAAGTAGGCGAAGTACAGGAAGGTGCAGACCTGCGACAGCAACGTACGCTCAGGGGTCGGCGCCAAAACGCCGAGTACGCCCAGGATCACAAATGCAATGCAGAACACCCACAGCCAGATCTTGCTCAGCCAGCCCTTGTAGCGCATGGACTTGACCGGACTGCGGTCGAGCCAAGGCAACACGAACAGCACCGCGATGGCCGCGCCCATGGCGATTACGCCCATGAGCTTGTCGGGGATCGCCCGCAAGATCGCGTAGAACGGCGTGAAGTACCACACGGGCGCAATGTGCTCAGGTGTCTTGAAGGCGTTGGCCTGTTCGAAGTTGGGTTTTTCGAGGAAATAACCGCCCATCTCCGGGAAAAAGAACACGATCGAGCAGAACACGAACAGGAACACCACCACACCGACAATGTCTTTCACGGTGTAGTACGGGTGGAAGGGAATGCCATCCAGCGGGATGCCGTTCTCGTCCTTATGCTTCTTGATGTCGACGCCATCCGGGTTGTTCGAACCCACTTCGTGCAGCGCCAGGATGTGCAGCACCACCAGCCCGAGGATCACGATGGGCAGCGCGACGACGTGCAGGGCGAAGAAGCGGTTCAGGGTGATGCCGGAAATCAGGTAGTCACCACGGATCCACTGCGTCAGGTCGTTGCCGATCACCGGGATCGCACCGAACAGCGAGATAATCACCTGGGCGCCCCAGTACGACATCTGGCCCCACGGCAGCAGGTAGCCCATGAAGGCCTCGGCCATCAGCGCCAGGTAGATCAGCATGCCGAACACCCACACCAGCTCACGCGGCTTCTGGTACGAGCCATACAGCAGGCCACGGAACATGTGCATGTAGACCACGATGAAGAACGCCGACGCGCCGGTGGAGTGCAGCAGACGCAGGATCGAGCCGTACTCGACGTCACGCATGATGTACTCGACGGAGGCGAACGCCTCTTCCGCCGATGGCGTATAGCTCATCGTCAGCCAGACGCCGGTGACGATCTGGTTGACCAGCACCAGCAGTGCCAGGGAGCCGAAGAAGTAGAAGAAGTTGAAGTTTTTTGGCGCGTAATACTTGCTGAGATGGTCTTCCCACATTTTGGTGGCGGGGAAGCGCGCATCCACCCAATCCATGAACTTGCTCATCAGGCTTTCTCCCCCTGGTCGACACCGATAATCACGATACTGTCAGTCTCGTATTGATGCGGCGGAACCGGCAGGTTCAAGGGTGCGGGCTGAGACTTGTAGACGCGGCCGGCCAGGTCGTAGTGCGAACCGTGGCAAGGGCAGAAGTAGCCACCCACCCAGTCCTTGCCAAGGTCGGCAGGAGCAACTTCCGGGCGGAAGGTAGGCGAGCAACCCAGGTGGGTGCAGATACCGATCAGCAGCAGAATCTCTGGCTTGATCGAGCGAACTTCCTTATCGACGTAGGCGGGTTGGTCGGAGTTCTTTGAGTCGGGGTCAGACAGTTGACCTTCGATTTTCTTCAGATTCCCCAGGATTTCCTCGGTACGGCGAACGATGAAAACCGGCTGGCCGCGCCACTCAGCAATCATCTGCTGGCCTGGCTCAATCTTGCTGATATTCACCTTCACCGGTGCACCTGCGGCTTTCGCCTTGGCACTGGGAAACCATGACCCCACGAACGGGACCGCAGCCCCCACCGCTCCTGCAGCACCCACCACGGATGTGGCTGCTACCAAGAAGCGACGCCGGCCTGCATTCACGCCGTCATTGCTCATTCAGTCCTCTCCCATCAGCTTTTTGGCCTGTTAAATCAGGCGTCTACTAAGTGTTGAATCTTTTACTTATAAAAATTTTGTCGGATGGTAATGAAAAGCCCCACGTATGACAAGGGAATTGCCCGGACCTGCGCCTCCAGGCCTTGTAGTATAGGGGGTCTACGGATGTGGCAAGTTGTCACGGCGTTTTTTTGCATAAATCGTAGGCAATAAAAAACGCCCAGCTCCGTGAGGAGGCTGGGCGTTTTTGTGGAACGTAAAGCGAATTAACGCTTCGAGTACTGCGGACGCTTACGCGCTTTACGCAGACCGACTTTCTTACGTTCAACTTCACGAGCATCGCGAGTAACGAAGCCAGCTTTGCGCAGAGCGCCACGCAGGGTTTCGTCGTACTGCATCAGAGCGCGAGTGATACCGTGGCGGATTGCGCCAGCTTGACCACTTACACCGCCACCGATAACGGTGACGTAGATGTCGAACTTTTCAACTGTCTCGGTCAGTTCCAGCGGCTGACGAACTACCATGCGGGCAGTTTCGCGACCGAAGAAGTTGTCCAGAGTGCGGTTGTTGATCGAGATGTTACCAGTGCCCGGACGCAGGAAAACGCGTGCGGTTGCGGTTTTGCGACGGCCAGTGCCGTAATTTTGAGTCGCCGACATAATGAACTATTCCGTTAAAACTTCAGTTCTTGGGGCTGCTGAGCAGCATGAGGGTGTACAGCGCCCGCATAGACTTTCAGCTTGCGAAACATATCGCGACCCAGTGGGCCCTTAGGCAGCATACCTTTGACCGCGATTTCGATCGGGGCTTCAGGCTTCTTGGAGATCAGACCTTCGAAGTTCGAAGACTTGATACCGCCTGGGAAACCGGAGTGACGGTAGTACATTTTGTCTTGCGCTTTGTTGCCGGTAACACGTACCTGCTCAGCGTTGATGATCACGATGTAGTCACCGGTGTCAACGTGAGGGGTGTACTCAGGCTTGTGCTTGCCACGCAGACGGCTGGCGACTTCAGTGGCCAGACGACCCAGGGTCTGACCAGCGGCGTCGACGACAAACCAGTCGCGCTGAACTGTTTCCGGTTTTGCAGTAAAAGTTGTCATTCTTTAATAGCCTCAGGGGCCGCCCTGTAAATTAGACGGCGGATCTTACTGAATAGTGCGTACTTTGACAAGTCAAAGGCAGCCGGATACAGACGCTATCGGGGGCTCGGGTCGGCGCGTCCGTTCAACGGCAAGATTCTTCGGCAGGCGGCGCATCACTTCCACTGCAGAAAGAGGTGGGCAATTATGCAGATTGCGAAAAAAAATTCAACCTGCTTTTATGATTGTTTTCCCCGAAGGAGTACCCGATGGATTATCGACAGCTGGGCCGCACCGATCTGAACGTGAGCGCCATCGCCTTGGGCACCATGACCTGGGGCGAGCAGAACAGCGAGGCAGAGGCCTTCGCGCAGATCGAGCGGGCCAAGGCCGCGGGGATCAACTTCCTCGACACGGCCGAAATGTACCCGGTGCCGCCCAAGGCCGACACCTATGCCACCACCGAACGCTATATCGGCAATTACTTCAAAAGCCGTGGCGATCGTGCCGACTGGGTCCTCGCCAGCAAGATCGCCGGCCCCGGCAACACCATCGACTATATCCGCGACGGCCACCTGCGCCACAACCGCAAGCACATCGTCGAGGCCCTGGATGCCAGCCTCAAGCGCCTGCAAACCGACTGGATCGACCTCTACCAGTTGCACTGGCCGGAACGCAGCACCAATTTCTTCGGCCAACTGAGCTACAAGCACAAGGACGAAGACGACCTCACCCCGCTGGAGGAAACCCTCGAAGCGCTGGACGAACAGGTGAAGGCCGGTAAGATCCGCCACATCGGCCTGTCCAACGAAACCCCGTGGGGCACCATGAAATTCCTGGCCCTGGCCGAAGCCCGGGGCTGGACCCGCGCGGTGTCGATCCAGAACCCCTACAACCTGCTCAACCGCAGCTTTGAAGTGGGTTTGGCGGAAGTCGCCATCCGCGAACAATGCGGCTTGCTGGCCTACTCGCCGCTGGCGTTCGGCATGCTCAGCGGCAAATACGAAAACGGCGCACGCCCGGCCAAGGCACGCCTGACCGAATACAGCCGCTTCAGCCGCTACTTCAACCCGCAGTCGGAAGCGGCGTGCAGCCGTTATGTGGCGCTGGCGCGGGAACATGGCTTGGACCCGGCACAGATGGCGTTGGCGTTCGTGACACAGCAGCCGTTTGTGACCAGCAATATCATTGGCGCCACCTCGCTTGAGCAGTTGGATAGCAACATTGCCAGTGCTGATCTGAAGCTGTCGAAGGAAGTGCTGGAAGGGATTGAGGCGATTCAGAAGGATCATCCGAACCCGGCGCCTTGATTGATCCTTAGGCCGCCATCGGGGGCAAGCCCCCTCCCACACTTGACCGAGTACATCCATTTGGAATGCGATCGAATGTGGGAGGGGGCTTGCCCCCGATAAGGCCCTCAGTAGCACCACAAAATCAAAGCGCCCGCGCAATAATCTCCTTCATGATCTCGTTCGTCCCCGCATAAATCCGCTGCACCCGCGCATCCGCCCAGGCCCGGGCGATCGGGTATTCCCACATGAAGCCGTAACCGCCGTGCAACTGCACGCACTCGTCGAGCACCTTGCATTGCAGGTCGGTAGCCCAGTACTTGGCCATCGCAGCCGTAGGCACGTCCAGCTTGCCTTCCAGGTGCAAGGCCATGCATTGGTCGACAAACACGCGGCCGATCTGAATCTCGGTGGCCATCTCCGCCAGCTTGAACCGGGTGTTCTGGAAATCGGCAATCGCCTTGCCGAACGCCTTGCGCTCGCGGGTGTACTCCAGGGTCCATTGCAACGCCGCCTCGGCTGAGGACAACGCACCAATCGCCACGGTCAGGCGCTCCTGGGGCAACTCCTGCATCAAGTACGCGAAGCCCATGCCCGCCTGGCCCAGCAGGTTTTCCTTGGGTACGCGCACATCCTGGAAGAACAGCTCCGAGGTGTCCTGGGCCTTCATGCCGACCTTCTCCAGGCGCTTGCCCTTGGCGAAGCCCGGCGTGTCCGCTTGCACCAGGAACAGGCTGGTGCCCTTGGCGCCGGCCTTGGGGTCGGTCTTGGCGACCACGATCACCAGCTCGGCGAGAAAGCCGTTGGTGATAAACGTCTTGGAGCCGTTGATCACGTATTCATCGCCGTCGAGCACGGCGGTGGTCTTGACCCCTTGCAAGTCCGACCCGGCCCCCGGCTCGGTCATGGCGATGGCCGTGACCATCTCGCCGGAGATCAGCTTGGGCAGGTATTTGTGCTTCAGCGCCTCACTGCCGTAATGCAGGATATACGGCGCAACAATATCCGAATGCAGGGAAAAACCGATGCCGGTCAGGCCCAACCGGCTGATCTCTTCAATCACCACCGCGCTGTACAGAAAGTCCGCACCCAGGCCGCCGTATTCTTCCGGCAGGTGGGAGCAGAGCATCCCCGCCTCCCCCGCCTTGCTCCACAGGCCACGGTCGATATAGCCCTGCTCTCCCATTGCGCGTGGAACGGCGCGGCGTCTTTTTCGAGAAAGGTGCGCACGCTGTCACGGAAGAGTTCGTGCTCGGGGCTGAACAAGGTTCTGGGGATCATGGCTCACCTGCGTGGATTGTCGGACAAAAACAAGCCCACAGAGCCTATGCCGCGAAGACGTCACGGGACACTGGACACATGCGACAAAAAATAAGACGATCCAGCCGTCTGGTGACCACTTTCCCCTATAAGAATAAATGAAATTATGTCTAACCAAATCTCCACGCCGTTACGGCGCGTCAGCATTTTGGCCATTGATCGGGTATTCGCTTCAACCCTCATGCAAGCCAAGGATTTCTTCCACCTCGCCAGCCTGCGTTACGGCAAACAGCTAGGCCTGGGCCTGACCCCGGCGTTCGAATCGCGCGTGGTCAGCCCCGACGGGCAATCGGTGCGCAGCTTCAGTGATGTGATCATGCCGGTGGACGGCGGCCTCGAAGACGCCGACATCATCGTGCTACCGGCCTTCTGGGATGACTTCGACGCCCTGTGCACGCGCTACCCGCAAGTGCTGCCCTGGCTGCGCGAACAACACGCACGCGGCGCCGTACTCTGCGGCGAGGCCACCGGGGTGTTCTGGCTCGCCGAAGCCGGCCTGCTCGATGGCAAGGAGGCGACCACCTACTGGCGCTTCTTCAATGCCTTCAGCGAACGCTTCCCCAACGTTCAGCTCAACCAGGACAAGCACCTCACCGATGCCGACAACCTGTATTGCGCCGGCGGCACCACCTCGGCGTGCGACCTGTATATCTACCTGATCGAACGTTTCTGCGGCGCCAACATTGCCCAGGCCGTGGCCCGTGACATTCTGTATGAAGTGCAGCGCAGCTATTCACCTGGGCGCATCGGGTTTGGTGGGCAGAAGCTGCACCAGGACGTGATCATCCTGCAGATCCAGCACTGGCTCGAAGAACATTTCGCCGACAAGTTCCGCTTTGAAGATGTCGCTCGGGAACACGGCATGAGCATCCGCAACTTCATGCGCCGCTTCCAGACCGCCACCGGCGACAAGCCGCTGCACTACCTGCAACGCCTGCGGATTGAAACCGCCAAGGGCCTGCTCTCGGGCAGCCGCAAGAGCATCAAGACCATCAGTTACGAGGTGGGTTACGACGATGCGAGTTTCTTTGCGCGGCTGTTCAGGCAGCACACCGAGTTGTCGCCGAACCAATACCGCCAGCAATTCCAGCAGGCCGCGTAAGCCAGGTCAAACACTGTAAAAGATGTGGGAGGGGGCTTGCCCCCGATGGCAGAGTGTCAGTCACTGTAGATATTGACTGATGCACCGCTATCGGGGGCAAGCCCCCTCCCACATTGGATCTCTAATGTTCTGGAGAACGATTAAGGTTTGTGGCCGCGCGACAGGAACTCGTGGGACTGCATCTCGAGCAGACGGCTCAAGGTGCGCTGGAACTCGAAGTTCAAGCGCCCGCCGGTGTAGAGATCCTTCAGCTCGACTTCCGCCGAGATGATCAGCTTCACGTTACGGTCGTAGAACTCATCGACCATGTTGATGAAACGGCGCGCGATGTCGTCGGTGGTGACGCCCATCTGCTCCACGCCGCTGAGGATCACCGCGTGGAAGATCTTGCCCAGTTCGATGTAGTCGTTCTGGCTGCGCGGGCCGTCGCAGAGCGCGCGGAAATCGAACCAGGCCACGTCATCGCAGGTACGCAGCGCGATGATTTCGCGGTTTTCGATCATCAACTTGTCGTTTTCCACCGCCTGGGTGCATTCCGGCGTGAGGGCGCGGAAGCTTTTGCGCAGGCTTTCGTGCGCCGCTTCGTTCAGCGGGAAGTGGAACAGCTCCGCTTGTTCAAGGTGACGCAGGCGGTAGTCGACGCCGCTGTCGACGTTGACGATCTCGGTGTTCTGCTTGATCAGCGCAATCGCCGGCAGGAAGCGCGCGCGCTGCAGGCCGTCCTTGTACAGGCCGTCGGGCACGATGTTCGAGGTGGCAACCAGGGTCACGCCGTTCTTGAACAGTTCTTCCATCAGGGTGCCGAGGATCATGGCGTCGGTGATGTCGGAGACGAAAAACTCATCGAAACAGATCACCCGCGCCTCATCGGAGAAACGCTTGGCGATGATGGTCAGCGGGTTTTTCTCGCCCGGCAGGGTTTTCATCTCTTCGTGCACGCGCTTCATGAAGCGGTGGAAGTGAGTACGGACCTTTTCCTTGAACGGCAGCGCTTCGAAGAAGGTGTCTACCAGGTAAGTCTTGCCCCGGCCGACGCCGCCCCAGAAGTACAGGCCCTTGACCGGCGTGTGGTCTTTCTTGCCAAACAGCTTGCTGAACATCCCCGGCTTGCTCTGCGAGGCCGCGACCAGGTCGTCGTACAGGCGCTGCAAATGACGCACCGCCGTTTCCTGGGCCGCGTCATGGAAGAATTCAGGGCGTTTCAGATCAGCTTGATATCGTTCTAGGGGCGTCATAATTTCGTTAGCAAGGCAACAAAAACGGGCCGTCACTGTAACGACGGCCCCGGATAATGGCAATCAACCCTTGGTCGGGTTAATCCTCGGTTGGGGTCAACGCGATGCGCAGCGCGGCAATGGCCGCATCACGGGAGGCCGCGTCGGCGAACTCGGTGCTGTCGGCCACTGCCGCGTCGTCCAGCCATACGCTGAAGCCCAGGGCCTCGGGGCGCACGTCGAGCATCACGCCGCTTTGCAACTGCTTGGTCACCGCGCCGGCCGCTTTGCCGTCAGCAAAGTTGCGCGACAGCAGCAGTTGCTCGCCATCCGCCGCCAGCAGGCGGAAGCGGAAGCTGCCATCGTCTTCACGGAAGCTCACGAAACGCGCGGCTTTCGCGGTTTTCTTCTTGGTCGCGACTGGCGCCGCCGCCTGGTTGACGAACGAACGCAGGCCCACCGCTTCGCGCAGTTCAGCCAGGAACGGTGCCGCCACGGCACGGGCCTTCTTGGCGCCGACCAGCAGCAGGTCTTCCATGTCCGACGGGCGCGACATCAGTTGGTGATAACGCTCGCGCGCTTCCCCAAGCTGGCCGTCCAGCAGTTGGAACAGACGGCTCTTCGCCTCGCCCCAGCCCAGGCCTTGCAGCAGTTCTGCGTGGAATTCTTGTTCCTGGGCCTTGGTGGCAAACGCCTGGTACAGAGTGAACAGGTGCGAGTTGTCCGGGTCCTTGGCTTCGCCGGGCGCGCGCGAGTCGGTGACGATCCGCGAGATCGCCTCTTTCATGTCCTTGGCGCTGGTGAACAACGGGATGGTGTTGTCGTAGCTCTTGGACATCTTGCGGCCGTCCAGGCCCGGCAAGGTGGCGACGCTTTCTTCGATCAGCGCCTCGGGCATGGTGAAGAATTCTTTGCCGTTGCCGAACAGGTGGTTGAAACGCTGGCCGATGTCACGGGCCATTTCCACGTGCTGGATCTGGTCACGCCCTACCGGCACCTTGTGCGCGTTGAACATCAGGATATCCGCCGCCATCAGCACCGGGTAGCTGTACAGGCCCATGGTGATGCCCGCATCCGGGTCTTCGCCGGCTTCCACGTTCTTGTCCACCGACGCCTTGTAGGCGTGGGCGCGGTTGAGCAGGCCCTTGGCCGCCACGCAAGTCAGCAGCCAGGTCAGCTCGGGGATTTCCGGGATGTCGGACTGGCGGTAGAACGTCACCCGGTTCACATCCAGGCCACCGGCCAGCCAGGTCGCGGCGATTTCCATGCGCGAGCGCTGGATGCGCTGCGGGTCATCGCATTTGATCAGGGCGTGGTAGTCGGCCAGGAAGTAGAAGGAGTCGGCATTGGCATCCTGGCTGGCGAGGATCGCCGGGCGGATCGCACCGGCGTAGTTGCCCAGGTGCGGCGTGCCGGTGGTGGTGATGCCGGTGAGGATACGGGTACGAGTCGTCATGGGTAATCGCTTATCAGACTGCTATCAATTCGAGAGACGCGGCAGCACCAGATCCTTGAGATCGGTGAGCTTGCCGTGAAAAAAGTGTCCGCATTCTGCCACTTTCAGCAGCTCATGGGGGCGTTTGAGGGCGGCGGACCAGTCGTAGACGATTTGCGGCTCGACCACTTCGTCGGTTTCCGGCTGGATCAGGGTCAGCGGGCAACCTTGTGGCAGCACATCGGTTTCGCGCAGGCGCATCACCGCAGCGGCGACCATGAACAGGTGCGCGAGCTTTTCACCCTTGGCTTCCAGGCGGCCGCCGAGACTTGCCGCAACATAACCGCCAAACGAAAACCCAAGCAAGGTGATCGGCAGGTCGGGGTGTTTTTCCCGCAGCCAGGTGGCGGCCGCTTCGGCATCGTCCACTTCACCGGTGGCCATGTCGTGGGTACCGGCACTCGCGCCGACGCCCCGGTAATTAAAACGCAAAGTAATCAAACCGGCATCGCGGGCGGTGCGTTGCAGGGTCGAAACGACTTTATTGAGCATGGTCCCGCCCTGCACCGGGTTAGGGTGGCAGATCAGCGCCAGGCCACGTGGCTCGGGGTGATCCAGGTACAAGGCTTCCAATTGGCCCACCGGGCCATCGATCAAAACGGGGGTTTCACGCATGAGCAAGGAATGAACTCCGTGACCTCTCAAAGGGTCGACTCGTCTAGCTAAAAGTCTGTGCATGGCATCATTGCGAGCTTAATCGCGGTATACAGCGCAGGTCCGAGCCGTTAACGTAAAGCAAAGCCGTTTATAGAGGAAGGACTCGTGGAACACTCGCTCTTAGTTTGGTTGTTGCCGACTCTTGCCCTGGTTGCCGGTGTCGCCATTGGTTTCCTGGTTGCTCGCTTGCTGCCGAATGCCGCGCCTAACCGCACGCAGCGTCAGTTGGATGACATTCAGGAACGTTTTGACAGTTATCAGAACGAGGTTGTTACCCACTTCAACAGCACCGCGACCCTGGTCAAGAAGCTCACCCAGAGCTACCAGGAAGTACAGGATCACCTCGCCGATGGCGCCAACCGCCTGGCCCTCGACGACATCACCCGTCAGCGTCTGCTGGCCGCGCTGCATTCCGATGCACCGCAAGCTCCACGCGAGCGCCTGACCCCACCCCGGGAAAACCAGGAGCCGCCACGGGACTACGCGCCAAAAACGCCGAACGCCCCAGGCATGCTGGATGAGCATTACGGCTTGAAGAAGTAAGCCCTCTTCAAGCACTGAAAAAGCCCGGCTGATCGATGATCAGCCGGGCTTTTTTGTGCTTGCTCACTCGCCGGAACAATGAGGTCAAATGTGGGAGGGGGCTTGCCCCCGATAGCAGTGGGTCAGTCAACCTATCTTTAACTGACACACCGTTATCGGGGGCAAGTCGAATCGTCGCACCGCCCCTCCCACATTGACCGAGTCAGGCTTTAAGCCACGGGTTGTTCCTGCAACAACCCACCCTCGATCCGCACATGCCGCCCATGGAAGCGCTTGAGGCTGCTGCGGTGCCCGACACTCACAATGCTCAAGCCCGGCAGCTCATCGATCAACGCCTGATACAGCGTCGCCTCGTCCTCTTCATCCATCGCCGAGGTGGCCTCGTCCATGTACAGCCATTGCGGCGCGAACAACAAAGCGCGGGCAAACGCCAGCCGTTGCTGCTCACCCGGCGAGAGCATGCGCTGCCAGTGGTTGGCCTCGTCCAGGCGCGCGACCAGATGTGGCAGGCGGCAGGTTTCCAGGACCTGTGCATAACGTTCTGCCGAGTAAACGCTGTCGTCCTGTGGATAACTCAACACGGCTTTGAGAGTGCCAATCGGCAGGTAGGGCTTCTGTGGCAGGAACAGGTAACGCGCCGCCGGCAGGCGAATGCTGCCATGGCCCGCCGGCCACAGATGGCCCATCGCACGCAGCAAGGTGGACTTGCCGCTGCCGGAGCGGCCGCTGAGCATCAGGCGCTGCCCCGGCTCTACGCTCATGTCAGCATCGGTGAGCAAGTGGCGGCCGTCCGCGAGGTCCATGCCCAGGTTCTGCACGACCAGGCGTTCGCCTTCGGCGCGCACATCAATCGCCGGTGGGCGCTGTTCGTTGTCACTCATCGCCTGGTGGAAGCTCAGCAGACGGTCGCTGGTAGCGCGCCACGCCGCCAGCTCGGAGTACGCGTCGATAAACCAGCTGAAATTCTCCTGCACGTTGCCGAACGCCGAGTTGATTTGCATCAGCTCGCCCAGCTCGATCTTGCCGGTGAAGTAACGCGGCGCGGCGACGATAAACGGGAAGATGATTGCTATCTGGCTGTAGCCGGCGGTAAAAAAGGTCAGGCGCTTGGACACTTGCATGATGTCCCAGAAGTTGTGCCAGACCTTGCCGAAGCGTGCGCTGAGGCGCTGGTTCTCATTCGGCTCGCCGTTGTACAGGGCGATGCTCTCAGCGTTCTCGCGCACGCGCACCATGGAGAAACGCAAGTCCGCTTCGAAGCGTTGTTGTCTATTGCTGAGGCCGATCAGGCGACGGCCGATCAGGTGCGTCAACCAACTGCCCACGGCGGCGTAGAGCAACGCGCACCAGAACATGTAGCCGGGGATGGTGATGCCGAACACTTCGATGCTACCCGACACGCCCCACAGGATGATCGAGAACGACACCAGGCTGACCACGTTGCGCAGCAGCCCCAGGCCGAGGCTCAAGGTACTGGAGGTGAAGTTGTTGAGGTCTTCGGAAATGCGCTGGTCCGGGTTATCGGTGTAGCCGCCCTGCTCCAGCTGATAGTAGTTCTTGTGCGCGAGCCAGCGCGCGAAGTGCTTTTCGGTGAGCCAGGCACGCCAGCGAATGGTCAGCATCTGGGTCAGGTACAGGCGGTACACCGCGCCCAGAATCGCCACGGCAGCGATCCCGCCGAAATAGCCGATCAGTTGCCAGAAGGCGGCGGTGTCCTTCTTCTCCAGGGCGTTGTAGAAGTCTTTGTACCAGTGGTTGATCCACACCGAAATCGCCACGCTGAACAGCGACAGCGCGATCACCGCCGCCAGCAGCAACCAGGCCTTGCCCTTCTCTTCACTGCGCCAATAAGGCGTGATCATCGCCCAGGTTCGGCGAAAGAATTGCCCACGCACTGCGTCGTTGACCGCGGAATACTCAGCGTTCTGATTCATCGTTCAGGCTCGGTAAGGAAAAGTGACAGGCGTTTGAACCGATCATAGACGATCGGTTCAGCGCTCCGTGCGGCCTGAGGCAGGTTGTTCAGTCGCCGTTCAGCACCGTAGCGGGCGCCCTTCCCACCGGTGTTTTAGAAACTACTCACGCACGAACCGGAACTCATCCTATGTACGCGCCCACATAAACGGACGATCACATTCGATTTTTCCACTGTACGTACCGAGTTCTCACTTTTATGCAAATCGGCCCGAGCGTTTTAACGCCCCACCAGTACACAGCTGCTGATCAGCCAGATGAATCGATCCCGAGCCAGCGGCGCAGGCGTGCAATCAACGAGAAGGCGCCAGACGAACAACAATTAGTACTGGCCATCAAACCCAATGCGCTCTCACAGGGCGGGGGCTATAAACAAACCAGCGTCGATCCCGATCCCGGCAAGAGCGTCGCAAATAGTCAGAAAACACCGACCGCCACCGACCTTGGCCTCAACATCAACGTAGACCCCGCGACTAAAGAAATCTCCAAGGCGTTCAAAAGTATCGAGCAGGAAGCCTCTGACTTTCTCAAAGAAAAATTCGCGGAAATGAAAGCCCAGGAACCCGACCCAGCCAAAAAACAAAAATGGGATATTGATCCCGATAACACTTACCTGGTTACTTACGATTACAACCGCGAGGAAAAAGAGCCTTACCCAGCGAAGATCACCCAGAGGATCTCATTGACTCAGGCGCTCATAACAAATGCGCAACATACCCCTGAAGGAAAAGGCTATAGCGTTCCCTTCTTTGAAGGAGGGCCGAATGTTAAAGCTCAGGACTCTGTGACAACGCACACACCAAAATTTTATGACCTCAACAGCCGCGTTCATCCCCACAGCCAAGAGGCCGACATTACCCATAGCTACCAAGGCATTTACACCGTGTCGCCGGAGGCATCCTCATCGGCATACAACGCGTCAAACCAGAGCTCAATCCCCCCGGCAGAGTTTAAAAAGCTCATCTGGAAAGCTGACTTCCAAAAGCCCTACACGGAATTTCTGGATCAGTTCTGGAATAGCCATAAAGAAAAATACCCGGTGCTGGCCAAGGCTGCCTTCGTAAAGTCTGCGATGGCCCAGCATCAAGAGGGAAGTCTGACCGCAGAGGGCCGGGCATTGGTCATGCGGGCAGCCGGGCTGCCCGGCAATCAGGACTCGTGGCCTGATATCAACTATGAAGCACTGGAAAAAAATCCCGCGAAGGACCCCAACCTTGAAGTTGGCCTGCTCAAAATAGGCGCCTACACCTCCACAGACCTTATGTACATTACCGATAAAAAGGTAACGTTCGACACCAATGGCAATAAGATTGCGCCGCTCACATTACTGTATATACCGGGCAACTCTTCGCCCCTTCATAGCTTCAATAGCCCAGCCGAAATGAGGACATGGTTGGCCGCACAAATGGCTGACCCGCTCAAGCGCAATGCGCTGGCCTCACACTTCCCTCTTAAAGACAAACCTGACGGCTGGCAACGCGCCGGTATAGACGAGACGCTTGCAGGGCTTGGAGCCTGGCCGGAAAAACGTGAAACCCCAGGCGGACTGCTTTCCTATAACCATCGCGCGTTCAGCGGCAAATGGGACCCTCAGGAATTCATTACAACCGAACCGACTAATCTGCCCTTCGAAGAAATCACCAAACGCCAAAAAGATCGGTCCTATGCGGATGCCGATATCAAGATAACCAGTGATGCAGACATCACCAAAAACAAGATTCTGTCGGGCTTTGAAAAGGCGACAAAAGCCGCACTGTTCCTAACCCCGCTGGCATTGATGATGCCGGAAGTGGCGTTGGCGCTGGATGCCTTCTATTTTGCGAACGCTGCCGCTACCGTGGGTATTGGTATTGACGACGAAGTACAGGGCAAACCGAAAGGCACTGAGCGAATTGTGTTTGGTACTTTCAATGCAGCGTTGGTGGTGGCCCCTCATATCGCAGAAGCCGTGAAAGGTGGTGAGGGCGGAGTGAACAAAATCACCTCCAATACACTGATGAGCCCCGAACCCGAAGAGTCGCTGAGTTCGAACTTAGCCGCCGACGCCGCCAGCCCTCCTCCGCCGTTGCCTGACTACAGCGCTCACGCACTGCCGGATAACTTTCTCGACGGGCGTACGATAAGGGGCGACGGTACCTATCAAGTCGCAGACGAGTTCTATATCAGATTCACCGACGGCACCGGCGAGAGCAAAGTATTTCAGGTCGAACGGTTCTATAAGGGCGGTGGCAACCCCATTCGGGTGGTTGACCCTGTCACCAGGAATCAGGTGATGATCCTTGTGCCGACAAATAATGGCGAATGGCGATTGGCCAACAATCTCGGCGGTGGGCGTAAACAACTAAATTCAATCAACCAAACACGACCTAAACCGCAAGAGCGTACGATCGCAAAAGACAGCGTTGCTCTACGCGATTCAACCAATCAGCAATTGGCCAATCATCAAGATTGGCAATCGATAACCGATTCGGGGATGCACAATGGGCAACCCGTTTATATTCACTACACCGACAAAGCCGGAGCAGAAGCGATTGCCCGGGAACACGCTATTACTGATTCAGCGCGCGGTGAAACACGCGCGGGTTCAAAAGGCGGCGTGTACGTTAACCCCCCCGGCCAGCAATTCAACGCAGCGAATGTCGAAAACTTGCTGTTCCTGGGCAATGAACGCTATGTGGGCAGGGGTGACTACATGGTGATATTCAGCACTGACCAAGTTCCACAGGACTTGGGGGCGGTGACCGCCGGCAGCCCGTTTGTTGAGCTTAAGATGCCCAAGGAAATCAAACTGACACCGTCAAACTTTGTGTATTCAGGGCCGAACAGGTTTCCCGACTATTTCGGTTGAGGGCGCCTGCGGGGAATGATCGCGGCGCCTGTGCAATGGCCGGACAGTTTCCGGCTCAGGTGCACAACCTCTCCTGAATGCTCAGCGGCGTACCGGGCGCTTTTGCAGTTTGCGCTGCAAAGTACGGCGGTGCATGCCGAGGGCGCGGGCGGTGGCGGAGATGTTGCCTTCGTGCTCGGTGAGTACGCGCTGGATGTGCTCCCACTGCAGACGGTCCACCGACATCGGGTTTTCCGGCACCAGGGTGTCGAGGTCGGCGTGCTCGGAGAGCAAGGCAGCCAGCACGTCGTCGGCGTCCGCCGGCTTGCACAGGTAGTTGCAGGCGCCGCGCTTGATGGCCTCGACGGCGGTGGCGATGCTGGAGTAACCGGTGAGGATCACCACGCGCATTTCCGGGTCGAGTTCCAACAGCTTGGGCAGCAGCACCAGGCCAGAGTCGCCGTCCATTTTCAGGTCGAGCGCGGCGTAGTCCGGCAGGTCGGCCTGGGCGATGGTCAGGCCCTCTTCGGCGGAGCCTGCGGTACTCACGCGGAAACCGCGACGGCTCATGGCGCGCGCCATCACGCGGGTAAACGTGGCGTCGTCATCTACCAGCAGCAGGTGCGGCAGTTCTTCGCCTTCGACTTGGATCTCGTCACTCATCGATATCTCCTCGTGCGACACGGGGCAGGCGCAGCTCGGTGAGCGTGCCGCCTTCCTCATGACTATAGAGCTTCACTGAGCCGCCCGCGCGGGTCACGCTGGCCTTGCTCAAAAACAGGCCGAGGCCGAAGCCTTTGCCCTTGGTGGTAAAGAATGGTTTGCCGATCTGCTCGGCAATGGCCAACGGCACGCCCGCGCCGTGGTCACGAATGCTGATGGTCACGTCTTCCGCGTCCCAGTCCAGCTGCACGCCCAAGCCTTCGGGGCAGGCGTCAGCGGCGTTGTTCAACAGGTTGAGCAGCGCTTGGGTCAGGTCCGGCGGTGGCGCCATGCGCGGCACACTGCCCTGGCCCAACAGGTGGAAGCGGTAACTGGCTTCGGGACGCATCAGGTGCCAGCGGTTGAGGGCTTCGTCGAGCCACTGGGTCACGTCTTGCATCTCCACCGCCAGGCGGCGATTGGCTTCGGCAGCGCGCACCAATTGCTGCAAGGTCTGCTTGCACTGTTTGACCTGTTCGCGCAGCACGCCGAGGTCTTCCTGCAACGCCGGGTCGTGATGGTCCTGGGTCATTTCGTTGAGCAGCACGCTCATGGTTGCCAGCGGTGTACCCAGCTCGTGGGCGGCCCCGGCAGCCTGGGTGGCGACCGCCAGCAGTTGCTGGTCGCGCAGGCCTTCTTCACGACGAATGGCGCGCAGTTCTTCCTGGCGGCGCAGCTCTTCAGCCATACGTGCGGCAAAGAAGGTGATGACGGCGGCAGACAGCGCAAAACTCAGCCACATCCCGTAGATCTGCAGGTTTTCCCGGGCGATCGGGAAGGTTTGCAACGGATAGAACCGCGCCAGCAACAAGGTGTACAGGGTCAGCGCGATGCCCGACAACACCACCGAGTAGCGCCACGGCAAGGTCACTGCGGCGATGGTCAGCGGCACCAGGTAATAAGAAACGAACGGGTTGGTGGAACCACCGGAGAAATAAAGCAACACACTGTGGATAAACAGGTCGCAGGCCAGTTGCAGGGCGTATTCCAACTCGGTCACCGGCCACGTGGTGCGCAACCGGATAGCGGTGAACACACACAGCACGATGGAAAAACCGAGGGTCACGCCCAGTTGCAGCCAAGGCAGCGGCAGCAGGTCGAACCAATACGCGAGCCCGACAGAGCCAGCCTGTGCGGCCAGTACCAGGGTACGGATAAACGTCAGTCGCCAAAGGTTCTGGCGGGTGGCGGAAGTCAGTTTTACGGCGGCGAGCATGAGCTCTCCCGGTGAGCGCTGCAGGCGGATCGGCAGGAGTATAAACGAAGCCGACCCGTCGGCACGGCGCGTGTGGCTCTTTGCCGCAGGCCGGGCAGGCTACCGTTCGTCGGCGCCGCGACAACTTGTTGTGAATGTGTAAACCCGAAGAACCCGATCCTCCCGTCTACAGTCATACCGATACGAACACCCTAAGGAGCTTCCATGTCTCGTTTCACTCGCAGTGCAGCCGTTCTCACCCTCAGCGCCAGCGCCCTGGCCAGCCTTCCGGCCATGGCCGCCGATGAGCTGCATTACAACCAGATCTCCCTGCGCGCCGAGGCCAGCCAGGAGGTGGCCCGCGACAAGATGATCGTCACGCTCTACACCGAGTCGCAAGATGCCGACCCGGCCAAGCTCGCGGCCGAAATCACCACCACGATGAACAAGGCTTTGGGCCAGGCCCGTGAAGTCAAGGCCGTGACCCTGCGCCAGGGCAGCCGTAACAGCTACCCGATCTACGACAACAAGAACCAGAAGATCACCGGCTGGCGTGAGCGCGCCGAACTGCGCCTGGAAAGCTCCGACTTCCCGGCGCTGTCCAAGCTCACCGGCGAGCTGCTGAACACGCTGAAAATGCAAAACATGGACTTCGCCATCGCCGACGCCACCCGCAAGGCCAGCGAAGACGCGCTGCTCAAGGACGCGGTCGCCGCGTTCAAAGCACGTGCGCAACTGGCCACCGATGCGTTGGGCGGCAAGGGTTACAAGATCGTCAACCTGAACTTCAACACCAATGGTTATCCACCCGCCTATGCCCGCGGCGGGATGATGATGAAAGCCTCCATGATGGATTCGGCGCCCACGCCGGAAGTGGAAGCGGGTACCAGCCAGGTCACGATGTCGGCAGATGGCGTGATCGAAGTTACTCAGTGATACGTTTTCTTCAGGCATAGACACGGCGCGGCCTCAGGCACGCGCCGTTTTACTTTGCGCGCCGCTGGCAATAATTGGTTATCTGTTTCCCGCGCCCAACGTGGAATCGACAGCACGGTTTTAACTACACATGTAACACCCCAGCCTGACAAGGAGAGCTCTGCGGGTTTGTGTTCAAACCACTGACGAGTAGCATCTCCATGACAAAATTACTGTCCCCAGCATTACTGAGTTTGCGCAACACAACATCTGCACAGAAAAATCCAATCGCAGACCAGCAACCCACCACCGCCCGCCCCAGCAACACAGCCCCCCACCAAACACTGCCACCCCCTCAGCCGGCGCCCGGTGACTCAGCCCTGGTCTCGTCGTACATCGCGGCGGTACAGCGCAAAGTAGAAGGTGATGCTCCTGGCTCTGTCACGGTGCCGTCCCAGACCGTGCTGGGCCAATGGCTCGAACTGTATCGCGCGCAATTACGAAACCCAGTGGTCATCGACTGGCTTCGTGAACAGCATATTGATCCGACCACCCTGAAGGTGACGCCCGCCACCGGGGCCATGTCTGCCACCGTTGACGGCGTGAAAAAACAGTTTTCCCTCACGGACGGTTCAGGCTGGGGCCAGGTTTCAGGCCCTCTCCTCGCGGTCGCCAAAGTCATCGTCCCCTCGGCCACGGGGAGCTTGAAGGCGCAATGGAGCGGTGATTCCTTCTCTGTATCGCCAAACGTAGTGGCCGGGTTTTATGGTGAAATACTGCCGGCTAACGTGAGCCAGGCTCGAACGCAAATCAGGCGCCTGGAACATGACCATACCTTCGCGGCGATTGCCCCCGATGACCACCTGCGCTCGGCGCAAGCCATGGAAATACAGCGCAGCAATGCCGAACGGGCGAATAGCGCCGCCCCGCAAAAAATGGCCTTTACTCGCCTGGCGGGGGCCGTAGCCAACGCTTATCCGAACGTTCGCGAACAAGCCAAGCAATGGGCCGGGGATTTGCTCAAGCAATTGACCGGCAAGGAAATTGACCCCGACACCCTGTACCTGAATCGTTTTCATAGCGGCCAATCCGGCCCGGACGTCAATACAGTGACTGGCTATGAACACATGAATGAGGAGCCGCTAAGTTCACAACGCCTGCCGGAGGCGTTGTTGAGCAATTTCTCCGAACACGACCAGGACCCTGGCACCCTGGATTCGATTTCCGGTATCTACACCGTCGGCGCAGGGCAAAAGGATAGCGGCGGATACGGTGCGCACAACGAGTTCAAGCTCGCGCCGTCGGCGCTGATGCATGCCAGTTGGAAAACCGACTTCCAGGAAGAAATGACGCAAAAGATCGACAAGTTCTGGAGTACCCGCGGCGATGATTACCGCACCACGCTAAAAGGCGAATTTGCCCATCAGGCACGCCAACAGCTAAAAGTGTTTGACGCCAAAACGCCCCTTGAACAACGCCTGATGCCCGCCGAACAGCAATTTTCCCGAGCTGACTATGAACTGGTAATGAAGGCTGCCTCCAACCTGCCGGTCGACGAGAACACCCCCGTGAGCGTTGCCCAGTTGCAGGCCGAAGCGCCGGCGAAGGACCAGGTACGCGCCTATCCCCTGGATATAAACGGCTGGAACTCGAGCGACATCATTCGGTTCAGCGCCGTGGACGACCACCAGTACAATTACGAAAACAACCGCCGGGATGGCACACAGATTCTTTATATCCCGGGGGCCAAGCCCGCGTTTGTTAGGTTCGACTCGCTGAAAAAGATGGACGAGTGGATTCTGGACCAAGCCAAAGACCCTAAAAAGCGCGAAGCCCTGGCTTCACATTTCTCGCTCTACAACCGTCAGGACGGTGGCCTCTTGGGCAAGTCCGGCGTCGACTCATCACTCGCTCATCTGGCAGACGGCACATGGCCAGAGTTTGAAGGCCACACCATCGACCGCAACTACGCGCGCATCCAAGGCGATGTATTCAGCCACATGAAAGACCAGGCCAAGGAACGTATGACCAGCGATGCAGACAGCGCTATCAAGTCCGACAGCGAAGTCACGCGAGATACCTGGCTCAACGACATTACGGTAGCCGCCGGGATCTTCGGCAAGCTGGCGCCGCTGGCGTGGCCCGCCGGGATAGCGGCGGCCGGTACCGGACTGGCCGAGCTGGCATTGGGTGCGGAAAAATCCGTGTCGGGCGACACCCAGGCAGAGCGCAGCGACGGCGCCTGGAAAGCCTTCGACGGCACGCTCAACACCTTGTTCTCCGCCAATGCCAGCGGGAAAGTCGAGGACCCATTTACGGCGCCACGAGAGAACGTAACAACGCTACCCACGCGACTCTCTACCGACAGCCGCGCAGGTCGTGCAGTGCCCAATCGCCTGCAACCGTCACAGGCCGGCAGTATCAGCAACTATGCCGTATCGGACGGCGAGCAGTTAATTGCAAACAGAACGCCCAACGCCAAGGGTATTTATCAGGTCAAGGACGCCAATGGCCAAGACCAATGGCTTATCCGCCACACCGATAGCACGGGCGTGGGCAAAGTGTATGAGATCCGCAGTGATTTCAAACTAAGTGACAACTATGTACAAATCATTGACCCCCAAACCAGGCTGCCGGTGATGAGTGTGCACGCTTCCGGCAACGGTGAATGGGTCAGCGCTCCAGCCAATGGCGGCGTGAAGTGGCCTTGGCAGAGCCCTCCCTCGCCGACATTCAGTAACGAAGCCCAGACGTCTCGCAGGCTGTCTGACGGGTTCGATATGCTGGGTGATCCAAAAACCAGCGGGGCCGAAAAGTTTGATGAGATCTTCAAATACAATAGCAACACGGCCTACGAGCAATCGGCGAGAAACATTGACGAAGGGGGTGTCGTTAAAAGAAAACTCACAACCTCCTGGACTGTCGAGGAAAACAACTTCGAAGTGCTTCCAAGCGAAATAGCGCAGCCGCAAGAACATAGCTCAACGGCCTACTCGCAAAATTTCATCAAGGATTTAAATCGCGATCGCTATACCGTCCGGATAAAACAACCCGACGGTTTCACCACTGTGGAGCTGAATGCCACCGGCACCGCCAACGGCGAAACCCTGAGCAAACGCCTGGAACAGTTCGAGAGCGCTATCCCCGACCCCAACCTGCGTTCGCGCATATCCGAGGTCGCTCACCAAGGCAGCGTCGCCCCCACTTCGGTGGAGCTACAAGCCAACCAACTCCAGGACCATGTGGGCTTCAGGGGCAAGGACACGCACTATGTCATTACCTATGATCCGGCGACCAACACGGCTCAGGTTTCCTTCGAGGCGCAAATGACGTTGCTCGACCTGGATCAAGATGCTGCCGTCATTCCCAATACAGAGGTAACCGCGCGCAGAACGTTCCAGATCAGAGAAAGCAATCAATTGGAGAACGAGTCGAACCCGTACACCATCGACAAAAGCGCCCCATTCACCCTGAGCACTTCGGTTATTACCGACGCGAACTAACGACGCGGCTACCCCACAAACCAGAACGGCGGTAACCTCGGTGACCGCCGTTTTTTCGTTTGGGCAGCGCGTCTATGCCTGCCACTTCAGGGGTCTCCATGGAAAGAATTGCCTTAAAACCGCTGCTCCTCGCCGCCGGCCTGCTGGCCTTTATGCCGATGGCCCAGGCCGCCAGCACCCTGGTCTACTGCTCCGAAGCCAGCCCGGCCGGCTTCGACCCGAGCCAGTACACCAGCGGTACCGATTTTGATGCCTCCGCCGAAACCGTGTTCAACCGCCTGACCCAGTTCAAGCGTGGCGGCACCGAGGTGGAACCGGGCCTGGCGACGCGCTGGGAAGTATCCACAGACGGCCTGGCCTACACCTTCCACCTGCGGGATGGCGTCAAGTTCCACACCACCGACTACTTCACCCCTACCCGCGACTTCAACGCGGATGACGTGCTGTTCACCTTCAACCGCCTGCTGGATGCCGACAGCCCGTTCCGCAAGGCTTACCCGTCCGAGTCGCCCTACTTCACCGACATGGGCTTGAACAGCACCATCAAGAGTGTCGACAAACTCGACGAGCACACCGTGCGTTTCACCCTCAACAACGTCGATGCCTCGTTCGTGCAGAACCTGGCCATGAGCTTCGCTTCGGTGCAGTCCGCCGAATATGCCGCGCAGTTGCTCAAGCAAGGCACTGCCGCCGACATCAACCAAAAGCCCGTCGGCACCGGCCCGTTTGTATTCAAGCGTTACCAGAAAGACTCGCAGATCCGCTACGTCGCCAATAAACAGTATTGGAAACCCGAAGATGTGAAGCTCGATAACCTGGTGTTCGCCATCACCCCGGATGCCGCGTCGCGCCTGCAGAAACTCAAGGCCGGCGAATGCCAGGTCAGCGGCTACCCGCGTCCCGCCGACATTGACGTGATGAAACAAGACCCCAACCTGCGCGTGCTGCAGCAAGCGGGTTTCAACCTGGGCTTCCTGGCCTACAACGTGACGCACCCGCCGCTGGACCAGCTCAAGGTTCGCCAGGCCCTGGACATGGCCATCGACAAGCCGGCAATTATCAAGGCTGTGTACCAGAGCGCCGGGCAATTGGCGCAAAACGCCCTGCCACCGGCGCAGTGGTCTTATGACCCGTCCATCAAGGATGCGCCTTACGATCCAACCAAGGCGCGGGCGCTACTAAAAGAAGCAGGGGTTGCACCAGGTACCACCATCAATTTGTGGGCGATGACAGTCCAGCGCGCCTCCAACCCGAATGCACGAATGTCAGCACAAATGATCCAGCAGGATTGGCAGAAAGTCGGGATCAAGGCCAATATCGTTAGCTATGAGTGGGGCGAGTACATCAAACGCGCTAAAAATGGCGAGCACGATGCGATGATTTATGGCTGGACCGGCGACAACGGCGACCCCGATAACTGGTTGGGCGTGCTCTACAGTTGTGCTGCCGTCAAGGGCAGCAACTACGCCAAATGGTGTAACCCAGCCTATGACAAGCTGGTGCAGCAGGCCAAGGTCAGCAGCGACCGCGAACAGCGCATCAAGTGGTATCAACAGGCGCAAAAAATCCTTAAGGAACAAGTGCCTATAACGCCTATTGCAAACTCGACGGTTTTCCAACCCCTGCGCAAGGAGGTCAAGGACTTCAAGATCAGCCCCTTCGGCCTCACACCGTTCTACGGCGTAAGTCTAGATAAGTAACAGCAGCGCCCCAACCGAGTGCGCTAGACGCCTCGGTTGAGCCTTCCTGGTGCATCCTCTGCACCGAAAAAACCCTCAAAAACGACGCAATTGTGTAGAAACTTTCATAATTGCGACATTCCTGTACGTTCGTACCACTCTTTGCCTATTGCAACGGTTCAGCATCTTGCAATGGGTATGGCGCCTGCATAAGTATCCGCAGGCCGACTCACGAGGTCGCCCTCACCACCAAAAATGACAACAAATCATGAGGCCAACATGCTTAAACACGCAGTCCTTCCGTTATTAGTGAGCGCAGGCCTTATGGCCGCAGCCCCATTCGCCCAAGCGGCGACTAACCTGGTGTTCTGCTCCGAAGGGAGCCCGGCTGGTTTTGACCCAGGCCAGTACACCACCGGAACAGACTTCGATGCCTCGGCCGAAACCATGTTCAACCGTCTGACCCAGTTCGAACGCGGCGGCACCGCTGTGATTCCTGGGCTGGCCACCAACTGGGACGTGTCCCCGGATGGCCTGACCTACACCTTCCATCTGCGCGACGGCGTCAAGTTCCACACCACCGCGTACTTCAAGCCGACCCGTACCTTCAATGCCGATGACGTGCTGTTCACGTTCAACCGCATGATCAACAAGGACGACCCGTTCCGCAAAGCCTACCCCACCGAGTTCCCGTACTTCACGGACATGGGGATGGACACCAATATCAAGAACATCGAGAAAGTCGATGACCACACCGTCAAGTTCACCCTTGGCACCGTGGACGCGGCCTTCATCCAGAACCTGGCGATGAGCTTCGCGTCGATCCAGTCGGCCGAATACGCCGCGCAACTGTTGAAAGAAGGCAAAGCCGCCGACATCAACCAGAAGCCAATCGGCACTGGCCCGTTCGTGTTCAAGAGCTACCAGAAAGACTCGAACATCCGCTACACCGGCAACAAGGACTACTGGAAACCTGAAGACGTGAAGATCGACAACCTGATCTTCGCCATCACCACCGACCCGTCGGTGCGTATCCAGAAGCTGAAGAAAAACGAATGCCAGGTCACCCTGTTCCCACGTCCGGCCGACCTCAAGGCGCTGGGCGAAGACAAGGACCTGAAACTGCCGAACCAGGCCGGTTTCAACCTCGGCTACATCGCCTACAACGTGATGGACAAGGTCAAGGGCAGCGACCAACCAAACCCGCTGGCAGACATCCGCGTGCGTCAGGCACTGGACATGTCGGTAAACAAACAGCAGATCATCGACTCCGTGTACCAGGGCGCGGGCCAACTGGCCGTCAACGCCATGCCGCCGACCCAATGGTCGTATGACACCACCATCAAGGATGCCAAGTACGATCCTGAGAAAGCCAAGGCACTGCTCAAGGAAGCTGGCGTCAAGGAAGGTACCGAGATCGTTCTGTGGGCCATGCCGGTTCAGCGTCCGTACAACCCGAACGCCAAGCTGATGGCCGAGATGCTGCAAAACGACTGGTCCAAGATCGGCCTCAAGGTCAAGATCACCAGCTATGAGTGGGGCGAGTACATCAAGCGCTCCAAAGGCGGCGAGAACCAGGCCATGATCATTGGCTGGAGCGGCGACAATGGTGACCCGGACAACTGGCTGAACGTGCTGTTCGGCTGCGACTCGCTGGCCGGTAACAACTTCTCCAAATGGTGCGACAAGAAATTCGACGGCATCGTAAAAGAAGCCAAGGCCACATCGGACGTCGCCAAACGCACCGAGCTGTACAAGCAGGCGCAACATATCCTCAAAGATGCAGTCCCGATGACACCTATCGCGCACTCGACGGTGTATCAACCCATGCGCAACACCGTACAGGACTTCAAGATCAGCCCGTTTGGCTTGAACTCTTTCTACGGCGTGAGCGTAAGCGGCAAGTAAGGATCAGTAACGGCGACGTTTCATCACGTCGCCGTTATTGCATCCGCCTGGACCCTAGGCAACAGAGCGCATTCGTCACCGCTGCGTCCTACAGCAACGGACCGCGACATGCAGTTCTATTGCCTACAAGGTCTATCCACTTTGGCGCATTTACTGCCAGGTCCGCGGCCCATAACGTCGTAGGACAGCAGAAGCGCCAGCATGGAAAAGGTACTTGCTGTGTGTGGGATCAGTGATGTCTCCCTGGCCGAAAGCCAGGGTGATTGCTCGCTGATGACAATTACAAACAAGGATCGGGATCGTCATGCGCCATACCACCGTTCTATCCGCAATGTTTGCCACCAGCCTGCTGGCTGTGGCCACGATGGGCCAGGCCGCCGACAAGAAGAGCCTGGTGTTCTGCTCCGAAGGCAGCCCGGCGGGCTTTGACACTGCGCAATACACCACGGCCACCGACAACGACGCGGCCGAACCGCTGTACAACCGCCTTGTAGAGTTTGAAAAAGGCGCGACCAACGTGGTGCCTGGGCTAGCGACCAAGTGGGATATTTCCGAAGACGGCCTGACCTACACCTTTCACCTGCGTGAAGGGGTGAAATTCCACAGCAGCAAGGAATTCAAGCCGACGCGGGACTTCAACGCCGACGACGTGCTGTTCACCTTCAACCGCATGCTTGACCCCGACCACCCGTTTCGCAAGGCCTACCCCACCGAGTTTCCGTACTTCAACGGGATGAGCCTGAACAAGAACATTGCCAAGGTCGAGAAAACCGACCCGCACACCGTGGTGATGACCCTGAACTCGGTGGACGCCGCGTTCGTGCAAAACATCGCCATGAGCTTCGCCTCCATCCTCTCGGCCGAGTACGCCGAGCAGTTGCTCAAGAGCGGCAAGCCCAGCGACATCAACCAGAAGCCGATCGGCACTGGCCCGTTCGTGTTCCAGCGCTATCAGAAAGACTCGCAGATCCGCTACGTGGGCAACAAACAGTACTGGGACCCGAGCCGGGTCAAGCTGGACCAGCTGATTTTCGCCATCAACACCGACGCGTCGGTGCGCGTGCAGAAGCTCAAGGCCGGTGAATGCCAGGTCACCCTGCACCCGCGCCCAGCGGATGTGGACGCCCTCAAGGCCGACCCGAACCTGCAACTGCTGACCAAGCCCGGGTTCAACCTCGGCTATATCGCCTACAACGTGCGCCACAAACCCTTCGACCAGCTCGAAGTGCGCCAGGCGCTGGACATGGCGGTGAACAAGCAAAGCATCCTGAATGCCGTGTACCAGGGCGCGGGGCAACTGGCGGTCAACGCCATGCCGCCGACCCAATGGTCTTACGACGAGACCATCAAGGACGCCGCCTACAACCCGGAAAAAGCCAAGGAACTGCTCAAGGCCGCCGGCGTGAAGGAAGGCACCGAAATCACCCTGTGGGCGATGCCGGTGCAACGTCCGTACAACCCCAATGCCAAGCTGATGGCCGAGATGCTGCAAAGCGACTGGGCCAAGATCGGCCTCAAGGTCAAGATCGTCAGCTACGAGTGGGGCGAATACATCAAGCGCACCAAGAACGGTGAGCACGATATCAGCCTGATCGGCTGGACCGGCGACAACGGTGACCCGGACAACTGGCTGGGCACCCTCTACAGCTGCGACGCCATCGGCGGGAACAACTACTCCATGTGGTGTGACCCGGCGTACGACAAGCTGATCAAGCAAGCCAAGGTCGTCACCGACCGCGAACAACGGACTGTTCTGTACAAACAGGCGCAGCAACTGCTCAAGCAGCAGGTGCCGATCACGCCAGTCGCCCACTCGACGGTCAACCAGCCGTTAAGCGCCAAAGTCGAAGGTTTCAAAGTGAGCCCCTTCGGCCGCAACGTGTTCTCGGGCGTCAGCATTACCCCATAAGAAAATAACCGGATGCAGGAGGGCGGGAAACCGCTCTCCGGCAAACGTGCAGCCTTTTGTTGGGAAATTTCCCACGGCAAACGTTTGCACTAGCTTGAACGAGTTACACACCCAAATAGCCGGATCACCAAAAAAGACCGGCATTAAAAAGAGAACCAAAGGAGCTTCACCCATGAAACTGAGCAGCAAAGCGCTTCTGGCCCTGGCCATCAGCAGCATCACGGCCACCGCCTACGCTGAACCCGCCAGCCAGGACTTCGTTCCTACCACATTGGCCGGCTCCAGCGCCCAAGGCGAAGCCAAAGGCTTCATCGAAGATTTCAGCCTGGGCGGCACCACGCGTAACTGGTACTCCCACGAAAGCCTCTATCGTGGCGGTTCCTTCGACTACACCGAGCATGGCGTAGCCAAGACCGACCGTAATCGTACCAACTGGGTACAGGGCACCATCATCAACGCCAGCTCGGGTTTCACCCAGGGCACTGTAGGCGTGAAGACCGAAGTAGCGGTGTACAACGCCCTGGTTCTGGACCGCAGCAAGCGCGACATCAAGGGCGGCTCCAACCGTACCCTGGCTGATTCCGACGGCAACGCTGTAGACCAGTGGAGCAAACTGGGCCTGGCCAACGTGCAGTTCCGCGTATCGAACACCACGCTGACCGCCGGTCGTCAGAACTTCAGCACGCCAATCGTCGACACCATCGGCAACCGTGCGCTGCCGTCGAGCTTCCAGGGCGTGAGCTTCAACAGCGAAGAGTTCAGCAACCTGTCGTTCCAGGGCGGCGCGTTTGACCGCGTTTCGCCACGTACCGAACAGAGCCTGTCGAAATTCCGTTCCGAGTACAGCGCAGGCGGCGCAGGTGGCGCGACCACCGACAAGGTCTACACCCTGGGTGCCAACTACCAGCCGTTCAAGAGCCTGAAGACCAGCGTCTTCGGTGCCAACGTCAAGGACTTCTGGAACCAGTACTACTTCGGCGCAACCCACGAGTTGGGTGACAGCCAGACCCTGTCCCTCACCACCGGCCTGAACTACTACAAGACCGTGGACGAAGGCAAAGCGCTGATGGGCGAGATCGACAACGATACCTACTCGCTGTCGCTCGGCCTGGCTCACCAGGCTCACAGCCTGACCTTCTCCTATCAGGCAGTAGACGGTAACGAGTACTTCGACTACCTGCACGAAACCAACGGCATCTACCTGGCCAACTCCCTGACGTCCGACTTCAACGGCCCGAACGAGAAATCGTTCCAGATCGCCTACGCCATCAACATGGCCGAATACGGCGTCCCAGGCCTGAAGTTCAACGCCTACTCCGCTCGCGGCTGGGGCATCGATGGTACTCACTACCGTAGCGGCAACGGCGCACTCGGCTACGGCGCGCAGATTTTGACCCAGGATGGCGAGAAGCATCAGGAATACGGTGTCGGCGCGAGCTACGCAATCCAGAGCGGCCCACTCAAGGCCACCGCGATTCGTGCCACCTACGTGGAACACCGTGCCAGCGCCAACCAATCCGACGGCAGCATCAAAGAATTCCGTCTGGTTACCACCATCCCGTTCAACATTCTTTAATTAGTACCAGGTAAACGCCGGGCTCAGGACGAGCCCGGCGTCTACGCTTGTCTGGTCCCATCGATTGCAGAGGGCTCTGAATGAAAATGCTTCCGCTACAAGCCGCCATTGCTGCCGCCCTTTTGAGCGTGGCTGTGGGCATTTCGGCCAAACCGCTGGTGGTCTGCACCGAAGCCAGCCCGGAGGGTTTCGATCCGGTCCTGTACACCACGGCCGTCACCGCTGACGCCGCCGCGGAAACCATGTTCAACCGCCTGGTGGACTTCAAGCCCGGCACCACCGAAGTCATCCCCGCGCTGGCCAAAGACCTGCCCGAGATCAGCGCCGATGGCCTGACCTACACGTTCCACCTGCGTGACGACATCAAGTTCCACACCACCGACTATTTCAAACCCACGCGCAACCTGAATGCCGACGACGTGCTTTGGAGCTTCCAGCGCCAGCTGGACCCGAATCACCCGTGGCACAACAAGTCCAACGTGGGCTACCCGTACTTTGAAAGCATGGGCTTCAAGGAACTGCTCAAGAGCGTGACCAAGACCGACGATCACACTGTGGTCTTCACCCTGACCCGCCCTGAAGCACCGTTCCTGGCCGACCTGGCCATGGCGTTTTCTTCGATCCACTCCGCCGAATACGCCGACCAGTTGCTCAAGGCCGGCAAGACCGATGACCTGAACGCCAAGCCGATCGGCACCGGGCCGTTCATCTTCACCCGCTACGCCAAGGACGCCCAGGTGCGTTTCAAGGCCAACCCGGACTACTTCCGTGGCAAGCCACCGGCTGATCCGCTGATCCTGGCGATTACCACCGATAACAACGTGCGCCTGCAGAAACTCAAGGCCAACGAATGCCAGGTCGCGCTGTATCCGAAACCGGATGACGTGCCGAGCATGAAGGCCGACCCGAACCTGAAAGTCGCGGAGCTGGCGGCGATGACCACCGCCTATACCGCCCTGAACACCACCCACAAGTACATGAGCGACGCACGCGTGCGTCACGCGATCAACATCGCGTTCGACAAGAAAGGCTACAACGAGTCGTTGTATGGCAAAGGCAACGCCGTCGACGCCACCGGCCCGTACCCACCGACCCTGCTGGGCTTCAACGACAAACTGAAAAACCCGCCACGCGACCTCGACAAGGCCCGCGCCCTGCTCAAGGAAGCCGGTGTACCGGAAGGCACCGAATTCACCCTGTTCACCCGCAACGGCGGCGGCCCGACCAACCCCAACCCGATGCTCGGCGCCCAGCGCATGCAGGCGGATCTGGCCCAGATCGGCTTGAAAGTGAACATCAAGGTCATGGAATGGGGCGAAATGCTCAAGCGCGCCAAAGCCGGCGAGCACGACATGGTTTCTGCCGGTTGGGCGGGGGATAACGGGGACCCGGATAACTTCCTCACCCCTAACCTGAGTTGCGATGCCGCCAAAAACGGCGAAAACTACGCGCGCTGGTGTAACAAAGAGTTTCAAGACTTGATCGACAAGGCGCGCGCTGACGCTGAACCCACCCAGCGTGCCGCACTCTATGAACAAGCACTGGACGTTTTCGACAAGGACCAACCATGGATTCCCATGGCTTACCCGAAAATGTTTACCGCCATGCGTAAGAACGTCGAGGGTTATACCCAAAGCCCTCTGACCACAAATAACTTCGCCACCACTCAGGTGAAGTAAATAAGAGAAACGCTCGGCACCGCCCACCAGGACGGTGCCGAACCTGCCTAACCGGCTGATTGAGGTACACAACAAGATGTTTAGTTTTATTGCCCGCCGACTGGGGTTACTGATCCCCACGTTTTTCGGCATCACTTTGTTGACGTTTGCGTTAATTCGCATGATCCCTGGCGACCCCGTCGAAGTCATGATGGGCGAACGCCGCGTCGACCCCGAGATGCACGCACAGGCAATGGAACGCCTTGGCCTTAACAAGCCGCTGTATGCGCAATACCTGGACTATGTCGGCAAGCTCGCCCAAGGCGACCTGGGTGAATCCCTGCGCACGCGCACCAGCGTGTGGACCGAGTTCACCGCGCTCTTCCCGGCGACCCTGGAACTGTCCATGGCCGCCCTGTTGTTCGCCGGTATCCTGGGCCTGTTGGCCGGGGTGATCGCGGCACTCAAGCGAGGATCCCTGTTCGACCACGGGGTGATGGGCATCTCCCTGGCGGGATATTCGATGCCGATCTTCTGGTGGGGCCTGATCCTGATCATGTTCTTCTCGGTAAGCCTGGGCTGGACCCCGGTTTCCGGGCGGATCGACCTGCTCTACGACATCGAGCCGCGCACCGGCTTCATGCTGATCGACACCCTGCTGGCCGACGAGCCGGACGCGTTCTGGGACGCCCTGCACCACCTGATCCTGCCGGCCATCGTGCTCGGCACCATCCCGCTGGCAGTGATTGCGCGGATGACCCGTTCGTCGATGCTCGAAGTGTTGCGTGAAGACTACATCCGCACCGCCAAGGCCAAGGGCCTGTCGCCGGCACGCGTAGTATTCGTACACGGCCTGCGTAACGCGCTGATCCCGGTACTCACCGTGGTCGGCCTGCAAGTCGGTACCCTGCTGGCCGGTGCGGTACTGACCGAAACCATCTTCTCGTGGCCTGGCATCGGCAAATGGCTGATCGAAGCCATTGGCGCGCGGGACTACCCGGTGGTGCAAAACGGCATCCTGCTGATCGCCTGCCTGGTGATCCTGGTGAACTTCGTGGTGGATATCCTCTACGGCTTCGCCAACCCACGCATCCGTCACCAGCGCTGAGATCATGACCATGACCACACCTACTCCAGTGTCAGCAGTCGATCAAAGCCTGCTGTACCCGTCCCCGTACAAAGAATTCTGGCAAGCCTTCTCCAAGAACAAAGGCGCGGTTGCCGGCCTGCTGTTCATGCTGCTGATCGTGTTCTGCGCGATCTTCGCCCCTTGGGTGGCGCCGCATAACCCCAGCGAGCAATACCGCGACTTCATGCTGACCCCGCCGTCGTGGCTGGAAGGCGGGCAGATCCAGTTCCTGCTCGGTACCGACGAACTCGGCCGCGACTTGCTCTCACGCCTGATCCAGGGCTCGCGCCTATCGCTGCTGATCGGCTTGTCGTCGGTGGTGATGTCGCTGATCCCGGGCATCCTGCTGGGTCTGTTCGCCGGGTTCTTCCCGCGCTTGCTCGGCCCGACCATCATGCGCTTGATGGACATCATGCTGGCCCTGCCGTCGCTGCTGCTGGCCGTTGCCATTGTCGCGATCCTCGGCCCTGGCCTGATCAACACCGTGATCGCCATTGCTATCGTGTCGCTGCCATCCTATGTCCGTCTGACCCGCGCGGCGGTGATGGGCGAATTGAACCGCGACTACGTAACTGCCGCCCGCCTCGCCGGCGCCGGCCTGCCGCGCCTGATGTTCATCACCGTGCTGCCTAACTGCATGGCACCGCTGATCGTACAGGCCACCCTGAGTTTCTCTTCGGCGATCCTCGATGCCGCGGCCCTGGGCTTCCTTGGCCTTGGCGTACAACCGCCAACCCCGGAGTGGGGCACCATGCTGGCTTCGGCCCGTGACTACATCGAACGCGCCTGGTGGGTGGTGAGCCTGCCTGGTTTGACCATTTTGCTCAGCGTGCTGGCAATCAACTTGATGGGCGACGGCCTGCGCGATGCGCTGGACCCGAAACTCAAGAACGCCGCCTGAGGAGATTCCCATGTCACTGTTAGAAATCAAGAATCTCAATGTGCGCTTCGGCGACAAAACCGCCGTGCCGGTGGTCGATGGCCTCGACATCTCCGTCGACAAAGGCGAAGTACTGGCGATCGTTGGCGAGTCGGGCTCGGGTAAATCCGTGACCATGATGGCGCTGATGGGCCTGATCGAGCACCCCGGCATCGTCACCGCCGACTCGCTGACCTTCGACGGCAAGGACATGCTCAAGCTGAGCAACCGCCAGCGTCGCCAGATCGTCGGCAAAGACCTGGCGATGGTGTTCCAGGACCCGATGACCGCGCTGAACCCCAGCTACACCGTGGGGTTCCAGATTGAAGAAGTGCTGCGCCTGCACCTGAAAATGTCCGGCAAGCAAGCCCGCAAGCGTGCCATCGAACTGCTCGAAAAAGTTGAAATCCCAGGCGCCGCCAGCCGTATGGATGCCTACCCGCACCAGCTGTCCGGTGGTATGAGCCAGCGCGTGGCAATCGCCATGGCCATCGCCGGTGAGCCGAAACTGCTGATCGCCGATGAACCGACCACCGCCTTGGACGTGACCATCCAGGCGCAGATCATGGAACTGCTGCTGGCCCTGCAGAAAGAGCAGAACATGGGCCTGGTGCTGATCACCCACGACCTCGCCGTGGTTGCCGAAACCGCCCAGCGCGTGTGCGTGATGTACGCCGGCCAAGCGGTGGAAGTCGGCCAGGTGCCGCAACTGTTCGATATTCCCGCGCATCCGTACAGCGAAGCGCTGCTCAAGGCGATTCCCGAGCACAGCCTGGGCGCCACGCGCCTGGCCACGCTGCCCGGCATCGTGCCCGGCCGCTATGACCGCCCGCAGGGTTGCCTGCTGTCGCCGCGCTGCCCGTATGTGCAAGAGAGCTGCCGCCAGACCCGCCCGGGCCTTGACCCTAAATCCAACAGCCTCGCGCGCTGCTTCTACCCCTTGAACCAGGAGGTGGCGTAATGGCCGTCGTTCTTACCGCCCGCGACCTGACCCGTCACTACGAAGTGTCCCGTGGCCTGTTCAAGGGCCACGCGCTGGTACGCGCGCTTAATGGTGTGTCGTTTGAACTGGAAGCCGGCAAGACCCTCGCGGTTGTCGGCGAGTCGGGCTGCGGCAAGTCCACCCTGGCGCGTGCGCTCACGCTGATTGAAGAGCCGTCGTCGGGCTCCTTGAAAATCGCCGGGCAGGAAGTCGCCGGCGCCGACAAGGCCCAGCGCAAGCAACTGCGCAAAGACGTGCAGATGGTGTTCCAGAGCCCGTATGCCTCGTTGAACCCACGGCAGAAAGTCGGTGATCAACTCGGCGAGCCGCTGCTGATCAACACCAACCTGTCCGCCGCCGAACGCCGCGAGAAAGTCCAGGCAATGATGAAGCAGGTGGGCCTGCGCCCCGAGCATTATCAGCGCTACCCGCACATGTTCTCCGGCGGCCAGCGCCAGCGCATCGCCCTGGCCCGCGCGATGATGCTACAACCCAAAGTGCTGGTGGCGGATGAGCCGACGTCCGCACTGGACGTGTCGATCCAGGCCCAGGTGCTGAACCTGTTCATGGACCTGCAGCAGGAATTCAACACAGCCTACGTGTTCATCTCCCACAACCTGGCCGTGGTGCAGCACGTTGCCGACGACGTAATGGTGATGTACCTCGGCCGCCCGGTGGAAGTCGGCCCCAAGGAAGACATCTACGCCCGCCCGTTGCACCCCTACACCCAGGCGCTGCTGTCGGCGACCCCGACCATTCATCCGGACCCGAACAAGCCGAAGATCAAGATCGTCGGCGAGCTGCCCAACCCGTTGAACCCGCCGCCTGGCTGCGCTTTCCACAAGCGCTGCCCGTACGCGACGGCGCGGTGCAGCAGCGAGGAGCCGCTGTTGCGGCCGTTGGATAACCGCCAGGTGGCTTGCCACTACGCGGAGCAGTTTGTGGCCTGAGCCCGCAATAAAAATGCCCCGGGTGTTCGGCCCGGGGCATCAAATGAGTTCTACAGCCCTTCCCGTCAGGTTGCGCATCAGCCTGGCGGGAGGGGCTTTCTTTTGGGCGCGGCCTACGTCTGGCTGTCGCCGTCGTCATCGTCCGGGTCATCGCTGTCCGGCTCGTTGGTGGTGGAGTCATCGTCGTCCTTGCTGCCGCCCTGGTCCTTGTCACCGCCTTCGGACTCCGATTTGGCCAGTTGCAAGTCTTGCGCGCTGTGTGTCGCCGACAGCGCGGCACCGTTCTGCACCGGGTTATGTGCCCAAGCCGTCGACATGCCCAACGACAACAGCACCAGCACTTTTATCAACAGCACGACTCGTTGAAAAATACTCATGGTCGATTCCGTCCAGTCAGTAGGTAAATCCCGCTCGGCAGTGATCCACCGCCGCCAGGATTGACGCTAGCCCCGATGCGCGGTTTGCGCCAGGCCTCAGGTGTCGCCGTCGTCGTAGGTTTCGCTGTCTTCACCTTCGTTGTAGGGGTTTTCCGCATCTTCCTTGGGCGCAGGCTGGGCTTGGGGCTGCCAGCTGCCGGAGTTGACTTCGTTCTGCTTTTTCTTGGTGACCGGGCCGGTGTCTTTCCACTGGGGGGTTCCGGCGCCGGCCAGCGCTGAGGTGCTCGCCAGCCCCAGGCACCCCAGCAGCACCATATGGATGACGCGTTGAGTCATACGCAAGATCGCCTCCTGATCCGTCGGTGAATGGGTGTAATAGTTGAAACGCTAGACCGGATGTGGGCTTCCCGCCAACTCCTGGTTATACGCAGATCAAAATGTGGGAGCGGGCTTGCTCGCGAAGGCGGTGGATCCGCCAGCACAACGGGTGAATGACACACCGCTTTCGCGAGCAAGCCCGCTCCCACATTTAGCTCTGTGGCGGGCATGAAAAAGGGCGACGCCATGACAGCTTCGCCCTCTTGTATACCGCTCAGACCTTAATGGTGTTCGCGGGTCGCGCGGAATTTCACATCCGGCCAGCGCTCTTCCATCAATGCCAGGTTAACCCGGGTCGGGGCCAGGTAGGTCAGGTGACCGCCGCCGTCGACCGCGAGGTTTTCCACGGCCTTGTTGGAGAACTCCTCCAGCTTCTTCTTATCGCTGCAATCGATCCAACGCGCGGAATACACGGTAATCGGCTCGTAGGAGCATTCAACCTTGTATTCCTCTTTCAGGCGGCTGGCCACCACATCGAACTGCAGCACACCGACGGCGCCGAGGATGATGTCGTTGCTGCGCTCGGGGAAGAACACCTGGGTGGCGCCCTCTTCCGCCAACTGCTGCAAACCCTGGCGCAGTTGTTTGGATTTGAGCGGGTCACGCAGGCGCACGCGGCGGAACAGTTCCGGGGCGAAGTGCGGGATACCGGTGAAACCCAGGGTTTCGCCTTCGGTGAAGGTGTCGCCAATCTGGATCGTGCCGTGGTTGTGCAAACCGATGATGTCGCCGGCAAACGCCTCTTCCAGTTGCTCACGCTCGGAGGAGAAGAATGTCAGGGCGTCGCCGATGCGCACGTCCTTGCCGGTGCGCACGTGGCGCATCTTCATGCCTTTTTCGTATTTGCCGGAGCAGATCCGCATAAAAGCGATACGGTCGCGGTGTTTCGGGTCCATGTTCGCCTGGATCTTGAACACGAAACCGGTGAACTTCTCTTCCACCGGCTCCACGGTCCGTTCGTTGGCTACACGCGCCAACGGGCGCGGGGCCCAGTCCACTACGGCGTCGAGGACGTGGTCAACGCCGAAGTTGCCCAGGGCGGTACCGAAGAACACCGGGGTCAGCTGGCCGTCGAGGAACTCCTGCTGGTTGAACTCATGGCAGGCGCCCTGCACCAGTTCCAGTTGGTCGACAAAACGGTCGTACTCGTCACCCAAATGGGCGCGGGCTTCGTCCGAGTCGAGTTTTTCGATGATCTTGGTTTCGGTGCGTTCGTGACCGTGGCCGGCGGTGTAGACAATGATGTAGTCGTCAGCCAGGTGGTACACGCCCTTGAAGTCGCGGTAGCAACCGATCGGCCAGGTAATCGGCGCAGCCTTGATCTTGAGGACCGCTTCGATTTCATCCAACAACTCGATCGGGTCGCGGATATCGCGGTCGAGTTTGTTGATGAAACTGACGATTGGCGTATCACGCAGGCGGCACACGTCCATCAGCGCGATGGTACGCGGCTCGACGCCTTTACCGCCGTCGAGGACCATCAAGGCCGAGTCCACCGCAGTCAGGGTGCGGTAGGTGTCTTCGGAGAAGTCTTCGTGGCCTGGGGTGTCGAGCAGGTTGACCATGTGGTCGCGATACGGGAACTGCATGACCGACGTGGTAATGGAAATACCCCGTTGCTTTTCCATCTCCATCCAGTCGGATGTGGCATGGCGGTCGGATTTGCGCGATTTCACCGTGCCGGCCACAGCGATTGCCTTGCCCATCAGCAGGAGCTTCTCGGTGATGGTGGTTTTACCGGCATCGGGGTGGGAAATAATGGCGAAAGTGCGGCGTTTCGCGACTTCGGCGGCCTGGTGGGTCATGGGAAATCGCCTGGCAGGTGAGTCAAAAAAGGGCGGCGAGTATAGCGCAAACCCAGGGGGACGGACCACCGTTCACCCCATTGGGGGTGGCTAAATGCTGCCAAGTATGGAACCTTTTAAAAGGTAGAGACGTCCACTCCCCTGCTATCGCACTCGGAACAGGGGCTGATAAATCAGCAAGTTAGCCTGACGAGGCTGCGCTCATGGCTCGAACTCGCACCGCATTGCCGGTGTAGACGAGCTGCATTTCGCGACCACATTCAGAGGCAGCCAGGAATGGCATTGCCGCTCGGGAATGTGGACGCCGACAGAAGAAAAAAGGAGTCCGCCTGTGGCTATTCGCTATGGCAAAGGGCTGATAGGAGGAGCGGTTGTCGTCGCCCTCTTGGCCCTGCTGGTCCACTGGATCGGCATCAACACGATCGAACTGTACCGCGACGATTTGTTGTTTTACCTGCAAGCACACCTGATCCTCGTTCTAGTCTCCATGCTGGCGGCCCTCATTGTGGGCATCCCCGCCGGTATCCTGCTCAGCCGACCGAATATGGTCGGGCGCGCAGAACGTTTCATGCAGATCTTCAACATCGGCAACACCGTCCCGCCCCTGGCCGTACTGGCCATCGCCCTCGGCGTCCTTGGCATCGGCAGCGGCCCGGCCATCTTCGCGCTGTTCCTCGCCTCCCTCCTGCCCATCGTGCGCAACACCTACGAGGGCCTGAAAAACGTTCAAGGCTCGCTGAAGGAAGCCGCCACCGGCATCGGCATGACGCCGCGCCAGGTGCTGTTTCGGGTGGAACTGCCCAACGCCGTGCCGATCATCATCGGCGGTGTGCGTGTGGCCCTGGCGATCAACGTCGGCACCGCGCCGCTGGCGTTCCTGATTGGTGCCAACAGCCTGGGCAGCCTGATCTTCCCCGGCATCGCCCTGAACAATCAGCCGCAACTGCTGCTCGGTGCCGCGTGCACCGCACTGCTGGCGTTGCTGCTTGACGGTCTGGTGACCATGGCCAGCCGCCTCTGGCTGGAACGCGGGCTGCGTCCGTCTTAAGGCTTGGCAAAGGAAATCACATGAAAAAACTGACGTTGATACTGAGCTGCGTCCTGCTGTTTGCAGGTGTTGCTCAAGCCGCTGAAAAACCGGTAATCCGCATCGGCGCACGGGTGTTCACCGAACAGACCCTGCTCGCCGAAATCACCTCCCAGTACCTGCGCGCCAAGGGCTACGACACCCGCGTGACCGGCGGCCTGGGCAGCAACCTGGCGCGCAGTGCCCAGGAAAGCGGGCAACTGGATATGCTCTGGGAATATACCGGTGTGTCGCTGGTGGCTTATAACCATGTCGATGAGAAACTCGACAGCGAACAAACCTACGCCCGTGTGAAAGAACTCGACGCGAAAAAAGGCCTGGTCTGGCTGTCGCCGTCGAAATTCAGCAATACCTACGCGTTGGCGCTGCCCGACAACGTGGCCAAGGAATTCCCGCAAATCAACAGCATCAGCGACCTGACCAAGGCCCTCGCCGAGGACAGCAAACAAAACCGCCTGGTGGCCCTGGACACCGAGTTCGCCAACCGGTCCGACGGCATGGGCGGCATGGTCAAACTGTATGACATGAACCTGACGCGCAAAAACACCCGGCAGATGGACGCTGGCCTGGTCTACACCGCCTTGCGTAATGGCCAGGTATTTGCCGGCTTGGTCTACACCACCGACGGGCGCCTGAATGCCTTCAAGTTGAAACTGCTGGAAGACGACAAGCACTACTTCCCGGACTACACCGCCGCCCCCGTGGTGCGCCAGGTTTATCTTGACGCTCACCCGCAACTGGCTGCCGACCTCAAGCCCTTGGCCGCCCTCTTCGACGACGCAACCATGCGCGAGCTGAATGCACGCGTCGACGTCGACCATGAAAGCCCCTCCGCTGTTGCCGCCGATTTCCTGCGCCAACATCCGATCAACTAAGAAGGAGAAGACATGGAATTCCTGAACGCCTTTTCCCATCTTGATTGGGCCCAAGTCCTGCACCTGACCTGGCAGCACATCACCCTGGTCGGTATCGCGGTGATCCTCGCAATTGTCGTCGGCGTGCCCCTGGGCGTGCTGATGACCCGCTTCCCGACCCTGGCCGGCCCGTTGCAAGCCAGCGCCACGGTGTTGCTGACCGTACCCTCCATCGCCCTGTTCGGCCTGCTGCTGCCGTTCTACTCCAAATTCGGCCAGGGCCTGGGGCCGATGCCGGCGATCACCGCCGTGTTCCTCTACTCCCTGCTGCCGATCATGCGTAACACCTACCTGGCCCTCACCGGCGTGGAACCGGGCATTCGTGAAGCCGCCAAAGGCATCGGCATGACCTTCGGCCAGCGCCTGCGCATGGTCGAACTGCCGATTGCGGTGCCGGTGATCCTCGCCGGTGTGCGCACCGCCGTAGTGATGAACATTGGTGTGATGACCATCGCCGCCACCATCGGCGCCGGTGGCCTGGGTGTACTTATTCTGGCTTCCATCAGCCGCAGCGACATGTCGATGCTGATCGTTGGCGCCGTGCTGGTCAGTCTCCTGGCCATCTTCGCCGACCTGCTTCTGCAATGGCTGCAACGCTCGCTGACTCCAAAAGGATTGCTCAAATGATCGAACTTCAAAACCTGTCCAAGACCTTCCAAAGCAACGGCAAGACCATTACTGCCGTCAACGATGTAAGCCTGACCGTCAATGAAGGCGAGATTTGTGTGTTCCTCGGCCCCTCGGGCTGCGGCAAGAGCACCACGCTGAAAATGATCAACCGCCTGATCAAACCCAGCTCGGGCAAGATCCTGATCAACGGCGAAGACACCACCGACCTCGATGAAGTGACCCTGCGTCGCAACATCGGCTATGTCATCCAGCAGATCGGCCTGTTCCCCAACATGACCATCGAGGAAAACATCGTGGTCGTGCCCAAGTTGCTGGGCTGGGACAAACAGAAATGCCACGACCGCGCCCGCGAGTTGATGAGCATGATCAAGCTGGAACCCAAGCAGTACCTGCATCGCTACCCGCGTGAACTGTCGGGCGGCCAGCAACAGCGCATCGGCGTTATCCGCGCGCTGGCGGCGGATGCCCCGCTGCTGCTGATGGATGAGCCGTTCGGCGCGGTCGACCCGATCAACCGCGAGATGATCCAGAACGAGTTCTTCGAAATGCAGCGTGCGCTGAACAAGACCGTGATCATGGTCAGCCACGACATCGACGAAGCCATCAAGCTGGGTGACAAGATTGCGATCTTCCGCGCCGGCAAGCTGCTGCAGATCGACCACCCGGACACCCTGCTGGCGCACCCGGCTGACGAGTTCGTCAGCAACTTCGTGGGCCAGGACAGCACCCTCAAACGCCTGCTGCTGGTGAAGGCCGAAGACGCGGCGGACAACGCCCCGTCGGTGAGCCCGGAAACCCCGGTAGCCGATGCCTTGGAGCTGATGGACGAAACCGACCGCCGCTATGTGGTGGTCACCTGCGCCGAGAACAAGGCGTTGGGCTATGTACGACGTCGCGACTTGCACCGTCAGACCGGTACCTGCGGCCAATACCTGCGCGAATTCAACGCCACGGCGGCGTACGACGAGCACTTGCGCATCCTGCTGTCCCGCATGTACGAGTTCAACCGCTCGTGGCTGCCGGTGATGGATGCGGAACGGGTGTTCCTGGGCGAAGTGACCCAAGAGTCGATTGCCGAGTACTTGAGCTCTGGCAAGTCGCGTGGGGGCAAGACTAGTATTGTTTCGCCGGCTGAGACTGCGCTGGCCTGATCTGAGCTGACACACCTGGGATCAAAATGTGGGAGGGGGCTTGCCCCCGATGGCAGTGTGTCAGTCAGCCTATGCATGGATGACACACTGCTATCGGGGGCAAGCCCCCTCCCACATTTGCTCTCTGTTGAGTCAGGGAGATGTCCTCAATTTCTCCTCTCCAGGGAACATCAATCCGTCACACCTGTCGGTTACATAAGTAGCTGCACGCGGTCCCGCGACGAACGCGTGCAAAAACGCGACATTTTTAGTTGATCTAAAGCCCCTCACGCCCTAAAGTTCGCGCCGAACGTCCATGCTGGAAACGATCCATCCGGCTCAAGTACTGACGACGAGACAGCAAGGCCAAGGGAAGCGGTTATTCCCGTGGCCTTTTTGCTTTCGGCGACATGCCTTGGGAAGTAGGCGAACCAAAGTGGGGATACGGAGGACGTTCATTTGCACCCATTGATCAATCTAGTTTGCCAGTAGGAGTTCCCAGCATGTCGATCAACGTCGAAGACTATTTCGCGCGCGCCACTTTTGACAAAATGAAGGCGTTCGCCGACAAGCAAGAAACCCCGTTCGTGGTGATCGATACCGCGATGATCAGCCAGGCCTACGATGACCTGCGCGCCGGTTTCGAGTTCGCCAAGGTGTATTACGCGGTCAAGGCCAACCCTGCCGTGGAGATCATCGACCTGCTCAAAGAGAAAGGTTCGAGCTTCGACATCGCCTCGATCTACGAGCTGGACAAGGTCATGGACCGCGGCGTCAGCGCCGACCGTATCAGCTACGGCAACACCATCAAGAAATCCAAGGACATCCGCTACTTCTACGAGAAGGGCGTGCGCCTGTTCTCCACCGACTCCGAAGCCGACCTGCGCAACATCGCCAAGGCCGCTCCGGGGTCGAAAGTGTATGTGCGTATCCTCACCGAAGGCTCGACCACGGCTGACTGGCCGCTGTCGCGCAAATTCGGCTGCCAGACCGACATGGCCATGGACCTGCTGATCCTCGCCCGTGACCTGGGCCTGGTGCCTTACGGCATCTCGTTCCACGTCGGTTCGCAACAACGCGACATCAGCGTGTGGGACGCGGCGATTGCCAAGGTCAAAGTGATCTTCGAACGCCTGAAAGAAGAAGACGGCATCCACCTCAAGCTGATCAACATGGGCGGTGGCTTCCCAGCCAACTACATCACCCGCACCAACAGCCTGGAAACCTACGCCGAAGAAATCATCCGCTTCCTCAAAGAAGACTTCGGCGACGACCTGCCGGAAATCATCCTGGAGCCAGGCCGCTCGTTGATCGCCAACGCCGGTATCCTGGTCAGTGAAGTGGTGTTGGTAGCGCGTAAATCGCGCACCGCCGTCGAGCGTTGGGTGTACACGGATGTGGGCAAATTCTCCGGCCTGATCGAAACCATGGACGAAGCCATCAAGTTCCCGATCTGGACCGAGAAGAAAGGCGAGATGGAAGAAGTGGTCATCGCCGGTCCTACCTGCGATAGCGCCGATATCATGTACGAAAACTACAAGTACGGCCTGCCGCTGAACCTGGCGATTGGTGACCGTTTGTACTGGCTGTCGACCGGTGCCTACACCACCAGCTACAGCGCGGTTGAGTTCAATGGCTTCCCGCCGTTGAAGTCGTTCTACGTGTAAGACCGCTGCACACAAAAAACCCATGACATGTCATGGGTTTTTTTATGCCTCAAGAAAAGCTGGCGGCGCGTTGCTGGTAGGCGTCAGCCATCGCGCGTATCTGCGGGTCATTCGCCGCCGCGAGGGCCTTGTGCGCCGTGTTCAGGAACTTGAGATTGCCGCCGGCCAGCGCCTTGCCCAACCAACCCAGCGCCTCATCGATTTGACCGCTGTCGGCCAGCACCGCCGCATAGCTGAACTGCCCACGAAAATCGCCACCTTCGGCTGAGCGCCGATACCAGTCCACGGCCGCCTGCAGATCCCGCGGACAATGCTGACCATCTTCCAGATAACGCCCCAACAGGTTCATCGACTTGGCATGCCCCTGCTCTGCCGCCTGGCGATAAAAAGCCAGCGCGTGTTGCTGGTCTTCAGCCACCCCACGCCCGGTAGCCAGCAGGTTGGCGTAGTTGTACTGGCCCCAATCCAACCCGGCCTCGGCCGCCTGGCGATATTCCCGCGCCGCCGCCGCTTCATCCACGGCACAGCCCCAGCCATGCTCCAGGCAGCGCCCGGCCATATTGCGCGCCATCGAATGCCCGCGATTGGCCGCTATCTGGAACCAGCGCAACGCCAGCGCTTCATCGCGCGCAATACCCTGCCCTTCCAGCAGGATTTGCCCGAGTAACGCCTGCGCATCCACTACGCCCTCCTTCGCCGCGATCAGGATGGCCTGAGCCGCACGCACCGGCGAGTCGTCGAGCATGCCCTGCAACTGCTCGACGTTGAGCACTTCTTCGCGGCGCAATAAAAACCCCATGTCAGACCTCGACCCAGCGGCGCAGCAGGTTGTGGTAGGTGCCGGCGAGCTGAATCAGCGCCGGATGGTCGGGCACGTCCGCGGTCAGTTGCTGGATCGCGCCGTCCATCTCGAACAGCAGGGTGCGCTGGCTGTCTTCGCGCACCAGGCTTTGGGTCCAGAAGAACGAGGCATAACGCGCGCCACGGGTCACGGCGTTGACTTTGTGCAGGCTGGAGCCGGGGTACAGCACTAGGTCGCCGGCTGGCAGCTTGACCTGTTGCAGGCCGAAGGTGTCCTGGATCTCCAGTTCGCCGCCGTCGTATTCCTCCGGGTCGCTGAAGAACAGGGTGGACGACAGATCCGTGCGCACCCGCTCGTGGCTGCCCCGGGCCTGGCGCACGGCATTGTCGATATGGAAGTCGAAACTGCCACCGGCCGTGTAGCAATTGAACAAGGGCGGGAAAACTTTGTGCGGTAACGCCGCTGACATAAACAGCGGGTTTTTCCACAACCGCTCAAGCATCGCCGCGCCGATTTCCTTGGCCAGCGGGTGGCCTTCGGGCAATTGCAGGTTGTGTTTGGCCTTCGCGGACTGGTGCCCGGCGGTGATTTTTCCGTCGGCCCAGTCGGCGTTTTCCAGGGCTTGGCGAATGCGCTGCACCTCCTCGCGAGAGAACAGGCCGGGAATGTGCAGCAGCATGGGGTGATACCTGAAAGCAGAGAGGCGCCAATGGTATTGATTCTTATCCGCTCTGTAAAACGCCGGTGACGGATGAGTCGGTAAAAACCGTAAGCAAAAAGTGTAAAGAATGTAAATTCAGTGCAATTAGCAATGTATCGCAATTGATATGAATACTTGTTCACCCTATATTCCGCCGCCTCACATCCTTGGGGAAAGGACACGTCATGTCGCGCACTTCAATAAAAACACCTACCAGTTCGCCACGTTTACTGGCCTCGGCCATCGGCGTAGCCCTCGGCGCCAGCTCTGCAGCCCATATGGCGCAAGCGGCCGAAGACACTGAGCAAAAGGACCAGCGCAACAGCATCTCCCTGGGTGCCACCAGCATCACCGGCGAAGACCAGGACAGCACCTCCTATCAGGTCGAAAAAGCCGCTTCGCAGAAATACACCGCGCCGCTGGTGGATACCCCGCGCTCGGTCACCGTGGTGCCGCAACAAGTACTCAAGGACACCGCCGCCACCTCATTGCAGGATGCGTTGCGCACCGTACCGGGCATTACCTTCGGCGCCGGCGAAGGCGGCAACCCCCAGGGCGACCGCCCGTTCATCCGGGGTTTTGATGCCCAGGGCGACACCTACCTGGACGGCGTGCGCGACACCGGCGGCCAGAGCCGCGAGATCTTCGACATTGAATCGATCGAAGTCAGCAAAGGCCCCAACTCGTCGTTCGGCGGCCGCGGTTCGGCCGGCGGCAGCCTCAACCTGGTGAGCAAGACCCCGCAAGCCCGGGACTTCACCAACGGCGGCTTCACCTACGGCTCCGACCAGACCCGCCGCTACGTACTCGACGTGAACCGTCAGTTCCTCGATGACAGCGCCGCGTTCCGCCTGAACCTGATGAGCCACGAGCAGAACGTAGCCGGTCGCGATGCGGTCAATTACGACCGCTGGGGCGTTGCGCCGTCGCTGACCTTCGGCCTGGGCACCCCGACCCGCGTCAACCTCAGCTACTACCATATGGAAAGCAACGACCTGCCGGATTCGGGCATCCCGTACGGCTACGGCTCTGCCACCGCCACCACCCACGTGCACGACAAGCCCACCGACGGCGGCGACAGCAACAACTTCTACGGTCTCAAAAGCCGCGATTTCCGCAAGACCCGCGCCGATATCAGTACGATCTCCGTCGAGCACGACCTGAGCGACAGCATGACGCTGAAAAACACCCTGCGCCATGGCAGCACCGGCCAGGACTACGTGCTCACCCAGCCGGACGACAGCCAGCGCAACGTCAACCGTTTCGGCACCGTGTGGCGTCGTGCCAATACCCGCGTTTCCACCACCACTACCACCACCAACCAGACCGACCTGTTCGGCACGTTCCAGGCACTGGGCTTCAAGCACAGCTACTCCACCGGCCTGGAATTCACCGGTGAAGAAACCCGCGTCAGCGGCTACACCGTCACGCCGAACACCAACCCGACCTGCACCGTAGCCGGTGGCGGCCGTGGCGGCCAGTGCACCTCGCTGAGCAACCCCAACCCGGACGACGCCTGGACCGGCAGCATCGCGCGCAACTACAACGGCACCAACACCAAGGCCACCAGCCGCGCCGCCTATGTGTTCGACACCATCGAACTGGACCCTAAATGGCTGCTGAACGTCGGCCTGCGCTACGACACCTTCGACACCCAAGCCAATACCAACGCCGTGCCAACCGCGACCGTCCAGGCGCGCAGCAAGGTCAAGGACGACAGCCAGTTCTTCAACTGGCAGGCGGGCATGGTCTGGAAGCCGCTGGACAACGGCAGTATCTACACCTCCTACGCCACCTCGGCCTCGCCGGCCGGCGGCCTGGTGGGTGAAGGCGTGGACAGCAACGCGATCCCGACCGGTATCAACACCAGCGACCTGCAACCGGAAGAAACCGTCAACTACGAGCTGGGCACCAAGTGGGACCTGTTCCACAACCGCCTGTCCCTGTCGGCCGCCGTGTTCCGTACCGAGAAGAAAAACACGCGCATCCTGGTGGACTCCAACACCTACGAAACCGCCGGCGAATCCCGCGTCGACGGCCTGGAGCTGTCGGCCAGCGGCAAAATCACCGACCAGTGGCAAGTGTTCGCCGGCTACAGCTACTTGAAAGCCGAGTTGGTTGACCCGGGCAAGAACGGTAACCGCCAGGGCGTGGTCCAGGTTGGTTCCAACAAAGGCAACCAGATGCCCAACACGCCAGAGAACTCGTTCAGCCTGTGGACCACTTATAACCTGACCCCGAAACTGACCATCGGCGGTGGCGCGTTTTATGTCGACCAGGTTTACGGCGACGCGGCCAACACGGTTTATGTGCCGTCCTACACCCGCTACGACGCCATGGCCAGCTACAAGCTGACCAAGAACGTCGACCTGCAACTGAACGTGCAGAACCTGACCGACAAGACCTATTACGACAAGGCCTACGCCTCGCACTTCGCCAACCAGGCGGCCGGTCGTACGGCGTTGTTGTCCACCAGTTTCCACTTCTAAACGCGGCAACCCAGAGCAAAAAGCCCCACGTATCGGATGCGTGGGGCTTTTGCGTGTAAAACAGAATTTTTCTCGTTAACCCACGGCATAATGCGCGCCGTGCCCTACATATTCAGATAGACGAGGCGGTCAGACGTGTTGAAGAAAACCCTGTTCCAGTTGCACTGGTTCTTCGGCATCACTGCCGGGCTGGTGCTGGCCTTGATGGGGATCACCGGGGCGGCGGTGTCGTTTCAGGATGAAATACTGCGGGCGCTCAACCCCACGGTATTAAGCGTCGAAAAACGCGAAGCCGGCGTGCTGCCGCCCGCCGAGCTGGTGCGCAAGCTGGAAGCCACCGAAGGCAAGACCGTGTCGATGCTGTGGGTAGAAAGCGAAAGCGGCAACGCCGCGCGCGTGTTCTTCACCCCGCCGCCGGGTGAGCGCCGTGGCCAGATGCGCTACTTCGACCCCTATACCGGCGACTACATGGGCGACGCCGTGGGCCAGGACGTCTTCGGTTTCCTGCTGCAATTTCACCGCTTCCTGGTAATGGGCGAAACCGGGCGCAATATCACCGGCGCCTGCACGCTGATCCTGGTGTTCTTCTGCCTCTCCGGCCTGTACCTGCGCTGGCCGCGCCAAGTGGCGAGCTGGCGCGCCTGGCTGACCCTGGACTGGCGCAAAAAGGGCCGCAGCTTCAACTGGGATTTGCATTCGGTGTTCGGCACCTGGTGCCTGCTGGCCTATCTGCTGTCAGCGTTGACCGGGTTGTCGTGGTCCTACGACTGGTACAGCCAGGGGCTGACCAAGCTGTTAGCCGACGCCCCACAAAACGAGCGTGTGCGCAAACGCGGCCCGGCGCCCGAAGGCCCTGCGCCGGTCGCTGATTACGACGCCATCTGGAGCAGCATCTACAGCAATGCGGGCGCCGGCCTGAGCGCGTATAACATCCGCATGCCGGCCGTGGCGGGGCAACCGGCCACCGTCTACTACCTGCTGAGCAACTCGCCCCACGACCGCGCGCTGAACCAGATCAACCTGGACCCGGCCACCGGCGAGGTCAAATCCCACGACAGGTACGCCAGCAAGAGCCTCAAGGCGCAGTTGCTGACCAGCATCTATGCGCTGCACACCGGCAGTTACTTCGGCCTGGCGGGGCGCATTATCCTCACCGTCAGTTCGCTGCTGATGCCGCTGTTTTTTATCACCGGCTGGCTGCTGTACCTCGACCGTCGGCGTAAAAAGCGCCAGGTCCGGGATGCGCGCAAAGGCCTCGGCGCCAACCACAGTGATGCCCCGGCCTGGCTGATCGGCTTTGCCAGCCAGAGCGGCTTTGCCGAACAACTGGCCTGGCAGACCGCCGGGCAATTGCAGGCGGCCGGCCTGCCGGTGAAGGTGCAGCCATTGGGCAGCGTCAGCCAGGACGACCTGCGCCAGTCGGAAAACGCGCTGTTTGTAGTCAGCACCTTCGGCGACGGCGAAGCCCCCGACAGCGCGCGCGGGTTCGAACGCAGCGTGCTCGGCCAAAACCTGTCCCTCAAAGGCCTGAACTACTCGGTGTTGGCCTTGGGTGATCGCCAGTACGAACACTTCTGCGGCTTTGCCCGGCGCCTGCATTTCTGGCTGACAGACCAGGGCGGCAACCCGCTGTTCGCCCCGGTGGAAGTGGACAGCGGCGACAGCGCCGCCCTGCTGAGCTGGCAACAACAGCTGGGCCAACTCACCGGCCATGCACCGGCGGCGGCATGGCCGACCGCCCAGTATGAACACTGGACGCTGAGCCAGCGCACCCTGCTCAACCGTGACAGCAGCGGTTCCGATGTGTACCTGCTGGGCCTGACGAGCGCCTCGCCGCAGCGCTGGGAGGCCGGTGACCTGGTGGAAGTCCTGCCGCGCAACTGCCCGTGGGCCATCGAACACTTCCTGCTCGGCATGGGCCTGGCCGGCAGCGACGGCGTGTTGGTCGACGGCCTGCCGCAAAGCCTCAACCAGGCCCTGGCAACACGCCAACTGCCGGACAACCGCGCCCACCTGGTGGGCCTGCATGCCCAGGCCCTGGTGAATGCGCTGGCGCCGTTGGCGATGCGCGAATACTCCATCGCCTCGATTGCCAGTGACGGCGTGCTGGAGCTGATCGTGCGCCAGGAGCGGCACCCGGATGGCAGCCTGGGCCTGGCCTCGGGCTGGCTTACCGAGCACGCGGCCCTCGGTTCAGCGATCAGCCTGCGCCTGCGCCGCAACAGCGGTTTCCACCTGCCGCAGGCGCCGGTGCCGTTGATCCTGCTGGGCAATGGCACCGGCCTGGCCGGCCTGCGCAGTTTGCTCAAGGCGCGCATTGCGGATGGTCAGCAGCGCAACTGGCTGTTGTTCGGCGAACGCAATATCGCCCACGACTACCTGTGCCAGGACGAGTTGCAAGGCTGGCTCGCCAGTGGCGACCTGGCGCTGCTGGACCTGGCCTTTTCCCGCGACCAGGAGGAAAAGATCTACGTCCAGGACCGCCTGCGCGAATCGGCCGATGTGCTGCGTAAATGGCTGGCCGACGGCGCAGCGATTTATGTGTGCGGGAGCTTGCAGGGGATGGCTGCCGGGGTGGATCAGGTGCTGCATGAGGTGCTGGGCAGTGAGGCGGTGGAGCGCTTGATCGAGCAGGGGCGCTATCGCCGGGATGTGTACTGATTCAATCACAATATAGATCTAAATGTGGGAGGGGGCTTGCCCCCGATGACTGTGGGTCAGCTAAAAATGAGCTGACTGACCCACTGCTATCGGGGGCAAGCCCCCTCCCACATTTTCTGAGCACATTTCAAATCAAATGGGTTGCAGTTTTTGCTCGAACACTGAGACCCCATCCAAGTCCCGCAGGATGACCGTCAACTCCGCCGTCTGCCCATCAATCTGCACCTCACCAAAAAACTGAAACCCTGCAAACGGCGAAGTGTTCTGTGCCGGCGGCGCTTTCTCGAACACCACCTCGGGCCCAAAGGTTTTATCCAACGGATTCGGCCCGAAACTCCCAGCGTTCAACGGCCCCGCAACAAACTCCCAGAACGGCTCAAAATCCTGGAACGCCGCACGATCCGGGTGGTAGTGATGCGCCGCGCAGTAATGCACGTCCGCCGTCAGCCACACATGGTTACGCACCTGTTGCGCCCTTAAAAAGCCGAGCAATTCGGCGATTTCCAGCTCACGACCTTGCGGCGCACCCGGGTCATTGTTGGCGATCGCTTCCCAACGCGGCACGCCAGGGCTGACCTCACCATCGGGCACGCCCAGGCCAATCGGCATGTCGGCGGCGATCACCTTCCACTGCGCCTGGGAGGCCTTGAGTTCGCGCTTGAGCCAGTCCAATTGCTCGCGGCCGAGGAAGGCTTTTTCTGCGCCCAGGTTGTCGTCGTTGGGGCCGCGATAGCTGCGCATATCGAGTACAAACACATCCAGCAACGGGCCATAGCTGAGCTTACGATAAATGCGCCCACCGCCATCGGCGCTTTGCTGGCGCATCGGCGAATATTCCAGCCAGGCCTGGCGCGCGCGGCCCACCAGGGTGTTGATGTCCTTGGTCTGGTAGCGCTCATCGAGCTGTTTGCTCGGCGACCAGTTATTCACCACTTCATGGTCATCCCACTGCCAGATCTGCGGCACTTCGGCGTTGAAGCGGCGCACGTTTTCATCCAGCAGGTTGTAGCGGTAATTGCCGCGATATTCATCGAGGGTTTCCGCGACTTTGCTCTTGGCTTCGGTGGTGATATTGCGCCAGATGCGCCCGCCTTCAGTGGCCAGTTGCGCCGGCACCGGGCCATCGGCGTAGATGGTGTCACCGCTGTGGATAAAAAAGTCCGGCAGGCGCAGACGCATGGCTTCGTAAATGCGCATGCCGCCAATGTCCGGGTTGATGCCAAAGCCTTGCCCCACCGTGTCGCCGCTCCACACAAAACGAATGTCGCGACGCGCTGACGGCACGCTGCGCAGGTGGCCGAACCAGGGTTCGCTGGCCACGCCGGTCTGGGCGTCTTCGAAGTGCACGCGATAAAAGATCGCCTGGTCGGCGGGCAGGCCGCTGAGTTCGACGCGGGCGGTAAAGTCCGTGCGGCTGTCGGCAAGGGGCGAAACGAATTTGCGCGGGTTGCTGAACACGCTGCGGGTGTCCCACTCCACCACCATCTTCGCGGGGCGGTCGCTGCGGCTCCAGATCATCGCACGGTCGCCGAGCAAGTCACCGGACTGCACGCCGTCGGTGAGTTGCGGCCGATCCTTGACCGAAGCAATCACCGCCGGCGCCAGGCCCGGCAACAACAGGCCAGCGCCAACGGCTTGCATCACGCGGCGGCGGCCGAGATCGAAGTGGCTCATGCAGGTGCCCTCTTGAGTATCAAAAGGGAGACTAAAGCATGCGGGGATGAAGCCCATGTGACATAACTACAGGCACTGGAGATCCAATGTGGGAGCGGGCTTGCTCGCGAAAGCCGGGTGTCAGTCAATACATCCTTGACTGATACACCGCTTTCGCGAGCAAGCCCGCTCCCACATTGTTTAACCCGCGTCAGGCTTTGGCGGAGGTGACCACCAGCTCCACCACTTCCGGACGCTTGATCAGCGCGTACACCACACCGGTCAGCACACTACCGGCAACAATCGCCAGCAAGTACAGCAGCGCATGGTTCATCGCATTCGGGATCACCAGCACAAACAGGCCGCCGTGGGGCGCCGCCAGTTTGCAGCCGAAATACATCGACAGCGCACCGGTCAGCGCGCCGCCGGCGATGCTGGCCGGGATCACGCGCAACGGGTCCTTGGCGGCAAACGGAATGGCGCCTTCGGAGATAAAGCACAGCCCCAGGATCATCGCCGCCTTACCGGCCTCGCGTTCGGTCTGGGCGAACTTGCGCCGCGCCAGGAACGTAGCGATGCCCATGCCGATCGGCGGCACCATGCCGGCGGCCATCGTCGCCGCCATCGGTGCGCCGCTCGACGCCGCCAGCAGGCCGACGGAAAACGCATACGCCGCCTTGTTGATCGGCCCGCCCAGGTCGACACACATCATGCCGCCCAGCAAGATCCCCAACAGCACCGCGTTGGTGGTGCCCATGGTGGCGAGGAAGTCGGTGAGGCCGGTGAGCATGCGCGCTACCGGCGGGCCCACCAGGTAGATCATCGCCAGGCCGGTGAACAGGCTCGCCAGCAGCGGGATGATCAGGATTGGCTTGAGCGCCTCCATGCTTTGCGGCAATCGCACGGCACGGGTGATCAGCTTGACGCAGTAGCCCGCCAGGAAACCGGCGAGGATACCGCCGATAAACCCCGCGCCCAATGTGCCCGCCAGCAGGCCGCCGATCATGCCGGGCGCAATACCAGGCCGGTCGGCAATCGAGTAGGCGATATAACCCGCCAGCAGCGGCACCATCAGGGTAAAGGCGGTGTTGCCGACGGTTTTTAATGCGGCCGCCAACGTGCCTTCCTGTTCAAACGCATGAATGCCGAACGCAAACGACAAGGCAATCAGCAACCCGCCCGCCACCACCATCGGCAACATGAACGACACGCCAGTCAGCAGGTGTTTATAGACGCCGGTTTTTTCCGACTTCTTGGCCACCGCCCCGCTGTCGGCGCTTTCTACCGCACCTTCGGCGAGGGCCTTGTTGAGGGTCGCTTCGGATTGCTTGAGGGCAATGCCGGTGCCACAACGGTAGATCTTCTTGCCGGCGAAACGCTCGGTGGCCACTTCGATATCGGCGGCCAGCAAGACCACGTCAGCCTCGGCGATAGCCTGCGGGCTCAACGGCGTGCGCGCACCGACCGAGCCTTGGGTCTCGACCTGCAGGTCATAACCCAGGCGCTTGGCCGTTTGCTGCAAGGCTTCGGCGGCCATGAAGGTGTGGGCCACACCGGTCGGGCACGCGGTGATCGCGACGATGCGCGGCGCGTTTTTCGCCGCCTGTTCAGCCGCGACATACACCTGCGCCTCTTCGGCACCGCGCCGCAGCACCGCGTCGACATCCGCCAGCGCCTGGGCCGGCGTGCTCTGGAACACGCGCTTGCCGACAAACCGCTGCATGTCTACCGGCGTGCTGCTGACCAGCAGCACCCACTCGGCGTCGTCGATAACCGCCTGGGACAACTGGCGCTCCGGGCGCTGCACATCCACCACTTCAACACTGGTGCTCCAACCCTGGCGCTGCGCGGCGGCGTCCAACAAGCGGGCGCACAGCACACTGGTGACCATGCCGTTCGGGCAGGCGGTAACAATGGCTAACTTCATCACAAACCCTCTTATTGTTCTGTCAGCGTGCGCACATCGACGCCGCCTTGCAGATGCGCCAACTGCGCGTCATCGCTGATGCCAAAACCGATCTGCGTCACCGCCATCGCGGCAATCGCCGTGGCGCGACGCAGGGTCTGTTCGGGGGCTTCAAAACTGAGTAGACCGTGGAGCATCCCCGCCAGCAGCGAGTCACCGGCGCCCACGGTGCTGGCCACGCTGACCTTCGGCGGCGTGGCATGCAAAGCCGCGCTCGGGCTGAACCAGTTGACGCCGTCGGCGCCATGGGACACCACCACGTGTTGCACGCCCTGCAGTTGCAGACGCTGGGCGGCCTGGGCCTGTTGCGCAACCGAATCGGTCGGGCAATCGAGGGCCTCGGCGAGTTCTTCGGTGTTGGGTTTGATCAACCACGGCCCGGCTTTGAGCCCGGCGCGCAGAGCTTCGCCGCTGGTGTCCAGGGCGACTTTCAAGCCGAGGCCCTGCAAGTGTTCCAGCAGGTTCTGCAACCACTGCGGGCTGACGCCACGCGGCAAGCTGCCGGCGACGACCACCGCATCGTGGCCGGGTGCGATCCACGCCAACTGGTCGAGCAACGCTTGCTGCGCCTGCTCACTGACAAACGGCCCCGGCGCGTTGATGTCGGTCACCCGGCCATCCTGCTCGGCAATCTTGATATTGCTGCGGGTTTCGCCCGGCACGCGGATAAACGCGTCGGCAAACCCACGCCGTGCAATCAGCGCCTCGAACGCCTGGGCGTTGTCGGCACCGAGAAAGCCACCCACGGTCACGTCGTGGCCCAGGTCGGCCAGCACTTGCGCCACGTTCACGCCCTTGCCGGCGGCGTGGGTCAGCAGGGTGTCGCTGCGGTTGACCGCACCCGGCTCTAACTGCGCCAGGCGTACGGTGAGGTCCAACGCCGGGTTCAGCGTCAGGGTCAGAATCTTCGCCATTTACACGGCCTCCACAAGGGCACGCACTTCGGCGGGCGAACCCACCGCCAGTGCTTTTTGCGCCAGGCCCTGGGCCTCGCTCAGACTGAATTCACGCACCCGCGCCTTCACTTCAGGAATGCTGCGGGCCGACACACTCAACTCATCCACACCCAGGCCGACCAACACCGGCACCGCCAGCGGGTCGGCCGCCAGCTCGCCGCATACGCCCACCCACTTGCCATGGGCATGGGCGGCGCGCACGGTGATGTCGATCAGTTGCAACACCGCCGGGTGCAGGCCATCAGCCTGGGCTGACAAGGTCGGGTGGCCACGGTCGATGGCCAGGGTGTATTGGGTCAGGTCGTTGGTGCCGACGCTGAAAAAATCCACTTCCTTGGCCAGCACCGGCGCCAGCAATGCGGCCGATGGCACTTCGATCATGATCCCCAGTTGCAGGTCGGCCACCGGGATTTCCAGGCGCAGGCGCTCGGTCATGTCACGGGCGGCGCGCCATTCGTCCACGCTGCCGACCATGGGGAACATGATGCGCAGCGGGCGGTTGTCGGCAGAACGCAGCAGCGCGCGCAGCTGCGCCTCCATGATCTGCGGGCGTTGCAGGGTCAGGCGGATGCCGCGCACACCCAGGAAGGGGTTTTCTTCCTCGGCAATCGGCCAGTAAGGCAGCGGTTTATCGCCGCCCACATCGAGGGTGCGCACCACCAGCGGGCGCCCACCGAGGCCGTCGAGCACGCGGCGGTATTCGGCTTCCTGGGTGGCTTCGTCCGGCGCTTGAGGGTGGGCCATGAAAATAAGTTCGGTGCGCAGCAAGCCAATGCCTTCGGCGCCCTGCTCCACTGCGCTGGCCACACCGGCACTTTCGCCGATATTGGCGAACACTTCCACGGCGTGACCATCACGGGTCAGGGCCGGTTCATGGCGCTGGGCTGCGGCGGCTTGCAGGCGTTGCTCGCGGGTATCGCGCTCGACAGTGGCGCGTTGCAGGGTCGCGGCGTCGGGGGCTACATGCAGGCGGCCGCGCTGGCCATCCAGCAACAGCGCGGTGCCGCTGGCCAGCAGCAACACGGCTGGGCCGGCACCGACCAATGCAGGAATCCCGAGGGCGCGAGCGACGATGGCACTGTGGGCGGTGGCGCCGCCACGGGCGGTGAGGATGCCCGCCACCCGCGCCGGGTCCAGGCGCGCCACGTCGGACGGGCCGACTTCATCCATCACCAGGATGTAAGGTTCGCTAGGCTCCTGGGCGGTTTCGAGGCCACACAGTTGCGCCAGCACACGGCGGCCAATGTCGCGCAGGTCGGCGGCGCGCTCGGCAAGCAAGGCATCCTGCAGCGACTCCTGCTGCTTGGCGGCGGCTTCGATCACACTCATCCACGCGGCTTCGGCGCTTTCGCCTTGCTTGAGGCGGGTGTCGACTTCGTCGGTGAGCTCGGGGTCGTCGAGCATTTCCTGGTGGGTGATGAAAATTTCGCGGATGGCCTTGGCCTGGCTGCGTTCGATCAGGCCTTGGATGTCGAGGCGCACCTCGGCCAGCGCGGTCTGCAGGCGCTGGCGCTCAATCGCAGCAGACTCGCCACGCAGCGGGTAGTCGAACACGTGTTGAACCTGGATATGCGCCGGGCCGATGGCGATGCCGGGCGCGGCAGCAATCGCCTGGAGCTGGCTGCCGGCCTGCGGTGCACTGACCACCGGTTCGATATCGAGGGTGGCGGCCTGGGCGCTCACGGTCGGCAACGCCTCGACCTCTTCGCCAAGGCCCTCTTCAACCGCCGCCAACAGCGCCGGAAGCGCATCGCCGGCAATCGTTGGCTCGGCGACAAACTCCAGCACCTGACCGCGCCGGGCACCGAGGCTGAGCAGCTTGCTCAGGCTTTTCACCGACACGGCGCCTACCGGGCCATCGATGAGGCGCACGCGGATATCGCCGTCAAAACTTTTCGCCAGTTGCGCGAGAATTTTCGCCGGCCGCGCATGCAGGCCGTGGGCGTTGGCCAGGGTAATGCGCGCGCTGGGCCAATCCGGCGGCAGTTCGCCGCCAAGCACTTCAAGCACCGCGCGGCTGCTGGTGGCGCGGCCCAACTCCTGGCCGCGCCCTTCGATCAGCAACGCGCAAAGGCGTTCAAGCAGGGCTTGATGGGCTTCGCCGAGGCTGGCCAGGCAGAACAGCCCATTGAGCGGCTGGCCGAGGTAGCGCATGGGTTTGTCCGGGGTGACAAAAGCCAGGCCCGGGCGCTTGACGGTCTGCTCGCTGTGCAGCCACCACAGACCATCGCCCAGAGGCAGCGCATCGACCTGCTGCAACACGGCGGCGAAACCGTTGCTGACACAATCGGCCTGACGCAACAGACGCGCGCCACGCCATACCAGCTCTTCAAAATCATCGGCAGACACGCCGAGGCTGATCATCTGCGCGTCCAGCGCCAGTTCCTGCGGCGCACCTTGCAGCAGTTTCAGCAACGCTTCGGCGCTGCCGGCACGGCGCAACGCCTGGCCCAGGTCGGTTTCACCGAGGGCGCGGGTGAGCAGTTGCAACAGGCGCAGGTGTTCGTCGGATTTGGCGGCAATGCCGATGGCCAGGTAGACAATCTGGCCATCGCCCCAGTCCACCCCTTCGGGGAACTGCAGCAGGCGCACGCCGGTGGAAAATACCTGGTCACGGGTTTCGGGGGTGCCATGGGGGATGGCAATACCTTGGCCGAGAAAGGTAGAGCCTTGGGCCTCACGGGCCTGCAACCCGCTGAGGTAACCCTCGGCAACCAGGCCATCGGCCACCAGTTTGTCAGCGAGCAGGTGCAGGGCAGCAGATTTATCCACAGCCGTCTGGCCCATGGAAATCTGCTCTACAGTGAGCTCAAGCATGCCGTTCTCCTAGTTAGTGCGGTGGCCGCACTAGGTATTGTTTTGAATAAAACAGTGTAAGGGGGATTCGGGATAACTGACTGAGCAGTCAATTGGCAGTAGGCACTCAGTCGCGAACGTCGTAAAAATACGCTGGCTGAAACGTTTAATCTAGAATTTATGGCAGATTACGCGTTAATTGAGCATCCTTGAAGGACCACTCGGCGCTTGAGCTGAGACATTAGTCGCGTGCAGTAATCGGTTACGATTGGACAAAATGTCGGGGCAAGCTCCAAAAAACAAGGAAATCCCGGTTTGAAACTCAGTGATATCGCACGTCTCGCCGGTGTGTCCGTGACCACCGCCAGCTACGTCATCAATGGCAAGGCCGAGCAACAACGCATCAGCAACGCAACCGTCGAACGGGTGCGTGCCGTCGTTGAAGCCCACGGCTTTACTCCCAACCCCCAGGCGGCCGGGCTGCGCAGCCGGCATACACGCACCTTGGGTTTTATCCTGCCAGACCTGGAAAACCCCAGTTACGCGCGCATCGCCAAATTGCTCGAGCAAGGCGCCCGCGCCCGTGGCTATCAGTTGCTGATCGCCAGCTCCGACGACGAGGCCGGCAGCGAACGCCAATTGGCGCAGCTGTTCCGCGCCCGCCGCTGCGATGCACTGTTTGTTGCAAGCTGCCTGCCGGCCAGCGATGACAGTTACCGCGAGCTGCAAGCCAAGGGGCTGCCGGTGATTGCCATCGACCGGGTGATGGAGCCGGGGCAATTCTGCTCGGTGGTCAGCGACGACCGCCAGGCCTGCCAGCAACTGACCAGCAGCCTGCTGCAACCGCTGCCCAAGCAGATCGTGCTGATCGGCGCACGGCCCGAGCTGAGCATCAGCCAGGAGCGCGCGGCGGGTTTTCAGCAAGCGCTGCAAGGGTTCACCGGCGAGGTCGTGGTCGAACACGGCGAGGCGTTCAGCCGCGACTGTGGCCGACAGCTGATGGAGCAACTGCTGCAACGCCTGGGGCATTTGCCTGACGCATTGGTGACCACCTCCTACGTGCTGCTGCAAGGCGTGTTTGATGCATTGCATGACTTCCCGTTGAAGTCGCGACCACTGCGTCTGGGCACCTTCGGCGATACCCAGCTGCTGGATTTCCTGCCGCTGCCGGTCAACGCCATGGCCCAGCAACATCAGTTGATCGCCGACACCGCCCTGCGCCTGGCGCTTGCCGCGATTGAAGATGAGAGTTACCAACCCGGCGTGCACGCCATCGGCCGTACGTTCAAGCAGCGTATTCACGAGGCCTGAACGTGGAGCTGATCGACACCCACACCCACCTGGACTTCCCGGACTTCGACAGTGATCGCGGTGAAGTCCTCGCCCACAGCCGCGAAGTGGGCGTGGGACGCATGGTGGTGCTTGGGGTGTATCAGCAGAATTGGCAGCGTCTGTGGGACCTGGTGCAAACCGATGAAGGCTTATTCGCCGCATTCGGGCTGCACCCGGTGTATCTCGACGACCACCGCCCCACCGACATGGCCGAACTGGGCGACTGGCTGACCCGCCTGCAGGGTCATCGGCAGCTGTGCGCAGTGGGCGAAATCGGCCTGGATTATTTTCTCGACACACTGGACCGCGAGCGCCAGCAGCCGTTGTTCGAAGCGCAGCTGAAGTTGGCGGTGGACTTCCAACTGCCGGCGCTATTGCACGTACGCCGCAGCCACGCGGCGGTGATCGCCACCCTAAAACGCATCCGCCTGCCTCGTGGCGGCATCATCCATGCCTTTGCCGGTAGCCGCGAAGAGGCCCACGAGTACATCAAGCTGGGGTTCAAACTGGGCCTGGGCGGTGCCGCGACCTGGCCCCAGGCCCTGCGCATGCACAAGGTGCTGGCGCAATTGCCGCTGGACGCGGTGGTGCTGGAAACCGACTCGCCCGACATGGCGCCTGCCATGTTCCCCGGCCAGCGCAACAGCCCGCGGCACCTGCCGGCGATCTGCACCGCGCTGGCCGCGCACATGGGCACCAGCCCGCTATTGCTGGCTGAGGCGAGCACACGCAATGCGTGCGAGCTGTTCAATTGGTAGGGCGGGCTTCACCACCTGCAGGTCCAAGGTTATCCGTTGCCGGTAGCGGGCATAACGCAACGCCAGGAAATGCACCAGCAGCACCACCAGTGACACATTCAACTGCCCGAGCATACTGATCAGCCCCACCCACTCCGCCACCAATGCCACGATCAGCACCACGCAGGTCAGCACCATCATGCTCGGGCTCACCAACGCCCAGTGATCCAGGGATTTGAGCTGACGCAGCTGCCGTGGGCAGCCCGCCTGCAGGATGCGCTGGCAGTACGGGCACTCGAACGGCTCGTCGATGGCGATGGCATTCAATTGCCAAGGCTTTAGTTCAAACGTGATGTTGCAATGGGCGCAGTGCCCTTTGATGCCGATTACAGTGGTCATCGCCGTGCCTCCCCTGAACCTGAATGTGTGTGCCCCATTCAAGCTCATTCCCAAGGTGGGAACAGAGACGTAGGCAAATCAAGACAAGTCCCCCATCACATAACGATAATTCCCACGCTTACGCCCTACACACGGAAGGCGCCGATCAGCTGTTTCAACTCGATCACCTGCATCGACAACTGCCGGCTTGCCGCTTCGGTTTGGTGCGCGCCCTCGGCGGCATGCTCACCGGCACGATTGATGGCGACGATATTCTGGTCGATATCGTGCGCGACGGCGGTCTGCTGCTCCACGGCGGCGGCGATCTGCTGGTTTTGGTCCACGATCATTCCTACGGCCCCCAGGATGTTTTCCAAGGCCTGCTGGACCTTTTCCGACTCGCCAACCGTGCCGCTGGCCATTTCATGGCTGCTCCCCATGGCTTTCACCGCTGCCGCCACGCCGCCGTGCAGGCGGCTGATCATCTGTTCGATTTCTTCCGTCGAGTGCTGGGTGCGCCGGGCCAGGGTGCGCACCTCGTCGGCCACCACCGCAAAGCCGCGCCCCTGCTCGCCGGCCCGCGCCGCCTCGATGGCGGCGTTGAGTGCCAGCAGGTTGGTTTGCTCGGCGATGCTCTTGATCACCTCCAAAACGCTGCTGATGGCGTGGCTGTCGATGGCCAACTGGTTGATGACCCGCACCGACTGGTCGATCTCCGAAGCCAGCCGCGCGATGCTGCCCTGCTGGGATTGCACCAGGCCACGGCCGTTGACGGTTTCATCGTTGACGCTGTGGGCACTGCTGACCGCCGCCGCTGCGCTGCGCGCCACTTCCTGGGCAGTAGACGACATCTGATTCATGGCCGTGGCGACCTGCTCGATCTGAGTACGCTGGCCGGAAACCGCCCTATTGCTCTGGGCCGAGACGCTTTCCACCTGGCCGGCCTGAAGTTCGACCTGGCTGACGGTGTGCCCGACGCGTTCGATCAAGTCATGGATTTTTGCCACGGTGCCGTTGAACACCTGGCCCAGTTCGCCCAGCTCATCGCGGCTATGGGCGACAAAGGTCACCGTCATGTCGCCGGCCGCCACCTTGTCCATCATCGCCCCCAGGTGCCGCAGCGTTGTGCGTGTAGAGGCGTAAAAGCCGGCGTACAGATAGAAGATCAGCAGAAACACCGCCGTCAGCGCCGAAACCAGCACCACCATGTGCATGCGGTTCTGCGCCAGGCGCTGCTCCAGTTGCTGGCCGATAAAGGTCAGGGTGGCCTCATCGAGTTGATAGGTCTGCGCCATCAATTGGCTGACGCTGTCGTAAAAGCCCTGCCAGGGTGCGTCGAGGGTTTCGGCCATCACCACCTGTTCCTCAAACAGCTCGCTGCCTTGCTTGAGGCTGGCGTTGCTGGCTTTGGCCAGGTCGGCCAGCGCTGCGTGCGCGGCATTACTGGCGCCGAGGGCGTCGTGCAATTTCAGGCCGTATTCGGCGTGGAGTTTTTCCAACTGTTGCAGCAATTCGTCAAAGCGCGTGCTGGACGCGGAATTGAGAAAGCCCTGGCCCAGTGAATACGCGCCCATCGCCCGACCTTCGCCGAGGGTCTGGGTGACTTGCGGGGTAACGCTGGTGACCAACTCGCTGAGTTGGCGCAGATCGCTCTGGGGGTCGCGGCTGAGGCCGGCCTGGCTGGCGATGATCTGGCTGAGCATTTGCGCTTTGTTGAGCAATTTGCCGATCAAGGCACTTTTGCTCAACAGCGAGGTTTCCTGCTGCTGCGCCTTGAAGGCCGCTACCAACTCGTCGCGCTTGCTCTCAAACGCGGCAAGTTGATCAGGTTCGGTGGTCATCGCGTTGAGGCCTTGCAGGCGGCTCAATACGCTTTGTTCCAGGGCTGTGATCTTGCCTTCCAGGTCACCGGCCTTGCCGGCCTGGCCGAGGGTTGCGTTGATCTGCACCTGGTTGTTGAGGGTTTCGAGGTCGCGGCGCAGCGCCAGGCTGCTGCCCAGCAGATCGAGGCTTTGCAATTCGGTGCGTGTACCCTGGAATTCGCGCCAGGAATCGCGCACCAGGTAGTAGTTGGTCGCCAGCATCGGCAGCAGGAACAGCACGCTGATCAGGCTGAACTTCATGCCGAAACTCAGACGGTTCATCAGCGCGACAGCGGGATAGAGCAAGCTCTTCACAGGTGACCTCCCCTTGTTTTATTTTTATTTGAGGCGCAGGGCGGCGGCAGAAAGCCACTATTTGGCGCTCTGTCTGTATAGCTCAATTTGGAGGGGAGTTTTGTAACTTAAGGTTAACGAACTGTGGGAGGGGGCAAGCTCCCTCCCACAGTTTTATTAGGGCAGCACGGTCCAGATTGCAAAACCGGCGTACCAGAGCACCGCGGCGCGTAGCAGCAGTTCCCATAGGCGATCGAGACTGTTGATGCCGTCGGCGCCTACCGCCGGCGGTGGAATTTCGGCAGCCACCAGGCCGACCTTTTCCACCAGTTGCGCGGCGCTGATATCCCAGTTCAACAACTCATGCAGCATCACCCGGCTGACCGCGACAAAGTTGCCCACCAAGGCAAAACTGGCCGCCAGCAGGCGTACCGGCAGCCAGTCAAAAGCGTGCCGCAACTGCGCGGCGCGCTCGGCCACCAGCGGGTTTTTACTGTGCTCACTGGCCAGGGCCAGCAGGCGATACGCCAGGGCCGCAACCGGCCCCAACAGGAAGTACCAGAAAATCACCGCGAAAAAGCTCTGGTAGGCCTGCCAGAGCAAATGGCCCTGGACGCGCTCGAGCAGTTGTTCGCCACTGTCGGCGCTCAGGCTCAGATCGCGCTCGGCCACGTGCTCGGCGGCTTGCAGATCGCCGCGTCGCCAGGCATCGCGAAACGGGCCAAGGCCGGCCAGCAAATCGCCGCGCCCCAGGCTGTAGATCAGCACCAACAGGTGCACCGGCAGCGCCAACAAGCCGTAGGCCACCGGTTCCAGCACCAGCAGCAACAGCGCCAGCAAGGCCACCGGCAACAACACCAGCAACACCAGAATCAGCCAGGGTTGCTTGCCCATGCGCGGGCTCGCTTCCAGCTTGGCCAACTCACGCAGCCAACCGCCATCGCGCTGCAACCGCCGGCGCAGGGCCGAGAATTTCTCGATCCATACCGCCAGCACCAACACCAGAAAACTCATCGTGCGTGTCCTCCATCCTGCAGGGCGCTGCGAAAGCGCGCCCAATCAAAAGCGGGGCCGGGATCGGTCTTGCGCCCCGGGGCAATGTCGCTGTGGCCACAAATGCGCTGCGTGGTGATGCCTGGGTAGGCCGCCAGCAACTGGCCGGTCAGATCGATCAGCGAGGCATATTGGGCATCGGTGAACGGCAGGTCATCCGTGCCTTCCAGCTCAATGCCCAAAGAAAAGTCATTGCAGGTTTCACGCCCGTCGAAGCACGAAACCCCGGCATGCCAGGCCCGGTCGATACAGGACACAAACTGCGTCACCGCGCCGTCGCGCTCAATCAGAAAATGCGCGGATACCCGTAGGTCAGCAATCCCCTCAAAGTAGGGATGTTCCGTGACATCCAGGCGATTCTGGAAAAACTCCTGCACTTTACCGGTGGCGAATTGCGCCGGTGGCAGGCTGATGTTGTGCACCACCAACAGTGAGATTTCGCCTGTAGGGCGCTCGTTGAAGTTGGGCGAAGGGCAATGACGGATGCCCTGGCACCAGCCGCTGGTGGGGTCCAACTGCATACAGGTTCCTTGGGTAAGACAACGTGTTACCAGTATGCCGCGTTCGCCCCTGTGGTTGCGATCACTTGCCGCGATTGAATTGACGCAGCTTGCCCACCACCGCCGCCATCGCGCGCTCGAACAGCGGCCCGTCATCCAACGTGTGCAGCGCGCCACGCTTGAACGCCAGCGCCAGCTGGCCGGCGCTTTGCTCCAGGACCTTGAGCCCGGTGCGGCTGACAAAAATATAGCTGCCGGCCGGTGCCATGATCGCGGTGAGCCGGCAACGCAGGCTGTTGGCGGTACCGTCCTCATACTCCACCCAAGTGCCGATCTGCAGTTGGCGAGCCTTGAGCAGCTCGGGGTCATTGGCCGGCAGGTCGACGGCCGGGTCATGCGGTGCCGTGCTGAGCACAAAAGGCTCGCGCACCGCGATCAACTCGTCGATGCCGCCGGGCGCCTGGATATGCAGGGCCTGCAAGCGCAGAAAAAATTCACGCGTGCTGAAAGGGTCGAACGCCGCACTGGTCAGGCCATCACGTAGCGCCTTGAGCAAGCCCGGCAACTCTTCGAGCAGGTGGCGCCCGGCCTCGGTGTCCTGCTGCAGGCTGACGCTCCAGATCAGCTCGTCCATCGTGCGCAGCCCGGCCTGCCATTGCACCGATTGCTCGCCGTGCTTGAGGCTGGCCAGCAACAGTACCTGGCTCCATGCCTGCTGCAGGAACTGCACTACCGCCAGCGGCAACACCTTGCCCAGCAAGCGTCGATTCAGCACATCCGCCACCCGCTGGCGGGCCGCCTCGGTGCGCACGCGGCCTTCCTCGGCGTCGCGGGTATGCTGTTCAATCAGCTCGCTGCGCCGCCACTCATCCGCGCTGAACGCGCAGAACTCGGCAAGCAACTGGGAAAAAATCGCCGGGTCTTCGACAAACTCGTTGAGCAAACGCTGCACCACTTGCTCGATACGCAGGTAGAGGTTGTCGCGCTGGTAGTCCTCGCGCGGGCTCCAGCCCATGGCCGCCGCAGCGATTTCATTGAGCAGGCGACGCGCCGGGTGGCTGGCGCGGCTGAAAAAGTGCTTGTCCAGCACCGCCACTTTCAGCAGCGGGATCTGCAGGCGCGCGATCAGCGCCTTGAAGGCATCGGGCACCGTGCGGTCGTTGAGGATGAATTCGAACAATAAGGCGATCAGGTTGATCACGTCTTCGTCCGAATTCTCGACTACCCGCGACTTGCCACTCTTGACGCTGACGCGGGTGAGCAATTGCTCAAGCTGGTTGCGCAGGTCGAAATCATCTTCAGCCTCAGGCTCCGGCACATACTGCTGCAAATGGGACAGCAGGCGCAGCAGGTCGCGGGTGGCAATGGGCTGCGGTTCGGCGCTGGCTTCAAGGGTGGGCGCTACGCTGCCGCGCAGTGGGGCCAGCAAGGCCTGCAAGGCGCCGAAGGCTTCCTGGCCATTTTCGTCAACCGGGTGCTCGGCGCTCGGCGGCATGTTCTGGCTCGGCTGCTCACGGGCCGCACGCCCGCCAGGGCGGCGCGATGGCACGGCCTTGAGCTCGGGCAAAACCCCGGTCGCGACCAGCAGTTGGTTGGCTTCGCCGTACAGTTGGTCGGCGTCGCTGAGTACGTATTTTTCGAAAAGCTTGAGCATGATCAGCTTGACGCGGATCTCCACGCCGAGGCTGCGCCCTGCGCGCAGGAAGCACTCACAGAGCAGCGCCGGGCCCAAGGGATTCTCACGGTCATCCAGGCGGTTGCCGAGCAGCGCGCTCAGGCGCGCGGTCAGTTGCCCAAGGGCCACGCCGTCGCGGTGGCGCACCCGCCCGAGCATGGCCTCCAGCGCCACGGCTTTTTCCAGCTCATCCCGGGATGTACCCGGCGCCGCGTCATAGGACAGCACCGGCACCAATTGCAGCTCACCCCGCCCGGCCTGGCCCAGGTCGGCAAACGCATCGAACAGGCGCTCCATGAACACGCGCTCGAAATTCTTGCGCTTGAGGCGCAGGTCACGCATGGCTTCAAAGAAAATATGGTGATCAACGTTGCTGCGGGCCTTGTCGGCCATTTCGAACAACGTGTCGTCGGCGTTATCGAACAGTTCCTGCAGCCCCTGCTGCAACTGTTGCGCAGCCTTGTCGCGGACTTGCAGCAACACTACCGGAAGCCGGGCGAGCGGCGATGGCGTGGTCTGTGCCTTGTTGATTGGCACCACCTTTCCGTCATTGTGCATCCTGGCCTCCTGAAACGGCGGTATTGAATTGGGTAAAAATCGGGCACAGGCCCGTTGGGCACTATGGAAAACCGGCTATCACCAGGTCGTCAAAGCTATGACGCCAATTGCAAGGCGCGAGATTATCTGGCAAATGAGGGGGGTTGCGCCAGCAAACTCTGCCATTGCGCGGTAAATCAGCGCCGAGCCTGCCTTCGGGCCCGCACTGCCCCTATAATCGGAGCACTTTGTTTGTGGAGCCTGTTATGCCGAATCTCCGTCTTGCCGACCTCACCGCCGAAATCGAAGCCAACGTGCGCCGCGCACTGCTGGAAGACATCGGCAGCGGCGACATCACTGCACAATTGATCCCGGCCGAACGGCTGGCCACGGCAACCATCATCACCCGCGATAGCGCGGTTATCGCCGGTACCGCCTGGGTGGACGCAGTCTTCCGCCAACTCGACCCACGGGTCGCGGTGCATTGGCAGGTGGCCGACGGCGAACGCGTCAGCCCCAACCAGGTGCTGTTTCACCTCGAAGGCCCGGCACGCTCGCTGCTCAGCGGCGAACGCTGCGCGCTGAATTTTCTGCAACTGCTGTCAGGGGTGGCCACACGCGCCCAGTACCTGGCGGATTTTGTTGCCAGTACCCAGGTCAAGTTGCTGGATACGCGCAAAACCCTGCCAGGCCTGCGCCTGGCGCAGAAGTACGCGGTAACCTGTGGCGGCTGCCACAACCACCGCATTGGTCTGTATGACGCGTTCCTGATCAAGGAAAACCATATCGCCGCCTGTGGTGGCATCGCCCAAGCCATTACGGCCGCGCACAAGATCGCCCCGGGCAAACCGGTGGAAATCGAAGTGGAAAGCCTGGACGAACTGCGCGAAGCACTGGCGGCAGGCGCCGATATCATCATGCTGGATGAGCTGAGCCTGGATGATATGCGTGAAGCCGTGCGCCTGAACGGCGGCAAGGCCAAGCTGGAAGCCAGCGGCGGGATCAATGAAACCACCTTGCTGCCCATCGCCGAGACCGGGGTGGACTACATCTCCATCGGCGCGATGACCAAGGATGTGAAAGCGGTGGATTTGTCGATGCGCCTCAGTATCTGAAGCGCCTCAACGGTAGGAGCGAGCTTGCTCGCTCCTACACGCTGTTTTAAACGACCAGGTCGTTCATCTCGCAATACTCTTCCCACTCGACACCCAGCACCTCGGCCGCCTCTTTGTGCAAGGCCAGCCGCGCTGCTTCGAACTCTTCCGGTGTCGAGGTGTACTTGAGGGTCAGCTCCCACGGCTGGTAGCCCTGGCTCTCGGCCTCATCCTCGAACGCCCACTGGATCTGATCACGCTGATCATCGGCGCTCAGGTCCTTGATCTCTTCTTTAAGCTGCGGCGTGGCCTCGAGGTATTTTTCGAGGGCTGCTTGGTGCCGAACTTCCTGGGTCATCGCTGTAGTGGTCATGTTGTTCTCTTAGATCAAGGAATGGGGATGCATCTGGGTCATCAAGGTTGCGCAGATACAAAAGAGCGGGCGTGAATACCGACTCGTCTGGCCTTCAGAACCATTCTGGGATCATCTGAAAACGTTGCCTTTGAAACGGTGCTGCCTTTGTGCCCGAGACAGGAGTTGAACCTGCGACCTTCGCGTTACGAGTGCGCTGCTCTACCAACTGAGCTACACGGGCGGTGGACTAAAGCTAGCACCGCATCGGGCGTCCGGCAACTTACGAGCGTCAGTGGGAAATCACCCCCTGGACCCAGAAGCGGGGCTGCAGGTGAGTGTTATAAGTGTGCAGGTATTGCTGCTGGGCGTACTTGAAATGGGGCACATCGCGCACCGCGATAACTACCAGCAGACCAACGGCCAGCACACTCAATGTTTTCCACGCCTGCCAGGCCAACGGCTGTACGGCAGTGACCGGCGTTCGCCACACATGCAGCGCCATCAACCAGCCCACCACCAGCGCCAGCCAGACCTGGGAGTTGGGCATGACGATCACACCGTCGACCATCGACTGCACCAACGCACCGACCAACGCGGCAAACAGGCATAACCGCAGCAGATCAGCGCGCGCCGTGGACAGCGCCCGCGCCTGCAGCACACCCACCGTGGCCCAGCCACCGCGCCACGCCAGCAGCGCCACACACAGCGCCGAGGGCACCCCCCATTCGCTGGCCCATTGCAAAACGGCCTGGTGGGGGTGAGCGGCAATCGGGTTGGCAATATCGGCAAAGTGCATAGGCCCCAAGCCCAACCAGGGGTGCTCGACGAGCATATCCCAGGCCTGCGACCAGATCGGACCGCGCCCCGACAGCGAAGTGGTGAGACGATCACTGGCACCATTGGAGATCTCGATCCCCAGGTAATCCGCCAACCGCGTAAACACCAGCCAGTACAGCAACAGCCCGCCCAGCACGGCGGCCAACTGCCAACCCAGCCAGCGCCGCCCCCATGGCCCAAGTACCGCCAGCACCGCGCCAGCCAAGCCCATGCCCAGCCAGGTACCGCGCGTGCCGCCACTGATTGCGATCAACCACCAGACGCACAGCAACGCAAACGCCGCACCTCGCAGGGAACGGCAAACGTTGGGTATCAGCAGGGGCAGCGCCAGCAGCGGCAAGGTGAATGTCTGGAACTGACCATAGAAGCGCTTGTTGGAAAAGCCTGACAGCAACAGGTCGGGATCCAGCGTAGGTTGGCCACTGCTGAACGCAAGTGCACCGGCATACAGGTATTGGCTCGACTTGATCAGGCACAGCAGCACCACCATCAGGATCAGCGCACGATCCAGCGGCTCGCCCCCCTGACGACGAAGTGCGGCAAACGCCAAGGCGATCGCCGCGCAACTGACAAATAACGCGACTTCGGTGAACGCCCACAGCGGCTGAGCGGCGAGTGCCGAAGACACCAGCCCCAGCCCGATAATCAACACGAGGCCAAGGCCGGTGGGCCGATCCACCCACCGCTCCAGCGGGCTGAGCCACAGCCCATACAGCACCGCACAAACGCCGATGGCAATCTGCATTACACGTTGTAGATCATGCCCGCTGAACGGCGCGCATATCCCAACCACCAGCAGACACAGCACGGCTACCAGAAAAATACCGCCGCGCTGCTGTACGGATAACGCCATCGGCCACCTCTCGTCCATGTGGATGGTTTAGCAGTTATGCCCCGTCCGCGCCGCAGCCCTTGGCAGCATATTTTGCTTCAACGGTTGTCGTGCACTTCCAGCCAGCGGTGGCGCTGCGCGTCAGACTGATGGTCTTGCCCAGTACCGGCGCGGGCGCGTCGAGTATTTCGCAACTGATGGTGCCCGCGCCCGTGGCCACATCGCCTGCCACGTCGATCTTGCAGTTGGCGGTGGGGCTGGTGCCGCCAATCAAGGCCAGGGTGGGGGCGGCACCCTGGTTGATGGTGTCTTCGTAGCCGGCCTTCAACGCGGTGATTTCAGCCAGTCCGGCGGTGAACTTGGCCTTGGCCTGGTGCGTCGTGTACATGGGCAAGCCGATGGTGGCCAAGATGCCGATGATTGCCACGACGATCAATAACTCGATCAAGGTAAAACCTTTCTGACGCATCACATTCACTCTCCAGAATAAAACTCATGACAAGGCGCTTCCTGCGCCCCGTGGTGTACAGCGGCGCCAGTGTACTCATCCGGGCGCGGTCAAGCGCCTGCAAGACGCACATTCTGACATTTTATCCTGGGTCGCCAGCCGGCCCGAAGCCGTCACCTGACTAAGCTATAAATCTTCAACGACCTGCGTGCGGAACCGCGACATGAACAACGCTTCGACGATTTACGCCTGGGAAGGCACCAACCGCAAAGGACGCAAGGTGTCCGGGCAAACCAGCGCTCACAACCCCGCCCTGATCAAGGCGCAGTTGCGCCAGCAAGGCATCAACCCAGGGCGGGTGTACAAAAAAACCGCGATGCTGGCGAACTTCACCGCGCCGATAAAAAGCGCGGACATCACCCTGTTCACCCGTCAACTGGCCACGCTGCTGAACGCCGGGATTGCACTGTTGCAGGCCTTCGACATCATCAGCGAAGGCTTCGACAACCGCGCCATGCGCGAGCTGGTGCAAGGGCTGAAACAGGAGATCGCCGCCGGCATTAGCCTGAACGAGGCATTGCGTCGACAACCGCGCTACTTCGACGACTTGTATTGCAACCTGGTGGCGGCCGGCGAACAAGCCGGGGCGCTTGAGACCTTGCTGGAGCGCGTGGCAATCCACCGGGAAAAAAGCGAGCGGCTCAAAACCAGAATCAAAAAGGCCATGACTTACCCTATCGCGGTACTGGTCATTGCCAGCCTGGTCACCGGCGTGCTGCTGGTGCACGTGGTGCCACAGTTCCAGAACCTGTTCGCCGGGATCGACGGCACGCTGCCCGGTTTCACCTTGCAGGTCATCGCCCTTTCCGAATTCATGCAGCGCGCCTGGTGGATGCTGGTGCTGGGCCTGGGCGCATGCGCCATTGCGCTGCGCCATGCCTACCGAGCTTCACCGGGGTTTCGTCATCGGCTGGACGCCGGTTTGTTGAAAACGCCCCTGGCAGGCAAACTGCTGCACAAATCAGCCGTGGCCCGCTATGCGCGCACGCTTTCCACTACCTTTGCGGCCGGTGTGCCGCTGGTGCAAGCCTTGGGTTCCGTGGCCGGAGCCGCAGGTTCAGGGCCGTTCAAACAGGCAATCGAGCATATGCGACATGACGTATCTACCGGCATGCAATTGAATCAATCCATGGCCAACAGCCGCCTGTTTCCCGGTATGGCGATCCAGATGACAGCCATCGGCGAGGAGTCGGGCACGCTGGACCACATGCTGGAAAAAGTCGCCTGCCACTACGAAACCGAAGTGGACGACCTGGTGGACAACCTGACCAGCCTGATGGAACCGCTGATCATGGTGGTGCTGGGGGGCATTGTCGGGGCGCTGGTCATCGCCATGTATTTGCCGGTATTCCAATTGGGAAATGCATTTTGAGCCTGCTGCTGAGTGAACACCCATGGGCCTTTACCGCGATGGCTTTGGTGCTGGGGCTGATCGTCGGTAGCTTTCTCAACGTGCTGGTATGGCGCCTGCCAAAAATGCTCGAACGGGAGTGGCGCGCCCAGGCGCATGAGGTGCTCGGGCTGCCTGTCGAGCCGGCCGGGCCGACCTACAACCTGATGCAGCCGAATTCCTGCTGCCCGCACTGCGATCATCCGATCCGCCCCTGGGAAAATATCCCGCTGCTCAGCTATCTGTTCCTCAGGGGCCGCTGCGCGCATTGCCAGGGCACGATCAGCGCCCGCTATCCGCTTACCGAGTTGGCCTGCGCACTGATCACGGCCCTGGTGGCCTGGCATTTCGGCTTTGGTTGGCAAGCGGCAGCGGTGATGGTACTAAGCTGGGGGTTGCTGGCGATGAGCCTGATCGATATGGAGCACCAGCTACTGCCGGATGTATTGGTGCTGCCGTTGCTGTGGCTGGGGCTGATCGTCAACGGTTTCACACTGTTCACCACACTGCCCGACGCCCTGTGGGGCGCAGTGATCGGCTATATGAGCCTGTGGACAGTGTTCTGGCTGTTCAAGCTGGTCACCGGCAAGGACGGCATGGGCCACGGCGACTTCAAGTTGCTGGCACTGTTGGGTGCCTGGGGTGGCTGGCAGATCCTGCCGATGACGCTGTTGATGTCGTCCCTGGTGGGGGTGTTTGTCGGGCTGATCCTGCTGCGCCTGCGCAAGGCCCAGGCCTCGACGCCGATGCCGTTTGGTCCGTATCTGGCAATTGCCGGCTGGATTGCATTGCTCTGGGGTGGTCAAATAACCGACTTCTATTTGCAGTCTGTCGGTTTCAGATGACCACTTCTGTTGCAACACCCTGGATTCTCGGCCTCACCGGTGGCATCGGCAGCGGCAAGAGCGCGGCGGCCCAGCACTTTATCGACCTGGGCATCGACCTGGTGGACGCCGACCACGCCGCGCGCTGGGTGGTCGAGCCTGGCCGGCCGGCGCTGGCACGCATCGCCGAGCATTTTGGCGCGGGCGTCCTGCAGCCTGATGGCCAGCTGGACCGTGCCGCCCTGCGCAAGCTTATCTTTGAATTACCCGAAGAACGGCGCTGGCTGGAGGCCTTGCTGCACCCACTGATTGGCGAGGAAATCCGCAGCCATCTGGCGCGCGCCCGGTCGCCTTACGCGATCCTGGTGTCACCGCTGCTGATCGAATCCGGGCAGTACAGCATGACCCAGCGCATCCTGGTGATCGACGTGCCGCAATCGCTGCAGATTCAGCGTACCCTGCAGCGCGACGGCATCAGTGAGCAACAGGTGCAGGCGATCCTCAAGGCCCAGTCCAGCCGCGAAGACCGCCTGAACCATGCCGATGACGTGCTGGTCAATGACCAGGACCTCGCCTGGCTGCACAGCGAGGTCGAGCGACTGCACCACTTTTACCTTACTTTGCGTGGAGGCCGATCATGAGCCAACCCTTGACCGTCGACTGCCCAACCTGCGGTGCACCCGTGGAATGGAAAGCGACCAACCTCAACCGGCCGTTCTGCTCGGACCGCTGCAAACTCATCGACCTGGGTGCCTGGGCCGCTGAGGAACACAAGATCCCCGTGGCACCGGATGCTGAAGACGAGCTGTTTTCCGAAGACCTGCCGCCGCGCCATTAAGGCCGCATAAAGGCGTATTCCTGCTGGTCGTCGAGGTTTTCTGCAAGGTATTGCAGCTCGTCGGCCAGGTCTTCGAAACTGCGCACGCCCTTGCTCTGCTGCACCACGGCGCTGAGCATCGCGCGCAGGGTCAATCCGGGGTCAAAGCCGATTTCCTGTGCCGCGTCCTGGCTTCTGCGCAACTCCTGCCGTGCCCATTCATACACACTCATGATCCGTGCTCCTGAAAAATTCTGCAGAGCATGAGCCTGCCGAGTCGCGCAGGATTTGACCTGGATCAACGCTGCGAATCGTCATCCTTCCAGGGTGCCGAGAGATAGCGGGTGCGGTTGAACGTCTCAAGCCATTCCGGGCAAAACACCACCAGGGCGCTGATAACCATGCCGTTGATAAAGGCCTCGGGGAAGATGATCAGCCACAGGTAACCGACGAAATCCTCCAGCCATTCGGGCATGGCAAAACGACCGTCAAACCACAGCAAGCCCAACCCCAGCAACAGGCAGAGCAAGGCCGACAGCGCGGCGGCAAAAAAGCCGGAACAGAAGATGTACACAAACGGATTGCGCGGTTGCGCCCGCTCTACCAGCATCGCGCAGCCTTCGGTAACCAGCACCGGCAGCACCACCAGCAACAAGCCGTTGATGCCCAGGGCCGCCAAATCCTGGCGCCCCAACGCCATCAACCCCAACTGGGCGGCGAACCCGCCAACGATTGCCAGCGGCCAATCCAGCAGCAGGGTCACGGCGGTCATGCCGATAAAGTGGTAGGAGACGCCTGTATCGAAATCCCGCCGCACCAACCACAACATGAACAGCGCGAACACGGTGCCAAACAGCACATGCTGGCGCCGCCGGTCGGCAAACAACTCGACCCACGGCGAACGCAGCACCGCCCACACCAGCACCGGCGCATACAGCAACCAGCCGACGCTGAGCGTGGCTGGCGCCAGCACGGCGGCACTGATCACGTACGTCGTCCCACTGCAAAAAATATCACGCCACACCTCTGATACTGGAGCTGGAGTCGAGTGGCCAGTCTACACCGAGGTTTTGCAGCGGGACTTCCTGCGGTCATCATTTGGACGCTAAGCTGCAAGCATGGATGACTCAGATTACCTGCGCCTGCTCACCGTCGCGGCCGAACAAGCCAACGCGTTCCTGTCCAATGCCCGCAAATGGGAGCGTGAGCGTTGGGTCTGCCAGCGCCTGCTGCAAGGCTTGAACGTGCCCTACCGTGCCGAAGAGTTTCACGCCGCCGGGCAAGAGCCGCCAGACGTGCTGTTTCGCGACGCCAGTTTCGAGGTTTTTTTCGTGCTGGATGAAGGGCGGCGCCTCAACGACGAATGGCGCGACGAACTGCTGCGCCGGCGCAGCGCGTTCTCCCTCAGCCAACTGGTGCGGCGCGAAGCCAAGCCACGGCGTATTCCCGCCCATGAGTTCCTGTTGCGCCTGGCACCGACCCTGCGCAAGAAAGCGCACAACTACAAAGAGCGCGGGATGGACCTGGGCGAGCTGGATATCGTCGCCTTTACCAGCCTCAAGCGCGAAGTGCTGGACCTCAACAGCCATTTCCCGCCCCCCACCGAATACCTGCGCCAGGGCTGGCGCTCGCTGTCGCTGGTGGGGCCGACGTTTGCGCGGGTGTTGTTCGCGCACCCGGATGCGCCGGATTTCTTGCGCAACAACCTGGGCCGCAGCATAGTGTTCGACGTGGGCATCAGCCTCTGATCCCCCCGGACTGTAACGTGGCGCCCTTTTGCAACGTCTACCTGACGAGGCCTTATATGACCAGCCGCCTGAACCCCGATGACCAACAGCATGTCGAAGAGTACCTGCAACTCTCCCAGAATCGAGTTGAGCGCAAGCCGTTCCGGCCGTGGCTGCTCCTTGGTGTGGTGCTGGTGGTGGTGATCGGGCTCGGTTTGCTGAGCCGCCTTTTGAGTTACCTGACGCTATGAGCTGCCTGGCGCTCGCGGGGGTAACTGCTCCGATTTCTTTTAGCCTTGCGAGATATCCCCATGACCCATCGTATTATTATCGTCGGCGGCGGCGCCGGCGGCCTGGAGTTGGCTACCCGCCTGGGTAAGACCCTGGGCAAGCGCGGCACCGCCAGCATCACACTGGTGGACGCCAACCTGACCCATATCTGGAAGCCACTGCTGCACGAAGTGGCGGCAGGCTCACTGAACTCTTCGGAAGACGAACTCAATTACGTCGCCCAGGCTAAATGGAACCACTTCGAGTTCCAATTGGGGCGAATGAGCGGGCTCGACCGTGAGCAGAAGAAAATCCAGCTGGCCGCCACCCTCGACGAAGAGGGCCGCGAGCTGGTGCCCGCGCGCGTGCTGGGCTACGACAGCCTGGTGATCGCCGTCGGCAGTACCACCAACGACTTCGGCACCGAGGGCGCAGCGCAACATTGCCTGTTCCTTGATACCCGCAAGCAGGCCGAGCGGTTTCACCAGCAATTGCTCAACCACTACCTGCGCGCCCATGCGGGGCAGACCGACACCATTGAACAGATCAGCGTAGCCATCGTCGGCGCCGGCGCCACCGGTGTCGAGCTGGCCGCCGAGCTGCACAATGCCGCCCATGAGCTGGCGGCGTATGGCCTGGACCGCATCAAGCCGGAAAACATGCACATCACCTTGATCGAAGCGGGCCCACGGGTATTGCCGGCCCTGCCAGAGCGCATCGGCGGGCCTGTGCATAAAACCCTGGAGAAGCTCGGCGTGACAGTACTTACCAACTCGGCCGTCAGCGAAGTGACGGCCGACGCGCTGATCACCAGCAGCGGCCAGGTTATTCCCGCCAGCCTCAAGGTGTGGGCCGCCGGTATTCGTGCACCGGGTTTCCTCAAGGACATCGATGGCCTGGAAACCAACCGCATCAACCAATTGCAGGTGTTGCCGACGCTGCAAACCACCCGCGACGAAAACATCTTTGCCTTTGGTGACTGCGCCGCCTGCCCGCAACCGGGCACCGACCGCAATGTACCGCCGCGCGCCCAAGCGGCTCACCAGCAGGCCTCGTTGCTGGCCAAGTCGCTGAAACTGCGCATCGAAGGCAAGGACCTGCCGTCTTACAAGTACACCGACTACGGCTCGCTGATTTCGCTGTCGCGCTTCTCGGCGGTGGGCAACTTGATGGGCAACCTCACCGGCAGCGTGATGCTTGAGGGTTGGTTGGCGCGGATGTTCTATGTGTCGCTGTACCGCATGCACCAAATGGCGCTGTATGGCTTCTTCCGCACGGCGATGCTGATGCTGGGGAGCAAGATTGGGCGGGGCACCGAGCCACGTCTTAAATTGCATTAACAACAAGGCCCCAAATTGGGCCTGAAAATGTGGGAGCGGGCTTGCTCGCGAAAGCGGTGTGCCAGTCATTAGATCTGGCACTGCACCTCCGCCTTCGCGAGCAAGCCCGCTCCCACATTTGTTTTGCGGTAGATTCAAGATTTTCGTGCACAAAAAAAATCCCCGTGTCTTTCGATACGAGGATTTTTAATATGGTCGGGGTAAGGGGATTCGAACTCCTGACATCCTGCTCCCAAAGCAGGCGCGCTACCGGACTGCGCTATACCCCGGTAAAAAAAAGGCGACCTCTCAGTCGCCTTCTTCGATCAGCGCTTTTGGCCTCTGATCTTAAGATTCGATTCCAGCGTTAACTGGTCTCAAAAATGGTGGGTCGTGTGGGATTCGAACCTACGACCAATTGGTTAAAAGCCAACTGCTCTACCAACTGAGCTAACGACCCAAATATGGTCGGGGTAAGGGGATTCGAACTCCTGACATCCTGCTCCCAAAGCAGGCGCGCTACCGGACTGCGCTATACCCCGGTTTGAAATTGGCTCCGTGACCAGGACTCGAACCTGGGACCCAATGATTAACAGTCATTTGCTCTACCGACTGAGCTATCACGGAACTACACATTTCAAAGTGTTACGTTACTGCGTACTACCTTCTCTTCGACGCTTCCGTATCGCTACGTTAGTGCCTCTGAGGCGCGCTATTCTACAATCTTAAAAACCCCTGTCAACCCTTTAAATTGCTTTTAAGACAATGATTTGCGCTTCTTTCTGATTTCTTCTTGGGGAGAAGAAACCCGTGGGCTGACGTTGCTGCGGGGCGCACTTTACAAGCCTTTGCCTTACAGTTCAACGCCCTATCGAAAAAAAAGGCCTCGCAATGCGAGGCCTTCTGTTATTGCCCTACCGGCTGGGCTCAGTGGAAGACGATTTCGTCGTTTTCCACGGTCGCCGTGACGCTGGTGCCTGGCATAAAGCTGCCCGACAGGATCAACTGCGCCAGCGGGTTCTCGATCCAGCGCTGGATTGCACGTTTCAAAGGCCGTGCGCCATACACCGGGTCGTAACCCACCGCGATCAGTTTATCCAACGCCTCGCGGCTCAGCTCCAGCGAGAGCTCGCGCTCGGCCAGACGGGCACGCAAGCGGCCCAACTGGATCTCGGTAATACCCGCGATCTGATCCCGCGCCAAAGGCTCGAAGATCACCACTTCATCGACCCGGTTGATAAATTCCGGGCGGAAGTGCGAGGTCAACGCATCCATTACCGCGGCACGCTGTGCCTCACGATCCCCCACCAGCTCCTGGATCTGTGCCGAGCCCAGGTTGGAAGTCATTACGATGACCGTGTTGCGGAAGTCCACGGTACGCCCGTGGCTGTCCGTCAGGCGGCCATCTTCCAACACTTGCAGCAGGATGTTGAATACATCCGGGTGCGCCTTCTCGACTTCATCCAGCAGGATCACCGAGTAAGGCTTACGCCGCACGGCTTCGGTCAGGTAGCCGCCCTCTTCGTAACCCACATAGCCTGGTGGTGCGCCGATCAAGCGGGCCACCGAGTGTTTTTCCATGAACTCGGACATATCGATCCGCACCATGGCCTCTTCGGTATCAAACAGGAACTCGGCCAAGGCCTTGCACAGCTCGGTCTTACCCACACCGGTCGGGCCGAGGAACATGAACGAGCCGCTCGGACGGTTCGGGTCGGACAAACCCGCCCGCGAACGCCGCACGGCGTTGGACACCGCCACCACGGCCTCTTCCTGGCCAATCACGCGCTGGTGCAACAGGTGTTCCATTTTCAGCAGCTTGTCGCGCTCGCCCTCAAGCATCTTCGACACGGGGATTCCGGTCCACTTGGAGACGACCTCGGCAATTTCTTCCTCGGTCACCTTGCTGCGCAACAGTTGGTTTTCGGCCTTGCCGTGCTGGTCGACCATCTGCAGGCTGCGCTCCAGGTCGGGGATCACCCCGTACTGCAACTCGGCCATGCGGTTCAGGTCGCCTTTACGGCGCGCGGCTTCCAGCTCCTGACGGGACTGCTCGATCTTTTGCTGGATCTGAGCGGAACCCTGCACTTCGGCTTTTTCCGAGGTCCAGATTTCTTCGAGGTCAGAATACTCACGTTCCAGGCGTACGATTTCTTCCTGGAGTTTTTCCAGGCGTTTCTTCGCCGCGTCGTCCTCTTCCTTCTTGAGCGCCTGGGATTCGACTTTCAGTTGAATCAGGCGCCGATCCAGACGGTCGAGCACTTCGGGCTTGGAGTCGATCTCCATGCGGATGCGGCTGGCCGCTTCGTCGATCAGGTCGATGGCCTTGTCCGGCAACTGCCGGTCGGTGATATAGCGATGGCTCAATTTAGCCGCCGCAATGATCGCGCCGTCAGTGATCGCCACCTTATGGTGGACCTCATAGCGCTCTTTCAGGCCACGCAGGATCGCGATGGTGTCTTCTTCACTCGGCTCTTCCACCAGTACTTTCTGGAAGCGCCGCTCAAGGGCCGCGTCTTTCTCGATGTACTGGCGATACTCGTTAAGCGTGGTGGCGCCCACACAGTGCAATTCACCCCGCGCCAACGCTGGCTTGAGCATATTGCCGGCGTCCATGGAGCCTTCGCCTTTACCGGCGCCGACCATGGTGTGCAGTTCGTCGATAAACAGAATGATCTGCCCTTCCTGCTTCGACAGCTCGTTAAGCAGGGACTTCAGGCGTTCTTCGAACTCACCGCGGAACTTGGCACCGGCGATCAGCGAGCCCATGTCCAGAGACAACAGACGCTTGCCTTTAAGGCCGTCCGGCACCTCACCATTAATGATGCGCTGGGCCAGCCCTTCGGCAATCGCGGTTTTACCCACGCCAGGCTCGCCGATCAGCACCGGGTTGTTCTTGGTACGACGTTGCAGCACCTGGATGGTGCGCCGAATTTCATCGTCACGACCGATCACCGGGTCGAGCTTGCCTTCTTCGGCGCGCTTGGTCAGGTCAACGGTGTATTTGTCCAGGGCCTGGCGCGACTCCTCATGATTGGGGTCATTCACCGCGTCGCCGCCACGCAGGTTGTTGATGGCGTTTTCCAGGGCTTTCTTGCTCACGCCCTGACCGAGCAACAATTTCCCGAGCTTGCTGTTTTCATCCATGGCGGCAAGCAGCACCAGCTCACTGGAGATGAACTGGTCGCCCTTCTGCTGGGCCAGGCGGTCAGCCTGGTTGAGCAGCCGCGCCAAATCCTGCGACATATTCACGTCGCCGGTCGGGTTTTGGATTTTTGGCAGTTGGTCGAGCTCTTTGCTCAACTCCTTGCGCAGGCTGTTGACGTCAAAGCCCACCTGCATCAGCAAGGGCTTGATAGAACCACCTTGCTGTTCCAGGAGCGCCTGCATCAAGTGTGCAGGCTCAATGGCCGGGTGGTCGAGGCCCACCGCCAGGGATTGAGAGTCCGATAGAGCCAACTGCAATTTGCTGGTTAAACGATCAATACGCATTAGTCACCTTCCTTTTGAGCAGGCCGGAGCTATAAAACATTCCTGAATGAAGAAACCTGCCAGATACCCTTATAGATGGGGTGGATTCTGGAAGATTCAAGCAAGCGATGGCTGATATGGGCCAGCGTTGACCCAGATCAAGGGAGTCTAGCGCTCGAGCCAGATAAGGGAGGCAAAACGTCCGGTGCGCGGGCTGCGCCGGTAGGAAAAGAAGCGTGGGTCGGTCACGGTGCACAAACCGCCACCATACACAGCGGTGACGCCCCGGGCAGCAAGGCGCAGGCGGGCCAACCCGTAGATGTCAGCCATGAACTTGCCGGGGTTGCGGCTTGGCGCAAAGGCGTCGGCGCTGGCCGGCAACTGCTGCATAAAGGCTTCGCGCACTTCCGGGCCGACTTCAAAGGCGTGCGAGCCAATGGCCGGACCGAGCCAGACCAATACGTCATCAGGCTTGGCATCGAGGCTGTCGACAGTTGCTTCGAGCACACCTGCCGCCAAGCCACGCCAACCCGCATGGGCTGCAGCAACGCGGGTGCCGGCGCGGTTGCAGAACAACGCGGGCAGGCAGTCAGCGGTCATTGAAGTGCAGGCAATGCCGGGGGTGCTGGTCCAGCTGCCATCGGCTTCGGCAGTGCGTGACGGGTCAGCCTCGACCACGGTTATCCCGTGGACTTGGCGCAACCAGGCAGGCTGAATATTGAACGCGTGCGTAAGACGCCGGCGGTTTTCCAGGACGGCCTCGAGGTCGTCCTCGACATGATCGCCCAGGTTGAGGCTATCGAACGGCGCCAGACTGACGCCGCCCGCACGGCTGGTGACACAGGCTTTCACCCCGGCCGGCGCGGGCCAGTCAGGAATCAGCCAGTCACTCATCCGATAAACGCCTCGCGATCCTGCTTGAGCAGCGACAACAACCAGACCAGATCGTCCGGCAACGGCGATTCCCAGCTCATCCGCTTACCGCTCGTCGGATGGTCCAGTTCCAGGAAGCGTGCATGCAGTGCCTGGCGCGGGAAGGATTTGAGCGATTCAACCATGGTCTGGCTGGCCGCAGGTGGAATGCGGAAGCGACCACCGTAGGCAGGATCGCCCACCAACGGGAAGTTGATGTGGGCCATGTGCACACGAATCTGGTGGGTACGCCCGGTTTCCAGCTTGACCCGCACATGGGTGTGGGAGCGGAAGCGCTCCAGCACACGGTAGTGGCTGACGGCCTGCTTGCCGCCCTCCATGACCGCCATACGCTGGCGCTGCTGGCCGTGACGACCGATCGGCGCGTTGATCTTGCCACCCGCCACCACGACACCGATCACGATGCACTCGTAGATCCGGCTGACGCTGCGGCTCTGCAATTGTGTGACCAGCTGCGTCTGCGCCTGAATGGTCTTGGCCACCACCATAAGGCCGGTGGTGTCCTTGTCCAGGCGGTGCACGATGCCGCAGCGCGGGACATTGATGATGTCCGGCACGTGGTGCAACAGGGCATTGAGCAAAGTGCCATCAGCGTGCCCGGCCGCCGGGTGAACCACCAGGCCTGCGGGTTTGTTGATGACCAGGATGTCATCGTCCTCGTAGACGATATCCAGCTCAATGTCCTGGGCGACCCATTCTCCCTGGGCTTCCTGCTCGGCAGTCAGCTCAAGAATCGCACCGCCATGCACTATGTCTCGCGGGCGGATAACCGCTCCATCCACAGTCAGGCGGCCGTCTTTGATCCAGGCGGAAAGGCGCGAGCGCGAGTGCTCAGCGAATAATTGTGCGGCGACTTGATCGAGGCGTTGGCCGCCCAATTCGGACGGCACCTCTGCGCGAAGTTCAATTTTATCGGACATGCTCAGACTAGGCGTGGCACAGCCTTTGGTTTCGGCTGCGCGCTTGTGGTTAAATACGGCGTCTTTTGCCCCGAGGCTTTCAACGGGGCGCTCATCATAACAGGACGGCCCCGCCCAAGACAGCGGCCGTCATAGGGACGCAAGCCGCCATGCAAGTGAAACACCTGCTGCTGATCGCCATCCTCGCCATGACTGCTGCTTGCTCGTCAACAAAGGAAGTCGTCGACGAAAACCTGAGCGAAGTCGAGTTGTACCAACTGGCTCAGAAAGACTTGGACAATAATAGCTACACCAGCGCCACAGCGAAGCTGAAGGCACTGGAGTCGCGCTATCCGTTCGGGCGCTACGCCGATCAGGCCCAGCTCGAGCTGATCTACGCCAACTACAAGAACGCCGAGCCGGAAGCTGCCAAGTCCGCCGCCGAGCGTTTTATCCGCCTGCACCCGCAGCACCCGAACGTCGACTACGCCTACTACATGAAGGGCCTGACCTCGTTTGACCAGGATGTTGGCCTGCTGGCGCGCTTCCTGCCGCTGGACATGACCAAGCGTGACCCGGGCGCTGCCCGCGACTCCTATAACGAGTTCGCCCAGCTGACCAGCCGCTACCCCAACAGCCGCTACGCGCCGGACGCCAAGCAGCGCATGATCTACCTGCGCAACCTGCTGGCCTCCTATGAGATCCACGTGGCCCACTACTACCTGACCCGTCAGGCCTACGTAGCTGCCGCCAACCGTGGCCGTTATGTGGTGGAAAACTTCCAGGAAACCCCATCCGTGGGTGACGGCCTGGCAGTGATGACCGAGGCTTACCAGCGCCTGCACCTGGACGAACTGGCCAGCACCAGCCTGGAAACCCTGAAACTCAACTACCCGGACCACCCGAGCCTGAAGGACGGTCAGTTCGTGCCGCAGGTTGCCGAGGCGGATAACCGTTCGTGGCTGAGCAAGTACACCTTGGGCCTGATCGAGTCGCGTCCACCGCTGCCGCCGGGCGAAACCCGCGCCAACCAGGACGTGATCAAGCAGTACCAGGACGCCAAGGAAGCGATTCCGTCGGAACTCAAGCCCCACGACGAGAACGGCGACGTGATCGAAGAGGAAGAACCGCAGGCCCTGGGCAACAACCAGGACCGCTCGTGGTTCAGCTACATGACCTTCGGCGTGTTCGACTGAGCAGTCGACGCAACGTAAAAAGGGAGCCCCTCGGGGCTCCCTTTTTTATGCGCCGCAATTATTGCTCTGTGCGCCTGCCACGTCCTTGGCTAAACTGGCGCATTCCTTGTCGAGAAACTACCTACCATGGTTCGTCTACTGTTCTGGATTGCCGTCATTGCTGCCGCGGTATGGTTCTGGCGCAAATTCAAAAGCCCGGCCGCCAAACAGCAGCGTTCCAGCGAGCCCGGCGCAGCCCTGATGGTGCGCTGCGCCCACTGCGGCGTACACCTGCCGCAGGATCGCGCACTCAGCTCACGCCAGGAATGGTATTGCACCCAGGCGCATCTGGAACAGGGTCCGAAGTCTATTCAGCGTTGAGTCGACCGGCGGGGGCATAGGGCGCCGGGTCGATGATCGGCGTGTGCTCCAGCAACAAGTCGACAAACAACTGGCAGGATGCCGGAGCCAGCACCAGGCCGTTGCGGTAATGCCCGCAGTTAAGCCACAGCCCGTTGAAACCGGGCACCTGGCCGATATAGGGAATACCTTCCGGTGAGCCGGGACGCAAGCCAGCCCAGTGCCCCACCACTTCTGCATCTGCCAACGCGGGAATCAGCTCTACCGCCGAAGCCTTGAGGCTTTCCAGCGCGTTTTCAGTGGGCGTCTTGTCGAAGCCGGCATGCTCCAGGGTGCTGCCGATCAGGATGTGCCCGTCGCGCCGAGGGATCGCATAACGCCCCTTGGCCAGCACCATGCTCGACAGGAAGTCCGACGCGCACTTGTACAGAATCATCTGCCCCTTGACCGGCTCCACCGGCAACGTAAGCCCCAAGGTGCCGAGCAACTCACCACTCCACGCTCCCGCGGCCAGCACGACCTGATCACCGAAAATCGGGCCATCCGCCGTATCCACACCCACCACGCTGGCGCCATCGCGAACAAACCCGACGACCTCACACTGCTCGTGAATCTTCACACCGGGCAGCGCCAACAGGGCCGCTTTAAGGGATTTGACCAGGCGCGGATTACGCACATTGGCGACGTTGGCCATGTAGATCGCCTGGGAATACCCGCCCCCCAGCACCGGCACCGCATCGTGGGCAGCGGATACATCGACTTTGCTCAGGGGGCGTCCTTCACGTACGGCCCAGGCCAGCGCCTCGGCCTCGTCATCCAGGTCGAGCCAGTACAACCCCGTGGTGTGAACCTCTGGATCGACGCCGGTTGCCGCAAACAAGCGCGCAGCCAGTTGTGGATAAAAATCCTGGGACCAGTGGGCCAGCGCAGTCACTGCCGGGCTGTAGCGCCACGGATACAGCGGGGAAACAATCCCACCGCCGGCCCAGGAGGACTCCTGGCCCACCCCGGCACGCTCCAGCAGCACCACCGCCTGACCCTGGGTCGCCAGGTTGTACGCCGTCAACAAGCCGATGACTCCGCCACCGACAATCACCACTTGCTGTTGCTTAGCCATCATCTGATCCAGCCAATTAATAGGAACAAGCGCGCCTGGCGCCCAATCTTCCAGCATCTGCATCATTGCCCCCAGCACGCAACACGCGACATGTGCGGTTCAGCGCCCGGGTTGGCCCGCGCACCGGTGCTGGTCAGGCTGAAGTCGCCGCAAGGGTCGCCGTCCATCACCGAGCCGGTGACGGGTGTGGCCGCCAAGAGGAAATCCTGAGGGTTCAATGCAGCACTGATTCTATAGCGATCGTTGCCCGGACTGACGCCGCCTGCATCAATAAAAGTGCCGTTCCTCGTATAAAAGCGCTCGAGATGCTGCGCCTGCTCGGTCAACAGCCCGACAATTTCGGCGCGATAGGCCTTTTTTATATGGCCGGTATAACCGGGGTAAGCGATCCCGGCCAGAAACGCGATGATCGCCACGGCGATCAGTAACTCGATCAGGGTAAAGCCCTGGCTATCCATGCCCATCCTGTTGCTCCTTATTGAAGTTGCCGCCACGTCACTCGCCGAAACTGCGAGCCGCCTTCCTTCTCTACTCGCGCATACACGCTCTCGAGCACCGCGCGCGATTGGCCGCCCAGGCCAACTCCCGTCACCCGATACAAAGCCGCCGGAGTTTGCGGAGGCAAATGCGCCAGGCCGACACCCACCCCCAGGAATTGCACACCGTAGAGCCCACCGTCGAGGGCGACCCAGGTGACAGACGAAACCGGGTTCAAGCCGGGGCCTACCACCGAAAGCGATTCTTCCGGCGGCGCACAGGTAACGATCGACTGGCACAACGGCAACCCCGCAAAGTTTCGCTGTACCGCTGACTCACCGAGCCTCAGGCCACTTTCGGCACGTTGAAACGTCTGGTTGCGATGCCAAAGGCTGCCGGCGATCTTTTGCTGGGTCACAGCCCCTTGCATCGACGATAAGCCGATCAACGACAACAACAGCAGGAACACCAGGCTGATCAGCAGAGCCATGCCCGCCTGCCGCAGATACACTTCCTCACTAAGCACCATGCTCGCCCTACCCCAACCGATTACGTAGCGCTGCCACAACGCTGTAGGTTTGATCCTTTACGCGGCCTGCCGGGTCGTGCAGGGTCAACAGGATGCGCACACTGCGTATCAGCGACGCATCGGCCGGGCTGGCGTCGTAGCGTGCCACCTGGGTCGATGCAGGCTTGTCGGCCACGCCAAAACTGATATCGAAACGCTGCACGTTATCCACCAGCACCGTTTTCGCCGGCGCTGCGAGCGTACTGACCTTCAACTGGCCTGCGTCGAAGGTGTAGGTGATTTGACGCAGCGCAAAGCGGATCTGCCCGGGCGCAGGCGCCGGTGGGTTTGCGGCGTAAGCCTGAGCCGTCCCGGTGCAATCGGACAGCACGGTCCAATCAGGTTTGCCACTATCGCCCCCCGGGTCGGCGGTGATTAGCGTCAGCGACCTTGAGCCCCCCGCGCCATCCCAGGCGACAGGCCGGTCAAAGGCCGGCGGGGCATTGTCGATAAAGGCCGTGGCCAAACAGCCAAACATGCCGACCTGGCGGATGTCCTGAATCAACTTGCTGAGGACAAACCGCGCATCATCCTGAAGCAGCATCGCCGCCTGCTGGCTGGCGTGGGTCGCCCGTGCGCTGATCGCCACCTGGCTGATCCCAAGCACCAGCACCAGCCCAAGGGCCAGCACCAGCAGCAACTCCACCAGGCTGAAACCCCGCAGGCGAGCGCTCATTGCACCTCCTCCACTTCGCCGCCAATGCGGCTGGTAAGGGTGAAGGTTTCCCGCGCCCCCGGGGTATTCGTGCCTCGCCGGTCATCCCAACTGATGCTGACGGTCACTTGGTTTTCACTGATCGCCACCGAACCCTCACCGCTCTCCCCGGCAAAACCGCGGATATTGGCCTCGAAGTCATGCAGGTCCAGGTCACGGACGCTGGTGCTGGCGCCGCTGACAGGCCCCCGCTCGGCACGGCCCCATGCGTAGTCGGCGCCGGAGTTGGCGCGAATCCGGTCCAGCATGTCGTAGGCAATAAAACTGGCCTGGCTGGTCATCCTTGAGCTGTCGGTGTACTTGAGCGCATTGAGCTGGATCACCGCCGCCCCCAACAGGCCGACGGAGAGAATCAGCACCGCCACCAGCACCTCGACCAGCGTCATGCCAGTTTGATACCGATGCAAAGCGTAGGGAAAACAGGTGTTCGAACAGGCAAGCATTACCGTCGTCATCCGTGTCGAAGGCCAAAAAAAGCAGGTAAACCCTGCTGTGCGACCCAAGACTAGCGCCGGTTTTTGGCCCGCGCTGCTCCCGGAACAAAGGGAAATACTTTGGACATAAAGGCCATCATCCAGCGCTGCGACTTGGGCGCTATACCTATGGCTGCACCCAAACATTACCCGCGTCCACGGAGGGACAACCCATGCAACAACGCGGCTTTACCCTGCTAGAACTGCTGCTCGGGCTGCTCCTGAGCGGCGCCCTGGCGCACCTGGCAGTGCCCAGTTTCAAGAGCCTGCTGGAATCCCAGCAACGCCAAGGCGCAGCACAATCACTGGCGGGGGGATTGCGCTACGCCCGCACGGAAGCCATCGCACGCAACCGAGCAGTGGTCATTCATGCGCTGCACGAGGACTGGAGCCAAGGATGGCGGGTGATACTGGATGTGAGCGGGCGCGGATACCTGGACGACGACAACCCCGTGCTGCTGGAACGCCAGGACAGCGGGCGGGTTGCGATCGTGGGCAACGGGCCAGTGAAGAGCCAGGTACGCTTCAGCGGGTCTGGCGAACCGGTATTTTCAGGCGGGGGGTTCAGGGCGGGCACCGTGCATGTGTGTGCCACGGACCGCGAGCAGAGTGTGTATCAGATAGTGCTGGCGCCGAGCGGGCGAATCAGCCTGCGCGGCGACCGGGCCGAGCAGGCATTGTGCCGGAGCTACTCCGGCACCCTGGCAGTCAGAGCAGCGAGCGAACCCGCAGCTCCTTGGGCATCGAGAAGGTGATGTTCTCTTCACGCCCGGCCAGTTCGTCGGCGCCGGTAGCGCCCCAGGCGTGCAACTGCTGGATAACGCCGCGCACCAGCACTTCCGGGGCCGAAGCACCGGCAGTGATACCGATACGCTCGACGCCATCGAACCAGCTGCGCTGCATGTCTTCGGCACCGTCGATCAAGTACGCCGGTGTCGCCATGCGCTCAGCCAACTCGCGCAGGCGATTGGAGTTGGAGCTGTTTGGGCTACCGACCACCAGCACGACATCGCACTCATCGGCCAGTTGCTTGACTGCATCCTGGCGGTTTTGGGTGGCGTAGCAGATGTCATCCTTGCGCGGCCCACCGATGGCCGGGAAGCGGCTGCGCAGCGCGTCGATGACGCGGCTGGTGTCATCCATGGACAAAGTGGTCTGGGTCACGAAGGCCAGGCGCTCAGGGTTGTGCACCTGCAGGTTGGCAACGTCTTTTTCGTCTTCCACCAGGTAAATGGCCCCGCCATTGCTGGCGTCGTACTGCCCCATGGTGCCTTCGACTTCAGGGTGGCCGGCATGGCCGATAAGAATGCATTCACGGCCATCACGGCTGTAGCGCGCGACCTCGATATGCACCTTGGTGACCAGTGGGCAGGTGGCATCGAACACTTTCAGGCCACGGCCTGCCGCTTCGGTACGCACCGCCTGGGAAACACCGTGGGCGCTGAAGATGACGATAACATCGTCCGGCACCTGGTCCAGTTCTTCGACGAAGATGGCACCACGCGCGCGCAGGTCTTCGACCACGAACTTGTTGTGGACGACTTCATGGCGCACATAAATCGGCGGCCCGAAGACTTCCAGGGCGCGGTTGACGATTTCGATCGCCCGGTCCACGCCGGCACAGAAGCCACGGGGGTTGGCGAGTTTGATTTGCATGCTGTGCCTCGTGTGTTGCAGCTGCTATGGGTCAGGATCGACGCGACTCAACTGACAATGAAGATCAAAGGTGGGAAGGAGCAGGCCCCCTCCCACACAAGCCCGCTCCCACAGTTTTAATCGAGTCGTTGATCAGAGTGCTTTAACGTCGATGATTTCAACGTCGAACGTCAAGGTTTTACCGGCCAACGGATGGTTGAAATCGATGGTCACTTGCGCGTCATCAAAGGTTTTAACCACACCGGGCAGCTCGGTATTCGCCGCGTCGTTGAAGATCACCAGCAGGCCTTCCGACAGATCCATGTCCTGGAACTGCGAACGCGGGATTATCTGTACGTTTTGCGGGTTGGGCTGGCCAAAGGCGTTTTCCGGCAGGATCTGCAGGGTGCGCTTGTCGCCGGCCTTGAACCCGAACAGGGCAGCTTCGAAACCCGGCAGCAAGTTGCCGTCGCCGACCTTGAAGGTCGCCGGGGCCTTGTCGAACGTGCTGTCGACCGTGTCGCCATTCTCCAGGCGCAATGCAAAATGCAAAGTGACTTCCGTGTTCTGGCCGATGCGTTGCTCAGCCAATACCTGATCAGTCATTGACGGTCTCTCCGGTTTTCTTACTTTTGAACATATCCAACGCCAGCATGATTGCACCGACGGTGATAGCGCTGTCGGCAAAGTTGAACGCCGGGAAATACCAGCGGTTCTGCCAATGCACCAGAATGAAGTCGATCACATGGCCCAGTGCAATGCGGTCGTACAGGTTACCCAGCGCGCCACCCAGCACCAGGGCCAGGGCGATGGCCAGCCAGGTGTCATCGCGGCCGAGGCGCTTGAGCCACACCACCAGCACGGCACTGACCACTACGGCGATCAGGGCAAACAGCCAGCGCTGCCAGCCGCCGCTGTCAGCGAGGAAGCTGAAGGCGGCGCCGGTGTTGTAGGCCAGCGTCCAGCTGAAGTAATCAGGGATCACCACGATCTGCTGGAACATTTCCAGGGTGCCTTCGAAGTGAGCCTTGCTGACCTGGTCAATGACCAGGACCAGCAAACTCAACACGAGCCAGCCCAGACGTCCGAAACGGCCGGTGTTAGGCATAGTGGCGAACCTCGCCAGCACCGCTGATGTTGTCGACGCAACGACCGCAGATTTCCGGATGCTCAGGGTTCACGCCAACGTCTTCACGGCAGTGCCAGCAACGGGCGCACTTAGGGAAGGCCGACTTGACCACTTTGAGCTTGAGGCCCGGTACTTCGGTCGCCAAGGCGTCAGCCGGGGCCTGGGCGAATGGCGCCAGGCTAGCGGTGGAGGTGATCAACACGAAGCGCAGCTCGTTGCTCAGCTTGGCCAGGTCGGCGGTCAGGCCCTCCTCGGCATACAGGGTGACTTCAGCCTGCAGGTTGCCACCGACGGCCTTCGCCGCACGCTGGACCTCCAGCTCCTTGTTCACCGCAACCTTCACGGCCATCACGCCGTCCCAGTACTCGCGGCCCAGTTCGAAGTCGGCCGGCAGTTCGGTCAGGCCTTCGTACCAGGTGTTGAGCATCACGGACTCATTACGCTCGCCCGGCAGGTATTCCCACAGCTCGTCAGCGGTAAAGGCCAGCATCGGCGCGATCCAGCGCACCAGTGCTTCGCTGATGTGGAACAGCGCGGTCTGCGCCGAACGGCGCGCCTTGCTGTTGGCGCCGGTGGTGTACTGGCGGTCCTTGATGATGTCGAGGTAGAAACCACCCAGCTCCTGCACGCAGAAGTTGTGGATCTTGGAGTACACGTTCCAGAAGCGGTATTCGCCGTAGTGTTCCTGCAACTCGCGCTGCAGCAACAGGGTACGGTCCACAGCCCAACGGTCGAGGGCGAGCATGTCCTCGGCCGGCAGCAGGTCGGTGGCCGGGTTGAAACCGGTCAGGTTCGACAACAGGAAGCGTGCGGTATTACGGATACGGCGGTAGGCATCGGCGCTACGGGCCAGGATCTGGTCCGACACAGCGATTTCGCCCGAGTAATCGGTAGACGCCACCCAAAGACGCATGATGTCGGCGCCCAAGGTGTCGTTGATTTTTTTCGGCTCGATCACGTTCTTCAGCGACTTGGACATCTTGCGGCCCGTCTCGTCGACGGTGAAGCCGTGGGTCAGCAATTCGCGGTAAGGGGCGTGGTCGTCGATGGCGCAACCGGTCAGCAACGACGAGTGGAACCAGCCACGGTGTTGGTCCGAGCCTTCCAGGTACAGGTCGGCGCGCGGGCCGGTCTCGTGACCCATCGGGTGCGAACCGCGCAGCACGTGCCAGTGGGTGGTGCCCGAGTCGAACCAGACGTCGAGGGTGTCGCTGATCTTGTCGTACAGCGGCGCCTCGTCGCCCAGCAGCTCGGCGGCGTCCAGCTTGAACCAGGCCTCGATGCCTTCCTGTTCAACGCGCTGGGCTACCACTTCCATCAGCTCGACGGTACGCGGGTGCAGCTCGCCGCTTTCCTTGTTCAGGAAAAACGGGATCGGCACGCCCCAGTTGCGCTGGCGGGAGATGCACCAGTCCGGACGGTTGGCGATCATCGAGTGCAGGCGCGCCTGGCCCCAGGCCGGGACGAACTTGGTGTCTTCAATGGCCTTGATCGCGCGGTTACGCAGGGTTTCGCCGCTGGTCGGCTGCTTGTCCATGCCGATAAACCACTGCGCGGTGGCGCGGTAGATCAGCGGGGTCTTGTGACGCCAGCAGTGCATGTAGCTGTGCTTGATGGTTTCGGTGTGCAGCAGCGAACCGACTTCGCGCAGTTTTTCGATGATCGGCTCGTTGGCCTTGAAGATGAACTGGCCGCCGAAGAACTCCAGCGACGGCGCGTAAACGCCATTGCTCTGCACCGGGTTGAGGATGTCGTCGTTGACCATGCCGTAGGCTTTGCAGGTCACGAAGTCGTCCACGCCATAGGCGGGCGCAGAGTGAACCACACCGGTGCCCGAGCCCAGTTCGACGTAATCAGCCAGGTACACCGGCGACAGGCGGTCATAGAACGGGTGACGGAAGTTGATCAGTTCCAGCGCAGTGCCGGTGGTGGTAGCGATCACCGAACCTTGCAGCTCGTAGCGGGCCAGGCAGGCCTCGACCATTTCCTCGGCCAGCACCAGCAGGCGATCACCGACATCCACCAGGGCGTAGGTGAATTCCGGGTGCACGTTCAGCGCCTGGTTGGCCGGGATGGTCCACGGGGTGGTGGTCCAGATCACGATGGCCGCTGGCTTGCTCAGGCTTGCCAGGCCAAAGGCCTCGGCCAGCTTGGCGTCGTCGGCGATCGGGAAGGCCACGTCGATGGTCGAGGACTTCTTGTCTTCGTACTCGACTTCCGCTTCAGCCAGGGCCGAGCCGCAGTCGAAGCACCAGTTCACGGGCTTGAGGCCCTTGAACACGAAGCCGCCCTTGACGATTTCGGCCAAGGCGCGGATTTCACCGGCCTCGTTCTTGAAGTTCATGGTCTTGTACGGGTTGTCCCAGTCGCCCAGCACACCCAGGCGGATGAACTCGGACTTCTGCCCTTCGATCTGCTCGGTGGCGTAGGCACGGCACAGTTCGCGGGTTTTATCCGCGCCCAGGTTCTTGCCGTAGGTCACTTCGACTTTGTGTTCGATCGGCAGGCCATGGCAGTCCCAGCCTGGAACATACGGCGCGTCGAAGCCCGACAGGGTCTTCGAGCGGATGATCATGTCCTTGAGAATCTTGTTCAGCGCATGACCGATGTGAATCGTGCCGTTGGCATAAGGAGGGCCGTCGTGCAGGACGAATTTCGGACGATCCTTGCCAATTTCGCGCAACTTTCCGTACAGGCCAATACTGTCCCAGCGCTGCAGGATCTGCGGTTCGCGCTGTGGCAGGCCGGCCTTCATTGGGAAGGCGGTGTCCGGAAGGTTTAGCGTGGCTTTATAGTCGGTCATTTAAGGCTCTTCGGTTAGCGATGGGCGCTAGGTGCGGCTAGTGCACGGGCGGCGGCGACATCCGCATTGATCGCCGTTTTCAACGCCTCAAGCGAGGCGAAACGCTGCTCTTCACGCAGCTTCTGGTGGAAAACCACCGTCAAACGCCGGTCGTATAAATCACCGGCAAAATCCAAAAGGTGAACTTCCAGGTGGGCCTTGCCATCACCTGCAACCGTGGGCCTGACGCCTATGTTGGCGACTCCTGGCCACGGCTGGCCGTCGATGTCGACGCTCACCAGGTAAACCCCGGTCAGCGGCACACGCCGGCGTTTGAGCTGCACGTTGGCGGTTGGCGTGCCCAATTGGCGCGCCAGCTTCTGGCCGTGCAGTACCCGCCCGGCAATGCGGAACGGGCGACCGAGCAAGCGCTCGGCCAGGGCGAAGTCGGCAGCGGCCAGGGCGTTACGCACCTGGGTACTGCTCACACGCAGGCCGTCCAGTTCGACGGTTTGCGCGGCTTCGACGGTAAACCCCTGGGCGACACCGGCATGTTGCAGGAAATCGAAATCGCCGACGCGGTCGCAACCAAAGCGGAAGTCGTCGCCGACCTCCAGGTGCTGTACGCCCAGGCCATCGACCAGGATACGGTCAACGAACTCGGCGGCGCTGAGGCTTTGCAGACGCTGGTTGAAGGCCAGGCAGAGGACGCGGTCCACACCTTCTTCGGCCAGCAGTTGCAGCTTGTCCCGCAGGCGGGCCAGGCGCGCCGGCGCCGTTTCCGGGGTGAAATATTCCCGCGGCTGTGGCTCAAAAATCACCACGCAGCTGGGCACGCCCAACTCGACCGCACGCTCGCGCAGCCGAGCCAGGATAGCCTGGTGGCCACGGTGAACACCGTCAAAGTTGCCAATAGTGGCGACGCAGCCCCGATGCTGGGGGCGCAGGTTGTGGAGACCTCGAACCAGCTGCATAACGCGCTTCTTGCTCATAAAGTGGTCGATTATAACCACACCCGGCCCCAGACGACAGGCAACAGCGCAGCCCAAATGGATCGAATCGATAAAACACCGGTTTTATCGCGGCAAACTCTCTAACTCAGCGACTTGCGATTGAAATCCCGCAGGCGGAAGCCCTGCAGCAGCAACATTCCGAAGTACACCACCACACCGGCGACCACCAGCACGCCAAGACGCATGAAGCGTTCCAGCATATGGCCTTCGCTCCAGGCGGGCATAAAGTGCATCAGGCCCAGCAGCACCGCCGACATCACCGCCACCGCCACCAGCAACTTGAGGGCAAACAGGCCCCAGCCCGGCTGCGGCTGAAACATCTGTTGTTTGCGCAGTTGGTAGAACAGCAGGCCGGCGTTGATGCACGCACCGGCGCTGATGGCCAGGGCCAGGCCCGCATGGGCCAGCGGGCCGATAAACACCAGGTTGAGCAGTTGCGTGACGATCAACGTGAAGATCGCGATCTTGACCGGCGTGCGAATATTTTGTTGGGCATAGAAGCCCGGCGCCAGGACCTTGATCACAATAATGCCGAGCAGGCCGACGGAATAGGCAACCAGCGCATGCTGGGTCATCAGTGCGTCATGCGCGTCGAATTGGCCGTACTGGAACAGCGAGACGGTCAATGGCTCGGCGAGGATTCCCAGGGCCAGGGAGCACGGCAGTACCAGCACGAAACACAGGCGCAGGCCCCAATCGAGAATGCGCGAGTACTCCTGGCGATCCTTGCTCGCGTAAGTGCGCGCCAGGGTCGGCAGCAGAATCGTGCCCAGCGCCACACCCAGCACGCCGGACGGCAGCTCCATCAGGCGATCGGCGTAATACATCCACGACACCGAGCCCGACACCAGCAGCGAAGCAAACGCGGTGTTGATGATCAGGGAAATCTGGCTCACCGACACACCAAGGATCGCCGGCAGCATATTGCGCATGACGCGCCACACGCCGGTGTCCTTGAGGTTCAGGCGCGGCAGCACGAGCATGCCGATTTTCTTCAGGTGCGGCAGTTGGTAGAGCAATTGCGCCAGGCCACCGGCCAGCACGGCCCAGCCCAGGGCCATCACCGGCGGGTCGAAGTACGGCGTGAGGAACAACGCGAAGATAATCATGCTGACGTTGAGCAAGGTCGGCACGAAGGCCGGCACCGAGAAACGGTTCCAGGTGTTGAGGATTGCACCGGCCAGGGATGACAGGGAAATCAGCAATATATAAGGGAAGGTCACGCGCAGCAGGTCGGTGGTCAGCGCGAATTTTTCCGGGGTATTGGCAAAACCGGGGGCCGTGGCCCAGATAACCCAGGGCGCGGCGAGCATGCCGATGACAGTCACCAGCATCAGCACCAGGGTCAATAGGCCTGAGACGTAGGCAATAAAGGTGCGGGTCGCCTCTTCGCCCTGCTGGGTCTTGTATTCGGCCAGGATCGGCACGAACGCTTGGGAAAACGCGCCCTCGGCGAAGATGCGCCGCAGCAGGTTGGGCAGTTTAAAGGCAATAAAGAAGGCATCCGTGGCCATGCTGGCGCCAAAAATGCGCGCCAGCAGGGTGTCACGCACAAACCCCAAAACCCGGGAGATCATCGTGATAGAGCTGACGGCAGCCAACGATTTGAGCAGATTCATTGAAAGAGTTTGCGCCTATAGATAAAGAGCAGGCGAACTGTGCGCCTACTTATGCGATACTGCGCGCCTGCAACAGCACAGAGCCAAAGCTCGCGAGTTTACAGGTCAAGCGCCGGAAATAAATCACCCGCCTCTTCAGATCGACCACTCAGCAGTTCGCATCAGCCGCCCTTGACAACCCATCAAGTCATCGGCATGATTCGCGGCCTATTTTGTTTGCTATTTCCTAAAAAGTCTTTCGAGGAGCTCGACGGTGGCCAACACACCTTCCGCCAAAAAACGTGCAAAACAGGCTGAGAAGCGTCGCAGCCACAACGCCAGCCTGCGTTCCATGGTTCGCACCTACATCAAGAATGTAGTTAAAGCCATCGACACCAAAGACGCTGAAAAAGCTCAAGCAGCTTACGTTCTGGCTGTGCCAGTTATCGACCGTATGGCCGATAAAGGCATCATCCACAAGAACAAGGCCGCTCGCCATAAGAGCCGCCTGAATGGCCACATCAAGGCTCTGAACGTCGCTGCAGCAGCCTAAGTGGTAACAACTGCCGCGTAACCCTGGTTACGCAACAGTTAAGAAATGCCCCGTACCGAAAGGTCCGGGGCATTTTTGTTTGCCCACAGAATCACCACAACTCTCCTTGTGGGAGCGGGCTTGCTCGCGAATGCGGTGTATCAGTTAATGCATGTGCTGACTGACCCACTGCATTCGCGAGCAAGCCCGCTCCCACATTTGGACCGCGTGCATTTTCTGAACACAAAAAAACGCCCCGAACCAGTCGGGGCGTTTTTGCTACCTATTGATCAAACCACAATCAATGGTGGTGACCGCCTTCACCGTGGACGTGGCCGTGAGCCACTTCTTCCTGGGAAGCGTCGCGGATGGCAACGATCTTCACTTGGAAGTTCAGGCGCTGGCCAGCCAGGGGGTGGTTGCCGTCGACGGTAACGTCGTCGCCATCCAGGTCACGAATGGTGACGATTTGCATTTGGCCGTCCGGCGCGGAAGCGTGGAACTGCATGCCCACTTCCAGCTCATCGACGCCTTCGAACATGCTGCGGCTCAGGGTGCTGACCAGTTCGGCAGAGTATTCGCCGTAGGCATCTTCAGGTTCTACGGCAACGGTCAGTTCATCACCGACGTTCTTGCCTTCCAGAGCCTTTTCCAGGCCAGGGATGATGTTACCTGCGCCTTGCAGGTAGACCAGCGGCGCGCCGCCGGCGGAGCTGTCGATGACCTCACCAGCGTCGTTGGTCAGGGTATAGTCGATGGAGACAGCCTTGTTAGCGGCGATCGTCATGGGGCGAGACCTTTTGCATAAGAATGAAGAACGGACAAGTCTAAACAAGGATTTGCCCGAAAGCGAACAGAACCCGGACGGACGGGGTCGAACAAACGATTCGACCATCACCGGTTTTCATCAAGATGAGCACCAGCACTGGGTCGTCGAGCTGTCCTGCGGCCACACTCAGCACCTGCGCCATCAGCCGCCGTGGCAATCCAGGGCCTGGGTGACGGATCCCACGCAACGTCTTGAAAAAATAGGCCAGCGCTTTGCGTGTGGCTGGTGCGCTCAAGCACCGGATAGAGATAACCTTGTCAGCTGATTCCCCCGGTAGGCCATCAGCTATAGACGGCCACCGAAGCCATGCACCTCCAGAGAATTCGCATGCAGACTTTTTTTATCGCGCCCACCGATTTTGGTGTGGGTCTGACCTCCATCAGCCTTGGGCTGGTGCGTACGCTTGAACGGGCCGGGCTGAAAGTCGGCTTCTTCAAACCGATTGCCCAGCCGCACCCCGGCGATACCGGCCCCGAACGCTCCACCGAGCTGGTGGCCCGCACCCACGGCCTGAAGCCGCCACAGCCGCTGGGCCTGGCCCACGTCGAGCGCATGCTCGGCGACGGCCAGTTGGATGAGCTGCTCGAAGAAATCATCACCCTCTACCAGCAAGCCGCCGTGGGCAAGGACGTGCTGATCGTCGAAGGCATGGTGCCGACCCGCAGCGCCAGCTATGCAGCGCGGGTCAACCTGCACCTGGCCAAGAGCCTGGACGCGGAAGTGATCCTGGTTTCGGCCCCGGAAAACGAAGTGCTCACCGAACTCTCCGGCCGCGTGGAATTGCAGGCCCAACTGTTCGGCGGCCCGAAAGACCCGAAAGTACTCGGCGTAATCCTCAACAAGGTGCGCACCGACGAAAGCATGGAAGCCTTCTCGGCGCGCCTCAAAGAGCACTCACCGCTGTTGCGCAGCGGCGATTTCCGCCTGCTCGGCTGCATTCCCTATCAGCCGGAACTCAACGCGCCGCGCACCCGCGACGTGGCCGACCTGATGGGCGCACAGATCCTCAATGCCGGCGACTACGAAACCCGGCGCATGACCAAGATCATCATCTGCGCACGCACCATGCGCAACACCGTCGAGCTGCTCAAGCCCGGCGTGCTGGTGGTCACCCCCGGCGACCGCGACGACATCATCCTCGCCGTCAGCCTGGCCGCGATCAACGGCGTGCCCCTGGCCGGCCTGCTGCTGACCAGCGACACCCTGCCCGACCCGCGCATCATGGATTTGTGCCGTGGTGCGTTCCAGGCCGGGCTGCCGGTGCTGTCGGTGAGCACCGGTTCCTACGACACGGCGAACCAGCTCAACAGCCTCAACAAAGAAATCCCCATCGATGACCGCGAGCGCGCAGAGATCATCACCGACTTCGTCGCCAGCCACCTCGATGCGCGCTGGCTGCACCAACGCTGCGGCACACCACGGGAAATGCGCCTGTCGCCGGCGGTGTTCCGCTACCAGCTGATCCAGCGCGCCCAGGCCGCCAACAAACGTATCGTGCTGCCCGAAGGCAGCGAGCCGCTGACCGTGCAGGCGGCCGCCATCTGCCAGGCCCGGGGCATCGCCCGCTGCGTGTTGCTGGCCAAGCCGGCGGACGTGGAGGCTGTCGCCCGCGCCCAGGGCATCGAATTGCCCGAGGGCCTGGAGATTCTCGACCCGGACCTGATTCGCCAACGTTATGTCGAGCCGATGGTGGCGCTGCGCAAGAGCAAAAGCCTCAATGCGCCGATGGCCGAGCAGCAACTGGAAGACACCGTGGTGATCGCCACCATGATGCTGGCGCTGGACGAAGTGGATGGCCTGGTTTCCGGGGTGATCCACTCCACCGCCAACACCATCCGCCCTGCCCTGCAGCTGATCAAGACCGCACCGGGCTGCACCCTGGTGTCGTCGGTGTTCTTCATGCTGTTCCCCGAGCAGGTGCTGGTGTACGGCGACTGCGTGATGAACCCGCATCCAAGCGCCGCCGAACTGGCGGAAATCGCCCTGCAAAGCGCCGACTCGGCCGCGGCGTTCGGGATTACCCCGCGCGTGGCGATGATCAGCTATTCCAGCGGCGATTCGGCCAGTGGTGAAGAAGTCGAGAAAGTCCGCGAAGCCACCCTGCTCGCCCATGAACAGCAAAGCTCGCTGCTGATCGACGGCCCGTTGCAATACGACGCCGCCGCCAACGAAACCGTCGCGCGCCAATTGGCCCCCGACAGCCTGGTGGCGGGCAAGGCCACGGTGTTTGTGTTCCCGGACCTCAACACCGGCAACACCACCCATAAGGCCGTGCAACGCAGCGCCGATTGCGTGAGCCTGGGGCCGATGCTCCAAGGCCTGCGCAAACCGGTCAATGACCTGCCACGCGGCGCCCAGGTCGACGACATCGTGTACACCATCGCACTCACTGCGATCCAAGCCGCCAACCGACCTATGGATATCTAAATGCTGGATTTTCTACCTGCCGCCGTGCGCGGGGTGATCGCGTCCTTGTTGTTGGCGCTGAACACGATCCTGTTGTGCTCGTTCCTGTTTATCGTCGCGCTGTTCAAGGCGCTGCCGTTTGCCAAACGCTTCAGCGAATGGCTGATGAACCACACGCACGAAGCCTGGGTGACCAACAACAAAGGCTGGATGAACCTGGTGCGGCGAACGCGCTGGCACCTCACCGGCCTGGAAGGCCTGGACTACGAGCACTCGTACCTGGTGACCAGCAACCACCAGAGCTGGGTCGACATCATGGTGCTGCAATATGTGCTCAACCGGCGCATTCGCCCGCTGAAGTTCTTCCTCAAGCAAGAGCTGATCTGGGTGCCGGTGATTGGCCTGGCCTGGTGGGCATTGGGCTTCCCGTTCATGAAGCGCTACACCAAGGCCTACCTGGAAAAACACCCGGAGAAGAAAGGCAAAGACCTGGAAACCACCCGCAAGACCTGTGCGAAGTTTCGCGACAACCCGGTGGGGATTTTCAACTTTGCCGAAGGCACACGGTTTACTCCGGGCAAGCATGCACAACAGCAGTCGCCGTTTCGCTACCTGCTCAAACCCAAGGCGGGCGGGATTGCGTTTGTGCTGGATGCCATGGGTGAACAACTGAAGTCACTGGTGAACGTGACCATCCACTACCCTGCCGGCCGCCCGGGTTACTGGGATTTGCTGTGCGGGAACGTGCAGGATGTGGTGGTGCAGTTTGAAGAGGTGCAGATTCCAGCCGAGTTCATTGGCAAGAATTATGAGCAGGACGGGGAGTACCGGTTGGCGTTCCAAGGCTGGATCAATCGCTTGTGGCAAGAGAAGGATGCCCTGCTGGACAAACTTCACACTGATTTCCCAGGCAAACAATGATCAAAAATGTGGGAGGGGGGGCTTGCCCCGATAGCGGTGTGTGAGCCGAGTACCTACTAGCTGACACACTGCAATCGGGGGCAAGTCGAATCGTCGCACCGCCCCTCCCACATTTGAACTTCATCGGATTCAGAATCAGCAATACGCCGTAGCCAGACTCACTTATGTGGCGAGCGGGCTTGCCCGCGTTGGGCTGCGAAGCAGCCCTAAAACCATTCACCGCAGTTCTTACTGAAACAACAGGTCGTGTGGATTGGGGCCGCTTCGCGCCCCAACGCGGGCAAGCCCGCTCGCCACAAAAGCCCGATGGTCACATAAGCACTTCAATCGGCTTTTCAGCGATACGCCGTGGCAATCCCCTGGCGCTCGTCAATGCATTCCGGTGCACCGATCTCGAATTCCCGGAAGATCCCCTGTGGGAGGGGCGGTGCGACGATTCGACTTGCCCCGATAGCGGCGCATCAGTAACAGATGTACTGACTGACACACTGCCATCGGGGGCAAGTCGAATCGTCGCACCGCCCCTCCCACATTTGAATTTCATCGGATTCAGAATCAGCAATACGCCGTAGCCAGACTCACTTATGTGGCGAGCGGGCTTGCCCGCGTTGGGCTGCGAAGCAGCCCTAAAACCATTACCGCAGTTCTTACTGAAACAACGGGGCGTGTGGATTGGGGCCGCTTCGCGCCCCAACGCGGGCAAGCCCGCTCGCCACAAAAGCCCGATGGTTGACCGAGTGTTTTTCAAGCTCCCACAAAAAAGCCCGCCACCGAGTGCTCGGTGGCGGGCTTTTTTGTGGCCGCGAGGTTTAGATCGCGCCGCGTTGACGCAACAGTTCCAGCACTTGCTTGACGCTGTCTTCCAGCGACAGGGCCTGGGTGTCGATCACCAGGTCGGCATTCAACGGCACGTCGTACGGGAAGGATTCGCCCGGGATGTTATCCCCGCCAGCGGCGTACAGGCCTTGCGGGTCACGCTCGGCGCATACCAGTGGCGATGCCTGCACGTACACGGTCAGCAAACGCTCGCTGCCGATCAGCGCCTTGGCCTGTTCGCGGCCTTCGGCGTCCGGCGCAACGAACGCGGCCAGGGTCAGCAGGCCGGCTTCGTTGAACTGGCGCGCCACGTGGGCGGCACGACGCCAGTTTTCGGTACGCCCGGCACGGTCCTGAGGCAGCCCCTTGTTCAGGTCGTGACGCAGGTTCTGGCCATCCAGTACGAACACCGCGCGGCCCATGTCGAAGAGCTTGCGCTCAACCGCATAGGCCAAGGTGCTTTTGCCGGCGCCCGACAGGCCGCTGAACAACACGGTAGCCGGTTGCTGGCCGAAACGCTGGGCACGCTCTTCGGTGGCCACGTGGGCCAACTTGCCGTGCTGCGCCGCGCTGCCGTGGGTCACTGGCGGCGCGATGATCATGCCCGCAGCCACAGTGCCGTTGGTCAAACGGTCGATCACGATAAACGCGCCGGTGGTGCGGTTGCTGTCGTAACCGTCCAGCGCGATGGCGGCGTCGAGGCTGACCTTGACGCGGCCAATCTCGTTCAACTGCAGCGAACTCGCCGGGCCTTCGGCCAGGGTGTTCACGTCCACGCGGTGCACGATGCTGGTGATGGAACCCGGCACGTAGCTGGTGGCGCGCTTGATGTCGTATTTCTTGCCCGGCAGCATCGGCTCCTCGGCCATCCACACCAGCATGGCGTCGAAGGCGTCGGTCACTTGCGGCACGTTGTCGGCATGCACCAGCAGGTCGCCACGGGAGATGTCGATCTCGTCTTCCATGGTCAGGGTCACGGCCTGGCCTGGGCCGGCGTGCTCCAGTTCACCGTCGAAGGTGACGATGGATTTGACCCGGCTGCTCTTGCCCGACGGCAGCACCACGACTTCGTCGCCCTTGTGCACGATGCCACTGGCCAAGGTGCCGGCGAAACCACGGAAGTTCAGGTTCGGACGGTTGACGTACTGCACCGGGAAACGCAGGTCGGTGTAGTTGCGGTCGTTGGCGATCTCGACGGTTTCGAGGATCTCCATCAGCGACTGCCCGGTGTACCAAGGCGAACGCTCGCTCTTGTTCACCACGTTGTCTCCCTTGAGCGCCGACATCGGCACAAAGGCCATGGTGCTCGGCTTGAAGGCTATACCGTCGGCGAACTTCAGGTAATCGGCCTTGATCTGCTCGAATACATTCTGGTCGAAGCCATTGATGTCCATCTTGTTGACGGCAATCACGATGTGCTTGATGCCCAGCAACGAGGCGATAAAGCTGTGGCGACGGGTCTGGGTCTGCACGCCGTAGCGGGCGTCGATCAGGATGATCGCCAGGTCACAGGTGGAGGCACCGGTAGCCATGTTGCGGGTGTACTGCTCATGGCCGGGGGTGTCGGCGATGATGAATTTGCGCTTGGCGGTGGAGAAGTAGCGGTACGCGACATCAATGGTGATGCCCTGCTCACGCTCGGCCTGCAGGCCGTCGACCAGCAACGCCAGGTCGATGTCGTCACCGGTGGTGCCGGACTTCTTCGAATCGCGGGTGATGGCTTCCAGGTGATCTTCGTAGATCATCTTGGAGTCGTGCAGCAGGCGCCCGATCAGGGTGCTCTTGCCGTCATCGACGTTGCCGCAGGTCAGGAAGCGCAACATCTCTTTGCGCTCATGCTGGCCCAGGTAGGCGAGGATGTCCTCGCTGATCAAATCAGATACATGCGACATGACAGCCCCTTAGAAATAGCCTTGACGTTTTTTATCTTCCATCGAGCCGGCGCCATCGTGATCGATGACTCGGCCCTGGCGCTCGGAAGTTCGCGTCAGGAGCATTTCCTGAATGATGTCCGTCAGCGTCTCGGCTTCGGACTCCACCGCGCCCGTCAACGGGTAGCAGCCAAGGGTACGGAAACGTACTTTCTTTTTGACGATTCGGGCTTTGTCTTCGTCGGACAAGTGCTCGAGGATGCGGTCGTCGTCGATCATGATCAACGTGCCGTTCTTCTCGATCACGTCGCGCTCGGCGGCGAAGTACAGTGGAACGATCGGGATGCCTTCCAGGTAGATGTACTGCCAGATGTCCAGCTCGGTCCAGTTGGACAGCGGGAACACACGGATCGACTCACCCTTGTTGACGTTGCCGTTGTAGACGTTCCACAGCTCAGGGCGCTGGTTTTTCGGGTCCCAGCGGTGCTTGCTGTCGCGGAACGAGTACACGCGCTCTTTGGCACGGGATTTCTCTTCATCGCGACGGGCGCCGCCGAACGCGGCGTCGAAACCATGCTTGTCCAAGGCCTGCTTGAGGCCTTCGGTCTTCATGATGTCGGTGTGCTTGGCGCTGCCGTGGGTGAACGGGTTGATGCCCTGCGCCACACCGTCGGGGTTGACGTGGGTGATCAGGTCCAGGCCGAGCTCTTCGACCATCTTGTCGCGGAACTTGTACATCTCCTGGAATTTCCAGCGGGTATCGACGTGCATCACTGGAAACGGCAGCTTGCCCGGGAAAAAGGCCTTGCGTGCCAGATGCAGCATCACGGCGGAGTCTTTACCGATCGAGTAGAGCATCACCGGGTTATCAAACTCGGCAGCGACCTCGCGGATGATGTGGATGCTTTCCGCCTCCAGCTGTTTCAGATGCGTCAGTTTGTCGACCATGGTTACTCACGGAAAAACGATCTTATGGACGGCCAAGCGGGCCGTGTTCGAGCGGGGCATGCTAGCACAGCACCTTCTTCTATTCAGGGAGCTGGCTAGATCGAAACGGTATATGAATATGCTCCCGAGTTTGGCTCTTTGTGGGAGGGGGCTTGCCCCCGATGGCGGTGTGTCAGCCACACATGTATCCACTGACAGCCTGCTATCGGGGGCAAGCCCCTCCCACATTTGAACCCGATTGTTAATCAGATCGGGTTGGGGCAGTCGATGAACAAGTGCTCCAAGGCAAACCGCCGCGCCAGGTAATCACCCAACGCCTGCACGCCGTAGCGCTCAGTGGCGTGATGGCCGGCGGCGATGAAGCTGATGTCGTTTTCCCGCGCGCTGTGGAAGGTCTGCTCGGAGGCTTCACCGCTGAGGTACAGGTCGACACCGGCGGCAATCGCGTCGTCGATGTAGCCTTGGCCACCGCCGGTGCACCAGCCAACGCGGCGGATCATGTCGCTGCCCTCGATCAGCAGCGGCTCGCGGCCCATCACCTCCTGTACACGGCGAGCGAAGTCGCGGGGGGACAGGGGCTCGGCCAGGGAGCCGACCAGGCCGACAATCTTCGGGTTGCTCGGGTCCAAAGGGCCCTCGACGGTGATGTCCAACTGGCGCGCCAGCTGCACGTTGTTGCCCACCTCCGCATGCAGGTCCAGCGGCAGGTGGTAGGCCAGCAGGCTGATGTCGTGTTTGAGCAGGGTTTTCAGGCGGCGCTGCTTCATGCCGGTGATGCAGGGGTTTTCGCCTTTCCAGAAATAACCGTGGTGCACCAGCACCAAATCAGCCTGGGCTTCGACGGCGGCATCCAGCAATGCCTGGCTGGCGGTCACGCCGCTGACGATGCGCATCACCTGCGGGCGGCCCTCGACCTGCAGGCCATTGGGGCAATAATCGGCAATTTTTGCGCTGCCGAGGTAGCGGTCCGCTTCCTCGACGAGGGTGCTCAAAGCAACGGCCATAAAAGACTCCTAAATATCCCGTTCCGAGGCGCTCGCAGCCTCGTATAATGCGCGACATTATGGGCGCTCTCCCGCCCCCTGCAACCTGTCAGGACTTACTTGATGCTCAAGGCACTGCGTTTTTTTGGATGGCCATTGTTGGCTGGCGTGCTGATCGCGATGCTGATCATTCAGCGTTTCCCCGAGTGGGTGGGCTTACCCAGCTTTGATGTGAACCTGCAACAGGCCCCGCAAACCAGCGCGGTGGTGCAAGGCCCGGTGACTTACGCCGACGCGGTGGTCATCGCCGCCCCGGCCGTGGTCAACCTGTACACCACCAAGGTCATCAACAAACCGGCGCATCCGTTGTTTGAAGACCCGCAGTTCCGCCGCTATTTCGGCGACAACGGGCCCAAACAGCGACGCATGGAATCCAGCCTGGGTTCCGGGGTGATCATGAGCCCTGAAGGCTACATCCTCACCAACAACCACGTGACCACCGGCGCCGACCAGATTGTGGTGGCCCTGCGTGACGGCCGTGAAACCCTGGCCCGGGTGGTGGGCAGCGACCCGGAAACGGACCTGGCCGTGTTGAAGATCGACTTGAAAAGCCTGCCCTCGATCACCCTCGGCCGCTCCGACGGCCTGCGCGTAGGTGACGTGGCGCTGGCCATCGGCAACCCGTTCGGCGTGGGGCAGACGGTGACCATGGGTATCATCAGCGCCACCGGGCGTAACCAGTTGGGGCTCAACAGCTACGAAGACTTCATCCAGACCGACGCGGCGATCAACCCGGGCAACTCCGGCGGCGCGCTGGTGGATGCCAATGGCAACCTGACCGGGATCAACACCGCGATTTTCTCCAAGTCCGGCGGCTCCCAGGGCATCGGCTTTGCGATCCCGGTGAAGCTGGCGATGGAGGTGATGAAGTCGATCATCGAGCATGGCCAGGTGATTCGCGGCTGGCTGGGGATTGAAGTACAGCCGCTGACCAAGGAACTGGCCGAGTCGTTTGGCCTGACCGGGCGCCCTGGCATCGTGGTCGCCGGGATCTTCCGCGACGGCCCGGCGCAAAAAGCCGGCCTGCAATTGGGGGATGTGATCCTCAGCATCAATGGCGAACCGGCTGGCGATGGGCGCAAGTCGATGAACCAGGTGGCGCGGATCAAACCGACCGACAAGGTGGCGATCCAGGTGATGCGCAACGGCAAAGAGATCAAGCTGCTGGCGGAAATCGGCCTGCGCCCACCGCCGGCACCGGTTAAAGAAGAAGAGTAAGCAGCGCGCCCCAGGTACCCGTACGCGGGTACCTGTAAGCTAATATTTCAAAGCGAAGGCATTCTCATTAGTCATGTTATATTGTTTCAATATCGCTATTGGAACGCTCTATCATGCCGTCTCGAAGAATTGCCCCCTTGGCTGGCCTGGCCCTGGGGTTGCTGCTGGACCCCGCCTTTGCCGAAGACAACACCCTGGAGCTCGACACCATCAGCGTCACCACCGACGCCTATGAATCCGCCACCGGCCCGGTCAAGGGCTACCGCGCTACCCGCTCCGCCAGCGCGACAAAAACTGACACGGCCTTGCGCGATATCCCACAGTCCATCAGCGTTATCCCCGCCACGGTGCTCAAGGACCTGGGCAGCACAAACGTGGAACGCGCCCTGGAGTTTGCCGGCGGCGTGTCCAAGCAAAACAACTTTGGCGGCCTGACCCTTTACGAATACAGCGTGCGCGGCTTCACCACCTCGGAGTTCTACCAGGACGGGTTCAGCGCCAATCGCGGCTACCCGAGCACACCGGACGCGGCCAATATCGAACGCATCGAAGTGCTCAAGGGCCCTGCCGCCAGCCTGTACGGGCGCGGCGACCCCGGCGGCACGGTGAATATCGTGACTAAAAAACCCCAGCCGGACGCCTTCACCACCCTGCAAACCAGTGCCGGCAGCTGGGACCGCTATCGCACCGCGCTCGACGTCAACACCCCGCTGGACGCCGAAGGCCAGGTGCTGTCGCGGGTCAACCTGGCGGTGGAAGACAACCACAGCTTCCGCGATCACGTGCAGAGCAAGCGCGTGTTCGTCGCGCCCTCCTTCAGCTGGCAATTGAACCCGGATACCAGCCTGCTGGTGGAAAGCGAATTCGTGCGCCACAGTTCCACCTTCGACCGGGGCATCGTCGACGCCCCCGGCATGTCGCGTTCCACCTTCCTCGGCGAGCCCAACGACGGTGACATCGACAACCACAACAACCGCCTCCAGGCCACCCTCGAACACCACCTCAATGACGCCTGGAAACTGCGCCTGGCCAGCCACTACAAGCAAGGCAGCCTGTGGGGCGACGCCTCGGAAAACCGCGCGCTGAACGCCGACGGCCACACCCTCAACCGCCGTTACCGCGAGCGCTCCATGGGTTGGCATGACAGCATTACCCAGCTTGAACTGCGGGGTTTGTTCGACATCGGCAGTTGGCAGCATGAATTGCTGATCGGCAGCGAGTACGAGGACTACCGCAAGCAGGAGCGCGTGACCGCGATTGCCGGCAGCCCCTACGCCATCGACCTCTACAACCCGGTCTACGGCCAGCCCAAGCCCAATGGCACACGCTCTGGCACGGACTTCTTCGAGCAGACCAAAAGCCAGGCGCTGAACCTGCAGGACCAGATCATCTTCACCGACCGCCTGCGGGGCATGGTCGGCGCGCGCTTCGAGCATTTCGAACAGAGCACCGATGACTTCTCGCGCAACCACGCCAAGAGCCGGCAAACCCACGACGCCCTTACCCAGCGCGCCGGCCTGCTCTACCAGCTCACGCCTGAAGTCGGCGTGTTCGCCAATGCCTCCACCTCGTTCAAGCCCAACAGCGGGCTGGATGCCGACGGCAAATCCTTCAAGCCCGAAGAAGGCGTGGGCTATGAAGTGGGCATCAAGAGCGAGCTGTTCGACGACCGCCTCAGCGCCACTCTCGCCGCGTTCCATATCGAAAAGGAAAACGTGCTGGCCCTGGACCCCGCCACCAACACCAACCGCGCCATGGGCAAGGCCCGCAGCCAGGGGTTCGACCTGCAATTGAGCGGGCAAGTGACGGACGCAGTGCGGGTGATCGGCGCCCTGGCCTATATCGACGCAGAAGTGACCAAGGGCGACAAGGCCATCCCCGCCGGCAGCCGCATCCTCGGCGTGGCCAAGCGCAGCGGCAGTCTGTTGGGGGTGTATGAATTCCAGGATGGGATGTTGCGTGGTTCAGATTTGGGCGCGGCGTTCACGTATGTGGGGGATCGCTCGGGTGAAGCCGGCACGCGTTTCGAGCTGCCGGCTTACCACACGGTCGATCTGCTGGCCCATTACAAGGCCACGCAGAATGTCACCGTGGGGCTGAACCTGAACAACCTGTTCGATGAAAAATACTACGAGCGCTCCTACAGCAATTACTGGGTCAACCCCGGCGATCCGCGCAATTTCACCGTCAGCCTGACCCTTAACCTGTAAAAAAAGCCACGCAAAAATGTTCCTCGGCGAAGCACATCACGAGCAAACACCACAAAATAATGTGGGAGCGGGCTTGCTCGCGAAAGCGGCGGATCAGTCAACACATTCGGTGACTGACACTACGCATTCGCGAGCAAGCCCGCTCCCACATTGGGTACCCACTCGGGTTGATTACAGTGACAACGGCGCTCTTTCACAAAGTGTGTTCAACGCCACCGCCCACTGCGGGTCATCATTCAGGCACGGCACCAATACCAGTTCCTCGCCCCCCGCCTCGCGGAACTGCTCCAGGCCGCGGTCGCCAATTTCTTCCAGTGTCTCGATGCAATCGGCGACAAACGCCGGGCACATCACCAGCAGCTTTTTAACGCCTTGTTGGGCCAGGGCTTCCAGGCGCGCCTCAGTGTAGGGTTCGATCCACTTGGCGCGGCCCAGACGCGATTGGAAGGCCACCGACCATTTATCGTCCGGCAACCCCATGCGCTCGGCGAAGTCGCGGGCGACGCTGAAACACTGCGCGCGATAGCAGGTCTTGAGCACCTCGGCAGACGCGTTCTTGCAGCAGTCGGCGTCCTTGAAGCAATGCTGGCCGGTAGGATCAAGTTTGGTCAGATGCCGCTCAGGCAAGCCGTGAAAGCTCAGCAGCAGGTGGTCGTAATCCTGGTCCACGTAAGGCCGCGCGCTCGCGACCAGTGCGTCGAGATACTCCGGTTGGTCGTAGAACGGTTGCAGGATCGAGAACTGCACGTTGAGCTTTTTGTCGCGTACCACCCGCCGGGCTTCTTCGATCACCGTGGTCACGGTGCTGTCGGCAAATTGCGGGTACAGCGGCGCCAACGTGACTTTCTGGATGCCTTGGGCCGCCAGGCGGGTGAGGGTCGTTTCCAGGGACGGCTCGCCATAACGCATCGCCAATTCGACCGGGCCTTGGGTCCACTGCGTGGTCATCTGCTGTTGCAGGCGACGGCTGAGCACCACCAGCGGCGAGCCTTCGTCCCACCAGATGGAGGCATAGGCGTGGGCCGACTGCTCGGGGCGCTTGATCAAGATCAGCGACACCAGCAAGCGCCGCACCGGCCACGGCAGGTCGATCACATAAGGGTCCATCAAAAACTGATTGAGGTAGCTGCGCACATCGGCCACCGAGGTGGACGCCGGTGAACCCAGGTTGACCAGTAACAACGCGTGATCCGTCATGCAACATCCTATTTCTAGAGGCGGCTGGATAAGTCGTCCAAGGCCGCGCGCAACTCAGTGAACTGGAAAGTGAAACCGGCGGCCAGCAAGCGCTCGGGCAGCGCCTTCTGCCCGCCCAGCAACAGGCCGGACAACTCGCCCAGGCCCACCTTCAACGCAAAGGCCGGCATCGGCATAAAGGCCGGGCGGTGCAGTACCTGGCCGAGTGTCTTGGCGAACTCGCGGTTACGCACCGGGTGCGGCGCGCAAGCATTATAAGGACCGCTGGCGTCCTCCTTGTGCAGAAGAAAATCAATCAGGCCGATTTGATCCTTTATGTGTACCCACGGCATCCACTGCCGACCATTGCCGATAGGCCCGCCCAGCGCGAGTTTGAACGGCAGCAACAGCCGCGACAAAAAGCCGCCCTCGGCGGCCAGCACCAGGCCGGTACGCACCAGCACCACGCGAATGCCCAAGGCTTCGGCGCGCTGGGCGGTTTCTTCCCAGGCGATACACAGTTGGCTGGGGAAATCGTCCTGCACCGGGCCGCTGGCTTCGGTCAATTCGCGCTCACCGCCGTCGCCGTACCAGCCCACTGCGGAACCGGAAATCAACACCGCCGGCTTTTGCTCCCTGCGTTCCAGCCATGCCAGCAGGGTTTCGGTAAGGCTGATGCGGCTGCTCCACAACAAGGCCTTGCGCTTGTGGGTCCAGGGGCGGTCGGCGATGGGAGCGCCGGCCAGATTGACCACCGCGTCGACGCTACCGATCACCTCTTCCAGGCGCGCCACGCCCAGCACCTCGGCGCCGCACAAGGACGCGACTTCTTCAGGGTGGCGGCTCCATACAGTCAGTCGGTGGCCCTGGGCGAGCCAGTGTCGGCAGAGTTGGCGACCGATCAATCCGGTACCGCCGGTCAGCAAAATATGCATGGGATCTTCCTCATGTAACGTTCGCCGCCCATCACTGGTCTATTTTGTATAGAGGGATGATTTGTAATCGGGCGTGTCATTTGTTCAAGCCTCAGCTTTAACCATAGGTCACGCCGTAAGAACAGGTACGCCAAAACTTATACCAAAAAACAATATTGTACAGCTATTGGTGTCGGCGTAGTCTGTACCCAACGGTAAAACGAGGCCTCCCATGACTGTTCCCATCGCGATCATCGGCACCGGCATCGCCGGTCTCTCCGCCGCCCGAGCGTTACAAGACGCGGGGCACGCTGTAAAACTCTTCGATAAAAGCCGCGGCAGCGGTGGCCGCATGTCCAGCAAGCGCAGCGATGCCGGCGCTCTGGACATGGGCGCGCAATACTTCACTGCCCGCGACCGGCGCTTCGTCAACGAAGTGCAGCGCTGGCAGAGCAATGGCTGGGCCGAGCAATGGAAACCGCAGCTGTACAACTTCAAGTCCGGCCAGCTCACCCCCTCCCCTGATGAACAGATCCGCTGGGTCGGCACCCCGCGCATGAGCGCGATCACCCGCGCGCTGTTGGATGACCTGCCGGTGGAATTCGGTTGCCGCATCACCGAAGTGTTCCAGGGCAAACACCACTGGAACCTGCTGGACGCCGACGGCGGCAATCACGGCCCGTTCAGCCACGTGATTATCGCCACGCCCGCCCCGCAAGCCACCGCCCTGCTGGCCGCCGCGCCCAAGTTGGCGAGTGCCGCCGCCGGAGTGAAGATGGACCCCACCTGGGCCATCGCCCTGGCTTTCGACAAACCGTTGGATACGCCCATGGAAGGCTGCTTCGTGCAAGACAGCCCCCTCGACTGGCTGGCGCGCAACCGCAGCAAACCCGGGCGCGACAACACCCTCGACACCTGGGTATTGCACGCCACCAGCGCCTGGAGCAAGGCCCACCTCGACCTGTCCAAGGAAGCCGTGATCGAACACCTGCACGGCGCCTTCGCGGAACTGCTGCACAGCGCCATGCCCGCGCCGTCGTTCAGCCTGGCGCACCGCTGGCTCTACGCGCGTCCGTCCAGCGCGCATGAGTTCGGCGTACTCGCCGACGCCGACCTGGGCCTGTATGTGTGTGGCGACTGGTGCCTGTCGGGCCGGGTCGAAGGGGCCTGGCTCAGTGGCCAGGAAGCCGCGCGCCGCTTGATCGAGCACCTGCAATGAACCGCATCAACCCTGCCAAGTTGCTGCTGTCGAAGTGGACAGCAGCCCATCCGCGCAACAAGGAAAAACACTTCCTGGTCACCGAGCTGTTTCGCGACGACGAAGGCAGTGTGCTCGAAATCGAACTGCAAGCCGTGATGACCCGGCGCGCCGAGCGCCTGGCCTGGCAAACTCTGCAAAATGCCGACGCCTGGCGCATGGGCTGGAAATAACCCCCTCGCAAATACTTGTACAAAATATTTGACTTGTACAGCATCAAACCTATGATGAGATTTAGTTGTACAAGCTTTCCATCTTGTACAGGATTCTCGCAGAGGTTTGCTCATGTCCAGCACCGGCACCAAGCCCAAGATCGCCATCAGCGCCTGCCTGCTCGGCGAGAACGTTCGCTTCAACGGTGGGCATAAACAATCGCTGCTGTGCAGCCAGACCCTCGCGGACTATTTCGACTTTGTGCCGCTGTGCCCCGAGGTTGCCATCGGCCTGGGCATCCCCCGCGAACCCATCCGCCTGGTGGGCGACCCCGCCCACCCGCAAGCCTTGGGCACGGTGAACCGCGAGCTGAATGTGACCCAACCGCTGGACGACTACGGTCAACAGATGGCTGCAGAACACACCGACTTGTGCGGTTATATTTTTATGCAGAAGTCGCCGTCGTGCGGCCTGGAGCGGGTCAAGGTGTACCGCGCCAACGGCACGCCGGTGGATGGCGGCGGGCGCGGCATCTACGCCCAGGCGTTTTGCGCGCGCCACCCCAACCTGCCGGTGGAAGAAGACGGTCGGCTGAATGACCCGGTGTTGCGGGAAAACTTCCTGACCCGCGTCTTCGTGTATGCCAGCTGGCAACAACTGCTGGGCGAAGGCCTGACCCGCCATCGCTTGCTGGCCTTTCACGCGCGCTACAAATACCTGCTGATGGCGCACAGCCCCGTGCACTACAAAAGCCTCGGCCATCGGCTGGGCAGCATGGGCAAGGGCACCAACCTCGACGAACTGGCCGCCTGCTACTTCACCGAACTGATGACCGGCCTGACCAAGTGCGCCACCCGTGGCACCCACACCAATGTGCTGCAACACATCAGCGGCTACCTCAAGCAGGCCATCAGCGCCGACGACAAACAGGAAATGCAAACCGTCATCGGCCAATACCGCCACGGCATCGTGCCGCTGGTGGTGCCACTGACGTTGCTCAAACACCACTTTCGCCAACACCCGGACCGCTACATCGCGCAACAGGCTTACCTGCAACCGCACCCGGAAAACCTCAGCCTACGTAATGCGATCTGACCGATGAAAGCTGCCCTGCAAGACCAACCCGGCGAAGACCTCGCCCAAGCCTTCGAAGATGGCTGGTTGCCGATTCGCGAAGTGGCGCGCCAAACCGGCGTCAACGCCGTGACCCTGCGCGCCTGGGAACGCCGCTACGGCCTGATCGTGCCCCAGCGCACGCCCAAGGGCCATCGGCTGTTCAGCGCCGAGCATGTGCAACGCATCCACACCATCCTCACCTGGCTCAATCGCGGCGTGCCGGTCAGCCAGGTCAAAGGCCTGATCGACTCGGCCCAGGCGCTGCCCGATGCGGTCGAGAACGAATGGCATGCCCTGCGGCAAACCCTGGTCAACGCCATCAGCGAGCTGAACGAACGCCGGGTCGACGACGCCTTCAACCAGGCCATGGCGCTGTACCCGCCGCGCACCCTCTGCGAGCAACTGCTGCTGCCGCTGCTGCAAGAGCTGGAACTGAAATGGCAGGGGCAATTTGGCGCGCAGATGGAACGGGTGTTTTTCCTGTCCTGGCTGCGCAGCAAATTTGGCGCGCGCATTTATCACAACAATCGCCAATTGCACGGCGCGCCGCTGCTGCTGGTCAACCAGTCCGACCTGCCCCTGGAGCCGCACCTGTGGCTCAGCGCCTGGTTGGCCAGCAGCGCCGATTGCCCGGTGGAGGTCTTCGACTGGCCGTTGCCTGTCGGCGAACTGGCCCTGGCGGTGGAGCACCTGAAGCCGCGCGCGGTGCTGCTGTATTCGAGCAAGGCCCTCCACTTGTCGGCACTGGTAAAACTTTTGACCGGCGTGGGTTGCCCAAAGTTGATCGTCGGACCAACGGTATGCATCCACCAGGCGGAGCTGGCCGTATTCACCCGTGACACCGCGGAATTGTTCGTGGCCGAAGACCCATTGTCGGCCCATCAGATACTGATCCAGCGTGGACTTATTTAAATGCACTTGATCTGGCTGCGCACCGACCTGCGCCTACACGACAACACCGCCCTGGCTGCCGCCTGCCAGCGAGGCCCGGTGGCGGCCGTGTACCTCATCACCCCAGAGCAATGGCTGGCCCATGACGATGCACCGTGCAAAGTGGATTTCTGGTTGCGCAACCTGCAGCACCTGAGCCGGGCCCTGGGCGAACTGAATATTCCCTTGCTGATTCGCCATGCCGCGACCTGGGACCAGGCGCCCGCCGTACTCGGCCAATTGTGCCGCGAGCTGTCGGTGGCCTCGGTGCACGTCAACGAAGAATATGGCGTGCATGAAAGCCGTCGCGATGCGGCGGTGGCCGAAGCCCTGGAAGCCCAGGACGTGACCTTCCACAGCTACCTGGACCAGCTGTTTTTCCAACCGGGCAGCGTGCTGACCAAAACCGGCACCTACTTCCAGGTGTTCAGCCAGTTCCGCAAGGTCTGCTACAGCCGCTTGCACAGCGCACTGCCGCGCCTGGTCGCGACGCCAAAAGCCCAGGCCGCGCTGGATGTGAAAAGCGACCCGATCCCCGACCAGGTTGAGGGTTTCGAGCCGCCCAGCGACACCTTGCGCGCCCTCTGGCCCGCCGGTGAAGACGAAGCCCGGCGCCGGCTCGACGCCTTCGCCGACCAGCAGATCAGCTATTACAAGGACGAGCGCGACTTCCCGGCCAAACCCGGCACCAGCCAGCTCTCGGCCTACCTGGCAGCCGGCGTGGTTTCGCCGCGTCAGTGCCTGCATGCTGCGCTGCTAACCAACAGGGGCGAGTTCGAAAGTGGCGATATCGGCGCCATCACCTGGATCAACGAATTGCTCTGGCGTGAGTTCTACAAACACATTCTGGTCGGCTACCCACGGGTTTCGCGGCACCGCGCATTCCGCCCCGAGACCGAAGCGCTGGCCTGGCGTAACGCGCCCAAGGACCTCGCCGCCTGGCAGCAGGCCCGCACCGGCCTGCCGATCATCGACGCGGCCATGCGCCAGCTGCTGGAAACCGGCTGGATGCACAACCGCCTGCGGATGGTGGTGGCGATGTTCCTGACCAAAAACCTGTTGATCGACTGGCGTGAAGGCGAGCGTTTCTTCATGCGTCACCTGATCGACGGCGACCTGGCGGCCAACAACGGCGGCTGGCAGTGGAGTTCGTCCACCGGCACCGACTCGGCGCCGTACTTCCGGATTTTCAGCCCGTTGAGCCAGTCGGAAAAATTCGACGGCGAAGGCGTGTTCATCAAGCGCTGGCTGCCGGAATTGGCCGCGCTGAATAAAAAAGAAGTGCACAACCCCGAAGCCGCCGGTGGCCTGTTCGGCGTGGCGGATTACCCGCGCTCGATAGTCGACCTCAAGCAATCGCGCGAGCGCGCCCTGGCGGCCTTTCGCAACCTGCCTGCACGCCAGGAGGTCGCCGAACATGAGTGACTTCCTGCGCCGGTTCGCCCAGGCCTTTGCCACGCTGGACAAGCACAACCTGCACCGGCTCGACAGCCTCTACAGTCAGGACATCGTCTTCACCGACCCGCTGCATGAAGTCCACGGGTTACCGGAAATACGGCGTTACTTCGCCGAGCTGTACAGCAACGTCAGCCAGCTGCGCTTCGATTTTCACGGCTTCGACCAAGTGGCCGAGGGCGAAGGCTACCTGCGCTGGAAAATGAGTTTTTGCCACCCGCGGCTGAACCGCGGCCAAGTGATCCGAGTGGAAGGCTGCTCGCACCTGCTGTGGCGCGACAAGGTCTACCGCCATCGCGATTATTTCGACGCCGGCGCCATGCTCTACGAACACTTGCCCGTATTGGGCAGCGTGGTCGGCTGGCTGAAAAGGAGAATGGGATGAGCCTTACACCGCCCCGCCGATATTGGCTGACCGGCGCCAGCAGTGGCATTGGCGCCTCACTGGCCGTGGAGCTGCTCAACAGCGGCGCCCATGTGGCCCTCAGTTCGCGCAGCAAAGGCCCACTGGAAGCCCTCGCCCACCGGTACCCGGGCCAAGTGCTGGTGGTGGCCGGCGACCTCACCAACAGCCAGACCGTGCGCGAGATCGGCGAACAGATCGGCGCGGCCTGGGGCGCGGTCGACACGGTGATCCTCAACGCCGGCACCTGTGAATATGTCGACGCCCGGCAGTTTGACGCCTCCATCGTCGAGCACGTGGTGCGCACCAACCTGCTGGCGAGCAGCTATTGCATCGAAGCCGCGCTGCCGCTGCTGCGCGCCGGCAACACCCCGCACCTGGTGGGCGTGGCCAGCGCCGTGACCTACCTGCCGATGCCTCGCGCCGAAGCCTATGGCGCGTCCAAGGCCGGCCTGCGTTACCTATTTGAAGCCCTGCGCATCAGCCTGTCGCCGGAAAATATCGACGTCACGGTGATCAGCCCGGGCTTTGTCGACACGCCGCTGACCGAGCGCAATGACTTCCCGATGCCGTTGAGCTGGTCGGCTGACAAGGCCGCGCGGCATATATTCGCCAAGCTGGGCAAACGCCCACTGGAAATCGCCTTCCCTGCGCTGTTTATCGCCACCTTGTGGCCGCTGTCCAAACTGCCTAACCGTGCGCAACTGATCATCGGCAAACGCATGTTGCGCAGCCCGCCACCGCAGAAGGACGACCTGTGAAGATCGCCATCATCGGCAGCGGCATCGCCGGGCTGACCAGCGCCTACCTGCTGAGCCGTAGCCACGACATCACCCTGTTCGAGGCCGGCGACCGTATCGGCGGGCATACCCATACGGTCAACGTGACGGTCGAGGGGCAACACTACGCGGTGGACACCGGTTTCATCGTGTTCAACGACTGGACCTACCCCAATTTCATCCGCCTGCTGGGGCAGATCGGTGTGAAATTCAAACCCACCGAAATGAGCTTCTCGGTGTGTGACCAGAACGAAGGTTTCGAGTACAACGGCAATAACCTCAACAGCCTGTTTGCCCAACGCCGCAATATCCTGTCGCCGGGTTTCTGGGGCATGTTGCGTGACATCCTGCGCTTCAACCGCCAGGCGCCGCTGGATCTGCAGGAGCAACGCATCAGCGCCGAGATGACCCTGGGCGACTACCTCGTCGCCGGCGGCTACGGCCCACGGTTTATCCGCCATTACATCGTGCCGATGGGCGCGGCGATCTGGTCGATGTCGCTGGCGGACATGCTCGGTTTCCCGCTGCAATTCTTTGTGCGTTTCTTCAAGAACCACGGCTTGCTGTCGGTGAACAACCGGCCGCAATGGTGCGTAATCAAGGGCGGTTCAAGCAGCTATATAGAACCGCTGACCCGCAGCTTTCGCCAGCAGATCCGCCTCAACTGCCCGGTGCACGGGGTTGAGCGCGACGCCGAGGGCGTGGTTATCCACAGCGCTGCCGGCACCGAAGCCTTCGACAAAGTAGTGTTCGCCTGCCACAGCGACCAGGCATTGGCGCTGCTCGCCGACCCGAGCCAGGCCGAACAGGAGATCCTCGGCGCGCTGCCCTACGCCGACAACGACGTGGTGCTGCACACCGACACCCGCCTGCTGCCGGACCGCAAGCTGGCGTGGGCCAGCTGGAATTACCGGCTGAGTGGCGATGTGCAGACACAGGCCGCCGTCACCTACGACATGAACATCCTGCAAGGCATCGACAGCGCTACCACCTTTTGTGTCAGCCTGAACCAGACGTCGATGATCAACCCGCTGAAGGTGCTCGCGCGCTACACCTACGCCCATCCGCAATACAGCCTGGCGGCGGTGGCGGCGCAAAATCGCTGGGAAGAGTTGTGCGGCGCCCGCAACAGCTTTTACTGCGGCGCCTACTGGGCCAACGGCTTTCACGAAGACGGCGTGGTCAGCGCGCTGCGCGTGGCCCAGGCGTTTGGGGAGACCCTGTGAACAGCGCCCTGTACAGCGGCTGGATCGCCCACCGGCGGTTTGCGCCCAAGGCCCACGCCTTTCGCTACCGCATCGGCCTGCTGTACCTGGACCTCAGCGAGCAAGACCAAGTGCTTGGGCTATCGCCCCTGGCCGGCGCGAGCCGACTGGCGCCCTTCGGTTTTCGCCAGCAGGACTACCTGCGTAAATTGACGCGCCATGGCATGAGCCTCACCGACGCCGTGCGCCAGGAAGTCGGCAAGGCCCTGGGGCGTACCCCCGAGGGCGTTATCTGCCTGCTGACCCAGGCCCGCAGTTGGGGCCTGGCTTTTAACCCGGTGAGTTTCTTCTACTGTTTCGAGGCCGACGGGCAACTGGCCGCGATCCTGTGTGAAGTGACCAACACCCCATGGCGCGAGCGCTACCACTATGTGCTGCCGGCCCAGGCCCTGGGCGCGGATGAGCACCAGCACTTCGCCGTGGCCAAGGCGTTTCATGTGTCGCCGTTTTTGCCCCGCGACCTGGAATACCGCATGAGCTTCAGCCCGCCCGCCGCCCGGCTCGGCGTACATATGGCCGACTGGCAGGGCGAAGATAAAGTCTTCGACGCCACCCTCAGCCTGCAAAAGGAAGCGCTCAACCGCGCCAGCCTGCATCGCTACCTGTGGCGCTTTCCGTGGATGACCGCCAAGACCTGCCTGGCGATCTACTGGCAGGCCCTGCGCCTGCTGCTTAAACGCACACCGATTTTTTCCCACCGAGCCGCCGATGGCGCCTCTCGTACTGCAGTCGGGTATACCAAGGATCGCCGCCATGAAATCCCCTAGCTTATCGGTCAAGGCCAACCGCCTGAATGTCAACGGCGTGACCACGGCGCTGTTGCGCAAAGCCGTGCTGCGCCAACTCAGCCAACTGCGCCACGGCCAACTGGTGGTGATTGAGGAGGGCGAACGCCAAGTCTTCGGCGCACGGGAAGCGCACCTGCTGGGGGAGATCCAGATCCTCGACCCGGCGGTGTGGGGCCTGGTGGCCGCCAACGGTTCAATCGGCGCAGGCGAGGCGTTTATCCATGGCTATTGGAGCAGCCCGGACCTGACCGCCGTGGTGCGCGTGATGGTCAGCAACCTCGACGTACTCGATGCGATGGAGGGTGGCTTGGCGCGCTTGGCGCGGCCGTTCACCCAAGGCCTGCATTGGCTCAACCGCAATACGCGCAAGGGCTCGCAGAAAAACATCGCCGCCCACTACGACCTGGGCAATGACCTGTTCGAAGAATTCCTCGACCCCACCATGATGTATTCGGCCGCGCAATTTCTGACGCCCGACGACAGCCTGGAACAGGCGCAGCTGAACAAGCTCGAACGCATCTGCCAGAAACTCGCTCTCAAGCCTACCGACCACCTGCTGGAAATCGGCACCGGCTGGGGCAGCATGGCGCTGTACGCGGCGCAGCACTACGGCTGCAAGGTCACCACCACGACCCTCTCCAAAGAGCAGTTTGCCTACACCGAAAAGCGCATCGAGGCCCTGGGTTTAGAGGGGCAGGTCACCCTGTTGCTGCAGGATTACCGCGACCTGACCGGCGAGTACGACAAGCTGGTGTCGATCGAGATGATCGAGGCCGTGGGCCATCGCTTCCTGCCCACCTACTTCAAGCAATGCGCGCACCTGCTCAAGCGCGACGGCCTGATGCTGCTGCAAGCCATCACCATTCGCGACCAGCGTTTCGAGCAAGCCAAGAACAGCGTCGACTTCATCCAGCGCTACATTTTCCCCGGTGGAGCCCTGCCCTGCGTGCAGAACATGCTGCAGATCGTCAGCCGCGACACCGACATGAACCTGCTGCACATGGAGGATTTCGGCCTGCATTACGCGCGGACCTTGCGCCTGTGGCATGAGAATTTTCGCCGCGCCCATGGCCGTTTGACGGAACTGGGCTACGACGAATATTTCCTGCGACTGTGGGAGTTTTACCTGTGCTACTGCGAGGGCGGCTTTATGGAGCGCACCATCGGCACCGCGCAATTGCTGCTGGCCAAGCCCTCGGCGATCAACCCGCCGCTGCTCGGGCGCTTCAGTGCTTAAGAACCTCGCCAATGCCGCGCTGTTCCAGTGCGGTTGGTTTGCCTGCGTGCTGGGAGGCAACAGCCGCTGGTTGCTGGTGGGGGTGGCGGTACTGGCAGTCCATCTGCTGTGGCTCAGTGCATGGAGCAAGGAGGGCCAGGTGATCCTGGCCGTGACGTTGCTGGGGACGGTCGTCGACACCTCACTGAGGACCTTCGGTGTGTTTCACTTCAGCATGCCGGGGCCGCTGATCCCGCTTTGGCTGATCATGTTGTGGGCGCTGCTTGCCACGACCTTGCGCCATTGCCTGGCCTGGAGTGCAAGCCCCTGGTGGCGCGCCAGCCTGCTGGGCGCGCTGGGCGGGCCGTTGTCGTATTACGCGGGCAGCCAGTTGGCGGGGGTCAGTTTCGGCTACGGCACAGCGCCAAGCATGATCGGCCTGGCCGTGCTCTGGGCCCTGTTGTTTCCGCTGCTGCATTGGGTCGCCGATCAGCTTGGGCACTGACGCCCGTCAGAGCATTCACACGCGTATCACCCGCTTGCCTTACACTGCGCGCCTATGACCAACATCCCCCACACCCAGATCACCGAACCCGCCGTCACCTGCTCGACGTGCGCGGCCTGCTGCTGCCAGCTGGAAGTGATGCTGATCACCGACACCGGCGTGCCGGAACGCTACATCGACACCGACGATTGGGGCGGCGAAGTAATGCTGCGCCTGGACGACGGCTGGTGCGCGGCGCTGGATCGCGACACCATGATGTGCACGATCTACGAGCGCCGGCCGCTGATCTGCCGGGAATTCGAGATGGGCGCACCGGAGTGCATTGACGAACGCCAGGGGATTGCTACGGCGTATCGCTGAAAAGCCGATTGAAGTACCTATGTGACCATCGGGCCTTTGTGGCGAGCGGGCTTGCCCGCGTTGGGGCGCGAAGCGGCCCCAATCCACACGACCCGTTGTTTCAGTAAGAACTGCGGTGAATGGTTTTAGGGCTGCTTCGCACCCCAACGCGGGCAAGCCCGCTCGCCACATAAGTGAGCCTGGCTACGGCGTATCGCTGATTCTGAATCCGATGAAATTCAAATGTGGGAGGGCGCTTGCCCCCGATTGCAGTGTGTCCGCTAGTAAATGCTTGGCTGACACACCGCTATCGGGGGCAAGCCCCCTCCCACAGGGGATTTATGTGACCATCAGGCTTTTGTGGCGAGCGGGCTTGCCCGCGTTGGGGCGCGAAGCGGCGCCAATCCACACGACCCGGTGTTTCAGTAAGAACTGCGGTGAATGGTTTCAGGGCCGCTTCGCAGCCCAACGCGGGCAAGCCCGCTCGCCACATGAGTGAGTCTGGCTACGGCGTATCGCTGATTCTGAATCTGATGGAATTCAAATGTGGGAGGGGCGGTGCGACGATTCGACTTGCCCCCTCCCACAGGGAAGTTGCTTACAGTGGCAACGTGTAGTGCACCGCGTAACTCTCTACCCCATCGTTATTGCTGCTGATGCCGGCGTTGGAATAGTGCATGGCGCGTATGCCCACTTCATGCCCACCGTTGAAGCGCAGGCCAAAGCCCAGGCGGTCTTCGAACTGGAAGGCCTGGCCGATGTTGTTGTCTTCGACCTTGGTGCGGGAGAACACCGCCACACCGATACCGGCCTCGATGTACGGCTTGACCGACTCGCCAGCAAACTCATACACAAACACCGGCGAGAACGACAGGCTGCTGACGCTCGCGCGCTTGTCGCCGTCCCAGTAGGTGTAGGCGCCGCTCCAATAACCGGTCAATCGACCGGTGTCGCTCTGCCACCAGCTTTTATCCCAATTCGAGTTCAGCCCCAGACGGTAGGTCAGGGTCGAATCGCTGGTGCTCCCCACACCCATTTCCAGGCCGGCGGCCTGGGCCGAAAAAGAGTGTCCCACCACAGCGGCCGCAATCGCAGCCAAACAGAACAAGCGCTTCATAAGAAACATCCTTTCCGAACGAAGTTAGTTGGTTTTGTACAAACTATCTCGCTATAGAAGCTGACGCAGAGTCAGAAGTTCAGCGACATTTCACGAATTTTTCACGAGCCGAAGCTTCGCACAACTCCGTGATGTTTCCATAGTGTCGGTAGGATATTTCTGAGGTGATACACATCGCCACTGGTCCAGAACTGTGCAGGTTCAGGCTCACCGACGGCCAGCAGATCGCGCTCACCCAGCAACCGCTTGAGTTGGCGCGCCACAGCGGCGCCGGTATCGATCAGGATGATGCTGGGGGGCAGCATATGCGCCAGCAGTGGCTTGAGGAAGGGATAGTGGGTGCAACCGAGGATGATGGTGTCGCAGCCGGCGCTGAGCAGCGGTTCGATATAGCCCTGCAACAGCTGGTGCAGAGCGGCGCTGTTGAGGTCACCGGTTTCAATCAGTTCCACCAGGCCCGGGCATGGCTGGGTAATCACCCGCACATCGGTGGCGAAGCGGTCCAGCAGCGCGGCGAATTTAGCGCTTTGCAGGGTGCCGGTAGTGGCGAGCACGCCCACCACACCGCTGCGCGTGGCGGCAGCCGCGGGTTTGACGGCGGGCTCCATGCCTACCAGCGGCCAGTCGGGGTAGTCCTGGCGCAAGTCCGCAACCGCCGCGACGGTCGCGGTGTTGCAGGCAATCACAAACGCCTTGGCGCCCTGTTCGCGAAAGAACGCGGCAACCCGCCGCGAGCGCTCAAGAATGAACGCGGGCGTTTTCTCGCCGTAGGGGATGTGCCCGCAATCGGCCACATACAGCAGGGATTCGTGGGGCAACAGTTGCTGGATTTCGTCCAGCACCGACAACCCGCCGACGCCGGAATCGAACACACCGATCGGCGCGTCCTTAACCATGTTGTGTCCCACAGACCGCGCAGCCCGGGTCGCGCTTGACGCGCAACTCGCGAAATCGCGTGGTCAGCGCATCGATCAACAGCAAGCGGCCCACCAGCGGTTCGCCAAAGCCGGCCAGCAACTTCAGGGCTTCCAGCGCTTGCAGGCTGCCGACCAGCCCCACCAACGGGCCGAGTACGCCGGCTTCGCTGCAGGTGAGTTCGGCATCGCTGCCGTGCCCATATAAACAGTGGTAGCACGGGCTGTCGGCGCGGCGCGGGTCGAATACCGACAACTGCCCTTCAAGGCGAATCGCTGCGCCGCTGACCAACGGCTTGGCTGCCGCGACGCAGGCGGCGTTGACCGCTTCACGGGTGGAGAAGTTGTCGCTGCAATCGAGCACTACGTCCACCGCCGCCACAGCCGCCGCCAGGGAATCGGCATCCAGCGCGGCGCGGTGGGCGATCAGGCTGATTTCAGGGTTGATCGCACTCAGGCGGCGCAACGCCGAATCGACCTTGGTCTGCCCGACGCTGTCGGTGTCATGGATAATCTGGCGTTGCAGGTTGGTCAGGTCGACGCTGTCGAAGTCCGCCACATGCAACTCGCCGACACCGGCGGCCGCCAGGTACAACGCCACCGGCGCGCCCAGGCCACCGAGGCCGATAATCAGCGCACGGCTGTTTTTCAGGCGCAACTGGCCTTCGATGTCGACATGCTGCAACAGAATCTGTCGGCTATAGCGCAACAACTCCTGATCGGTCAGCACGGGCGGCGCCCCAGGGTGATGCGTTCGTGGCCGCCGAGGTCGAGGCGGCTGTGCACGCCCTCAAAACCCTGGCCCAGCAACAGGTCACGTACGGCCAGGGCCTGGTCGTAACCGTGTTCGAGCAGCAGCCAACCGCCGGTGCTCAGATGGGCCGGGGCCTGGCTGATGATCAGCCGCAGGTCGTCCAAACCATCATGGCCGGCGACCAGCGCGCTGGCCGGCTCGAAACGCACATCACCGGCCACCAGGTGCGGATCGTTGTCGGCGATGTACGGCGGGTTGCTGATGATCAGGTCGAACGTATGCCCTTGCAACGCGCTGAACCAATGGCTGCTCAACACCGTGGCATTGTTGAGGTGCAGGCGCTGGCGATTGCGCTCGGCCAGGGCTACGGCTTCCTGCACCCGGTCGACGGCGGTGACCTGCCAGGCCGGGCGTTCGCTGGCCAAGGCCAGGGCGATGGCGCCGCTGCCAGTGCCCAGGTCGAGGACCTTGGCGGGCGTGGCCGGCAACAATTCCAGTGCCGCTTCCACCAGCATCTCGGTTTCCGGGCGTGGGATCAGCGTATGCGGCGCGACCTCCAGGTCCAGCTTCCAGAAGCCTTGCTGGCCGAGGATGTACGCCACCGGCTCACCGGCGCGGCGGCGTTGCAGGTAGGCGGCAAAGGTCAATGCGGCTTCGCTGCTGACGATTTTTTCCGGCCAGGTGTGCAGGTAGCTGCGCGACTTGCCCAGGGCAGCGGCCAGCAGCAACTCCACATCCAGGCGCGCGGTTGGCGAGTCGGGCAGGTCGGCGGCGCGCAGCAGGCTGGCGATGATGGTCATTTATTCACCTATCGCCGCGAGTTGATCGGCCTGGTATTCGGCAAGCAACGGCTCGATCACCGCATCCACGCCGCCGGCGAGAATCTCGTCGAGGGAATAGAGGGTGAGGTTGACCCGGTGGTCGGTGACCCGGCCCTGGGCAAAGTTGTAGGTACGGATCCGCTCGGAACGGTCGCCCGAGCCCACCAGCAATTTACGCTCGCTGGCAATCGCGTTGGCGGCGGCGCTGGTCTGCTGGTCATTGAGCTTGGCGGACAACCAGGACATGGCCCGCGCGCGGTTCTTGTGCTGCGAACGTTCTTCCTGGCACTCGACCACGATGCCCGAGGGCAAGTGGGTGATACGGATCGCCGAATCAGTCTTGTTGACGTGCTGGCCACCGGCGCCCGACGAGCGGTAGGTGTCGACCCGCAGATCCGCCGGGTTGATCTCGATGGCTTCCTGCTCGTCCGGCTCGGGCAACACCGCCACGGTGCACGCCGAGGTGTGGATACGGCCTTGGGATTCGGTCGCCGGCACCCGTTGCACGCGGTGCGCGCCGGATTCGAACTTGAGCTTGCCGTAGACGTTATCGCCTTCGACCCGCGCGATGACTTCTTTATAGCCGCCGTGCTCACCCTCGTTCTCGGAAAGGATCTCCACACGCCAGCCGCGGCGCTCGGCGTAACGCGAATACATGCGGAACAGGTCGCCGGAGAAAATCGCCGCCTCATCGCCACCGGTGCCGGCGCGGATTTCGAGGAACACGTTGCGCCCGTCGTTGGGGTCCTTGGGCAGCAGCATGCGTTGCAGGTCGCCTTCCAGCTGGACGAGCTTGTCCTTGGCTTCGCGCACTTCTTCCACGGCCATTTCGCGCATGTCCGGGTCGCTGTCCTTGAGCAGCGCCTGGGCGCCTTCGAGGTCGGCCTGGGTTTTCAGCCATTGGCTATAAGTGGCCACAATCGGCTCAACTTCCGCGTATTCCTTGGAATAGGTGCGGAACTTGGTCTGATCAGAGATGACTTCGCCATCGCCGAGCAAGGCGGTCAGTTCTTCGAAACGGTCCTGGAGCACGTCCAGTTTATTGAGCAGTGACGCTTTCATTGCGGTTTTTTATCCGAAGAGCTATCTGACGCGCCCTCACCGAGGGCAAAGAGTTCCTGGGCCATGGCCAGCGCATCGAGGCGGCCTTCGGCGGTAAGCTTTTTTAATTGTACGCTGGGCGCATGCAGCAATTTGTTGGTAAGGCCACGGGCCAGTTGCATCAGCACTTCTTCCGCGCTGCTGCCATTGGCGAGCAGGCGCTGGGCCTTGAGCAGTTCCTCATCGCGCAGGCGTTCGCCCTGCTGACGATACGCCTTGAGCACGTCCACCGCCGCCAGTTCACGCAGGCGCACCATGAAATCTTCGGCGCCGGTGCTGACCATCTCTTCGGCGGCCTGGGCAGCACCCTGGCGGCTCTTGAGGTTTTCGGCGACCACTTCATGCAGGTCGTCGACGCTGTAGAGGTAAACGTCGTCCAACTCGCCGACTTCAGGCTCGATATCCCGGGGAACGGCGATATCTACCATGAAAATCGGTTTGTGCTTGCGCAGCTTCAGCGCGCTTTCTACCGCGCCCTTGCCGAGGATCGGCAACTGGCTGGCGGTAGAACTGATGACGATATCGCTGCGCACCAATTCGGCCGGGATATCCGACAGCAGCACCGCATGGGCGCCGAACTGCTCGGCCAGGATGCTGGCGCGCTCCAGGGTGCGGTTGGCGACCACGATGCGCTTCACGCCCAGGTCATGCAGGTGGCGGGCAACCAGGGTGATGGTTTCGCCAGCGCCGATCAGCAGGGCCTGGCTGCGCTGCAAGTCACTGAAAATCTGTTTGGCCAGGCTGACGGCAGCAAACGCCACGGACACCGGGTTTTCACCGATGGCAGTGTCGGTGCGTACCTGCTTGGCGGAATTGAAGGTGGCCTGGAACAGCCGCCCCAGCAGCGGGCCGACGGTGCCGGCCTCGCGGGCCACGGCATAGGCGGATTTCATCTGGCCGAGGATCTGCGGTTCGCCCAACACCAGCGAGTCGAGCCCGGCAGCCACACGCATCATGTGACGAACTGCCGCATCGTCTTCGTGCACATAAGCACAGGCGCGCAGGTCCTCCAGGCTCAAATGGTGGTAATCGGCCAGCCAGCGCAGTACCACATCCGCTGAAAGATGTTCCTGCTCTATATAAAGCTCGCTGCGATTGCAGGTCGAAAGGATCGCAGCTTCGCGGCTGTCGGTGAGCCGGCAGAGCTGCTGCAAGGCCTCAACCAACTGCTCTGGCGTAAACGCCACGCGCTCGCGCACGTCTACGGTTGCAGTCTTGTGGTTAATACCGAGTGCGAGGAAGGCCATTCAATATCGCTGATGATGTCGGGAAGCCGACAATTGTCCTACTTCGAAAGATTCAGAACAACCACCGTCGTCTATTGTCCCTATACCTTGTGCCTATAAAGGTACCCACTGAGACTCGGTTATGTTTGGCCGAAGGCTTGTGTCATGATGATCCGACCGCAGGTTAGTCGTCCTCTTCCTATATGAATAGATCTTCCGCGTTGCTCCTTGCTTTTGTCTTCCTCAGCGGCTGCCAGGCCATGGCACCCGTGTCGCCGGACGGTACCCCGCCGGTAGAAGACAGCACCCCCGCCCCTGAAAAGCCCAAGGTTTATTCCTCGTTCAGCGAAGAAACGGTGTTCAGCCTGCTGAGCGCGGAGCTGGCCGGCCAACGCAATCGCTTCGATATTGCGCTGGATAACTATGTGACCCAGGCCATCAACACGCAGGACCCGGGCATTTCCGAGCGGGCGTTTCGCATTGCCGAGTACTTGGGGGCCGATCAGGCGGCGCTGGACACTTCGCTGATCTGGGCCAGAAACGCCCCGGACGACCTCGAAGCCCAACGCGCGGCGGCGATTCAACTGGCGCGGGCTGGGCGTTATGACGACTCCATGGTCTATATGGAGAAAGTCCTGCAGGGCAAGGGCGACACCCATTTCGACTTCCTCGCGCTGTCGGCCGCCGACACCGATCAGGACACCCGCAATGGCCTGATGAAGAGTTTTGACCGCCTGCTGCAAAAACATCCAAAAAACAGCCAGCTGATTTTCGGCAAGGCCTTGCTGCTGCAACAGGACGACGAAGCCGAGGCCGCGCTGAAACTGCTGGAGCAGAACCCGCCGGAAGACGGCGAAATCGCACCGATCCTGTTGCGTGCGCGCCTGCTGCAGAACCTCAACCGTGGCAAGGAAGCGATTCCGCTGCTGGAAAAAAGCATCAAGAAATACCCGGAAGACAAGCGTCTGCGCCTGACTTACGCGCGTACGCTGGTGGAGCAGGACCGCATGGAGGACGCCAAAGTGCAGTTCGCCAGTTTGGTCCAGCAATACCCGGACGACGACGAACTGCGCTATTCCCTGGCATTGGTGTGCCTGGAAGCCAAGGCCTGGGACGAGGCCAAAGGCTACCTGGAAGAGCTGATCCAGCGCGAAAGCCATGTGGATTCGGCGCACCTGAACCTCGGCCGTATTGCCGAAGAGCGTAACGACCCACAAGCCGCCCTGCTCGAATACGCCCAGGTCGGCCCTGGCAATGACTACCTGCCCGCCCAGTTGCGCCAGGCCGATATCCTGATGAGCAACGGCCGCACCGACGAGGCGGAAAAACGCCTGGCCGCCGCCCGCGATGCCGAACCGGACTACGCGATCCAGCTATACCTGATCCAGGCCGAGACGTTGTCGGCCAACAATCAGGGCGAGCGCGCCTGGAAGGTGTTGCAACAGGCCTTGCTGCAATTTCCCGACGATTTGAACTTGCTGTACACCCGCGCCATGCAGGCGGAAAAACGCAATGACCTGACGCAGATGGAAAAAGACCTGCGCCTGATCATCAAGCGTGACCCGGACAACGCCATGGCCCTCAATGCCTTGGGTTACACCTTGTCCGACCGCACTACGCGCTACGCCGAAGCCAAAGTGCTGATCGAGCAAGCGCACAAGCTCAACCCGGAAGACCCGGCCGTACTCGACAGCCTCGGCTGGGTGAATTACCGCCTGGGCAACCTCGACGAAGCCGAGCGTTTGCTGCGCCAGGCGCTGGAGCGCTTCCCTGACCAGGAGGTCGCCGCCCACCTGGGCGAAGTGCTGTGGGCCAATGGCAAGCAGCGCGAAGCCCGGCAAATCTGGGAAAAATTCCTCAAGGAACAACCCGAAAGCCCCATCCTGCGCGGCACCATCAAGCGCCTGACCGGATCCGAGACCCTTTAAGCTTATGTTCTTGCGCCACGTTATTGTTTTCAGCATCATCGCCCTGCTCGCCGGTTGCGCGGGCGTCGGCACCCGCGAATCCGTTGAAGGCCAGGGCAACCCGGCGCAATGGCAACAACACAAGGACCAGCTCAGCAGCATCGATGGCTGGCAGATCGAAGGTAAAGTCGGGGTACGCGCGCCAAAAGATTCCGGCAGCGGCACCTTGTTCTGGCTGCAACGCCAGGACTACTACGACATTCGCCTGTCCGGGCCTTTGGGCCGAGGCGCAGCGCGCCTCACCGGCCGACCGGGGCAAGTGAGCCTCGAAGTGGCCAACCAGGGCCGCTATGAGGCGACCTCGCCGGAAGCGCTGCTGGAAGAACAGATTGGCTGGAAACTGCCGGTATCGCACCTGGTGTGGTGGGTACGCGGCCTGCCTGCGCCGGACAGCAAAAGCCGCCTGAGCCTCAATGGCGACAGCCGCCTTGCGTCACTGGAACAGGATGGCTGGCAGGTCGAGTATTTGAGCTACGTGCAACAAAGCGGTTATTGGCTGCCCGAGCGCATCAAGCTGCACGGCACCGACCTTGACGTCACGCTGGTGATCAAGGACTGGCAACCGCGCAAGCTGGGGCAATAACCGTGACCGTGCAAAAGCTGACCCTGCCCTCCCCGGCCAAACTCAACCTGATGCTGCATATTCTCGGGCGCCGTGCAGACGGCTACCACGAACTGCAGACGCTGTTTCAATTTCTCGACTACGGCGACGAACTGACATTCGCCGTACGCGACGACGGCGTGATCCAACTGCATACCGAATTCGCAGGCGTGCCCCACGACAGCAATCTGATTGTGAAGGCGGCGAAAAAACTGCAAGCACAATCCGGCTGCTCGCTCGGCATCGACATCTGGATCGACAAAATCCTGCCCATGGGCGGCGGCATCGGGGGTGGCAGCTCAAATGCCGCGACCACATTGCTCGGCCTCAATCACTTGTGGCAACTGGGCTGGGCCCCTGATCGCCTGGCCGCGCTGGGCCTTACGCTGGGCGCCGACGTGCCGGTTTTCGTGCATGGGCACGCGGCTTTTGCCGAGGGCGTGGGGGAGAAACTCACCCCGGAATACCCCGAAGAGCCTTGGTATGTCGTGCTTGTCCCGCAAGTATCTGTAAGTACAGCAGAAATTTTTTCAGATCCGTTGTTGACACGTAACTCTTCTCCCATTAAAGTGCGCCCCGTTCCCAAGGGAAACAGTCGAAATGACTGCTTACCGGTTGTAGCAAGGCGTTATCCAGAGGTACGTAAAGCTTTGAATTTGTTAGGTAAATTTACCGAAGCAAAATTAACCGGAACTGGAAGTTGTGTGTTTGGGGGCTTCCCAAGCAAAGCTGAAGCTGATAAAGTCTCGGCCCTTCTTACAGAGACCCTTACAGGGTTTGTAGCAAAGGGAAGCAACGTTTCGATGTTGCATCGCAAGCTGCAAAGTCTGCTCTAAAAGGAACCGAGTACTGGGTACTCGTTGCAACAGATACAGGGGCGTCGCCAAGCGGTAAGGCAGCAGGTTTTGATCCTGCCATGCGTTGGTTCGAATCCAGCCGCCCCTGCCATTTTCTAATACTCATCCAGGTTACCCTCAGCCTCTAGGTACTGCGCGTGTCCAAGATGATGGTCTTTACGGGGAACGCCAACCCCGATCTGGCTCGACGTGTCGTACGTCAGCTGCATATCCCTCTCGGTGACATCTCTGTCGGTAAATTCTCCGACGGCGAAATTACAGCCGAGATCAATGAAAACGTCCGCGGTAAAGACGTCTTCATTATTCAGCCGACCTGCGCTCCGACCAACGATAACCTGATGGAACTCGTCGTGATGGCTGATGCCTTCCGCCGCTCCTCAGCGACTCGAATCACAGCTGTAATCCCTTACTTTGGTTATGCCCGTCAGGATCGCCGTCCGCGTTCCGCACGTGTGGCTATCAGCGCGAAAGTCGTTGCTGACATGCTGACCGTGGTAGGCATCGACCGTGTTCTCACGGTTGACCTGCACGCTGACCAAATCCAGGGGTTCTTCGATATTCCGGTAGATAACATCTACGGCTCCCCCGTATTGGTGGATGACATCGAAGACCAGCGCTTTGAAAACCTGATGATCGTGTCCCCGGACATTGGTGGCGTCGTGCGTGCACGGGCTGTTGCCAAATCCCTGGGCGTAGATCTCGGGATCATCGACAAACGCCGTGAGAAAGCCAATCACTCTGAAGTGATGCATATCATCGGTGATGTCGAAGGGCGTACCTGTATTCTGGTTGATGACATGGTCGACACCGCCGGCACCCTGTGCCACGCGGCAAAAGCCTTGAAAGAGCACGGTGCAGCAAAAGTCTTCGCCTACTGCACACACCCTGTGCTGTCGGGCCGAGCGATCGAGAACATCGAGAACTCCATGCTGGACGAACTGGTGGTGACTAACACCATCCCGTTGTCCGCAGCAGCTCAAGCCTGTTCGCGTATCCGTCAACTGGATATCGCACCGGTAGTTGCCGAAGCGGTTCGCCGTATCAGCAACGAAGAATCGATCAGCGCGATGTTCCGTTAAGGGTCAAACCTTACGAAACATCTCACTGACGAAAAGCGCCCCGCCCCAGCATACTGTTGGGGCGGGGCTTTTTTGCCCATATCGCCTTTAGCGCTGGTCGCAAACGCTGGGGCGAATGTGGTTATTTTGGAGATACAACATGAACGATTTTACTCTGAATGCTGAAGTGCGTTCCGACCTGGGGAAAGGTGCGAGCCGCCGCCTGCGTCGTCTCGCAAGCCTGGTTCCAGCTGTAGTTTACGGTGGCGAAAAAGCCCCTGAATCCATCAGCATGCTGGCTAAAGAAGTTGCCAAACTGCTCGAAAACGATGCTGCCTACAGCCACGTTATCGAACTGAACGTTGGCGGCAAAAAGCAGAACGTAATCATCAAAGCTCTGCAACGTCACCCGTCCAAGGGCCACGTACTGCACGCTGACTTTGTACGCGTTGTAGCTGGTCAGAAACTGACCGCTATCGTGCCTGTGCACTTTGTTGGTGAAGAAGCTCCGGTCAAGAAAGGCGGCGAGATCTCGCACGTCCTGAACGAAATCGAAGTAACTTGCCTGCCGAAAGATCTGCCTGAGTTCATCGAAGTCGACCTGTCGGCTCTGGAAATCGGCGCAATCGTTCACCTGTCCGACCTCAAAGCCCCTAAAGGCGTTGAGTTTGTTGCACTGGCTCACGGTGATGACAAAGCTGTTGCAAACGTACACGCTCCACGCGTTGCTCCAGAAGCTGAAGAAGGCGCTGCAGAGTAATTCACTCTGTATTGCCGGAGCTTGAGGAAACATCGCGGACCGGAACGTAGCGAGAAAGCGGGCGACAACGCGAAGTTTATCTCTGGATAAGTGAGCTCCTGTCGTCCACTTTCGCCGCACTCAGGTCGCGGCGATGTTATCCACAACTCCAAAGGAAGGGCCCCTGTCGTGACTGCCATAAAACTGATCGTTGGCCTGGGAAATCCAGGCGCCGAATACGAACAGACCCGGCATAACGCGGGGGCCCTTTTTGTTGAGCGCATCGCCCACGCCCAAGGTGTGAACCTGGTGGCCGATCGCAAATATTTTGGTCTGACCGGGCGCTTCTCGCACCAGGGTCAGGATGTTCGTCTGCTGATTCCCACCACCTACATGAACCGCAGCGGCCAGGCTGTCGCAGCGCTTGCGGGCTTCTTCCGGATCAAACCCGAAGAAATCCTGGTGGCCCATGACGAACTGGACCTGCCACCCGGTGTCGCCAAGCTCAAGCTAGGCGGCGGGCATGGCGGGCACAATGGCCTGCGCGACATCATCGCGCAGTTGGGCAATCAGAATAATTTTTACCGTCTGCGGCTCGGCATTGGCCACCCAGGCGTTGCCAGTATGGTTTCAAATTTCGTCCTGGGTCGTGCGCCACGCGCCGAACAGGAAAAACTCGATGCCAGCATCGATTTTGCCCTCGGCGTGCTGCCGGATATCTTCGCCGGTGAATGGAACCGCGCGATGAAAAACCTGCACAGCCAGAAGGCCTGACTCTTACCGAGGGGAAACACCATGGGATTCAATTGCGGCATCGTCGGCCTGCCCAACGTCGGCAAATCCACCCTGTTCAACGCCCTGACCAAGTCCGGTATTGCGGCGGAGAACTTCCCCTTCTGCACCATCGAACCCAACAGCGGTATCGTGGCCATGCCAGACCCGCGTTTGCAGGAACTGGCGGCCATCGTCAATCCCAAGCGCATCCTGCCGACCACCATGGAATTCGTCGATATCGCGGGCCTGGTGGCAGGCGCGTCGAAAGGTGAAGGCCTGGGTAACAAGTTCCTGGCCAACATCCGTGAAACCGATGCCATCGCCCACGTGGTCCGCTGCTTTGAAGACGAGAACGTGATTCACGTCTCCAACAGCGTCGACCCGAAACGCGACATCGAGATCATCGACCTGGAATTGATCTTCGCCGACCTCGACAGCTGCGAAAAGCAACTGCAGAAAGTCGCGCGCAACGCCAAGGGCGGTGACAAGGATGCAGTGGTCCAGAAAGGCCTGCTGGAGCAGTTGATCGCGCACTTCACCCTGGGCAAGCCGGCGCGCAGCCTGATGAAGAGCATGAATGCCGACGAAAAAGCGGTGATCAAGGGCTTCCACCTGCTGACCACCAAGCCGGTAATGTACATCGCCAACGTTGCCGAAGACGGCTTCGAGAACAACCCGCTGCTCGACGTGGTCAAGGCCATCGCCGAGGAAGAAGGCGCGATAGTGGTGCCAGTGTGCAACAAGATCGAAGCGGAAATTGCCGAACTGGATGACGGCGAAGAGAAAGACATGTTCCTCGAGGCCCTGGGCCTGGAAGAGCCTGGCTTGAACCGTGTAATCCGCGCCGGCTACGAAATGCTGCACCTGCAGACCTACTTCACCGCCGGCGTCGAAGAAGTTCGCGCCTGGACCGTGAAAGTCGGCGCCACCGCGCCACAGGCTGCTGGTGTGATCCACACCGACTTCGAAAAAGGCTTTATCCGCGCCGAAGTCATCGCCTACAACGACTTCATCCAGTACAAGGGTGAAGCCGGTACCAAGGAAGCCGGTAAATGGCGCCTGGAAGGCAAGGAATACATCGTCAAGGATGGCGACGTGATGCACTTCCGTTTCAATGTCTAAGCATTAAATACGGTTTACATCGCAAATAAAAAGCCGATGCAGTGCATCGGCTTTTTTGTGGGCCACTGTTACACACACTGCCAAAAAACTTATATATACCTTTCATTTTAAGATTCCCCCTACTGCTCCCCCACCAAAAGAAATAAACCTGAAACTTTCTAACTTATCCTACACCGCCTGCGCAAGCTCCTACTGTAATGCAGGAAGAAAAAAACTATGCTTTCCATTCTAAAAAAGCGCGCCTGCTGATAATTTTCTCAATAGCGCAAAGAAATAATGGAGCACCCTTTTGATGTCGGCCGCCCCTCTCAGGGAAAATGAAACATATATCTCATTGATTGAAAGCCCAGATATTGAAAGTACGCTCGTTAGCACCGCGTCTCTCAGTATTGACATACTGCTATTGGGTGAAACCGGCACAGGCAAGGATACCTTGGCGCAACGGATACATAACCTATCGGGGCGGCGAGGTAACTTTGTTGCCGTGAACTGCGCGGCCATCCCGGAAAGTCTCGCAGAAAGCCAGTTATTCGGGGTCAACAGCGGCGCCTTCACCGGAGCAATGCAATCCCGGGCCGGCGTCGTCGAGGCCGCTCATCTGGGCACCCTGTACCTCGATGAGATAGACAGCATGCCATTGAGCCTGCAAGCCAAACTGCTGCGCGTGTTGGAGTCGCGCGGGGTGGAGCGCCTGGGTTCAACCCGATTCATCCCTGTGGATATGCGCGTTATTGCGTCGGCCCAGCAGTCGCTGCTGGCAATGGTCGAGCAAGGCACCTTCCGACGCGACTTGTACTTTCGCCTGAATGTCGTCAGTTTCCAACTTCCTGCCCTGCGAGACCGACGTGAGCGGATCATTCCGTTATTCCTGGGGATGATCCAGCAAGAAGCGGACCTTTTCAAATGCCCTGCCCCGACGCCGCCCGGTGAATTGCTGCAGCAATTGCTATGTCATTCCTGGCAAGGCAATGTCCGCGAATTGCGCTCTTCTGCCAAGCGGTTCGTCTTGGGCCTGCCACCGCTTTCACCTACGATATTCAACCCCCCTGCCCATGAAATGAGCCTGAAGGCGCGGTTGCAGCAAATTGAAAAAGCACTGATTGAAGAGTCGCTGCGACGTAACGACCACTGTGTAGATAGCGTCGCCGTTGAGCTGAAGGTCGCCAAGCGTACTCTTTATTACCGGATGAAGCAGTTCGAAGTAAAGCTGGCATAAAGCGCTTGGACATAACGCCGAAACTTGCCTGAATCACCTCCTGTTACATCTTGCAGATAGAAAAAACATTACGAAATAAATACACACACCTCTCCTCCGTGAGAATTGGAACGCTTCATATCGTGTAAGCCACATATTCAACGATCGATTTCAATGTCGCTCACGAACGACCGATAGCGGTCAACCGTTATCAAATCTTATTTAAAGTTTAAGAGGTGAATCATGGCACTAGGTGGCGTAGGTAGCACCCCACAAGATCAAGCTGCAAAAGCAATCCAAGAGAAAAAGGGTTGGGATGCTGTAGAAAAAACCGATGAGGATCGAAAAATCGCTAAGCAGAACGCAACGATGGCCAACTGCAAAGCTATACGTTACTAAGTAAATCAAGCCTTCTCAACTCACTCGTTGAGGGGGCTTTTACTTAACGTGGGTCACCACACTCGATACTTTCGATAGAGGGACATATGCTCATTACCCACGCAGGACTCACAACGGATAGAAAGATCAACACCGGGTCGGATACGCCTGCTGAGGGTCATCGATCTTCTGACGTCAATTTTTTCCAGGCCGAAATGAACAAGACCAATCAACCTGATAGAGGAAGCCCTCGCCCCGTAGCCGCTACCGATTCAGCCTGGGGCACCAGTGAGTCGTCGGAAATAGCGTCGCGTCTCTCCAAGGGCTTTCGGGACGCTAGCAAGAATAAAGGTATGAGCGAGCTCCCCCAATTGCTTGTCGAAGCGCATGTCGATGTGATCTCACACATCAAGGTAGTCGGCGCGATCGCAAAAGCCTGCGATAAAATTTCAACCATGGGGTAGTCATGTACCGCCGCCTAAGCACCCTCTTATTTTTCTCATTGGCGCTGTTGCTCACCGGCTGCGGTGAAAGCGTAGAACTCCACCGCAACATTTCCGAACAGGAAGCCAATGAAGTCATCGCGGAACTGGCAGACAAACAGATCCGTGCCCAAAAGATTCCGGGAAAAGACGGCGTCGCTGTCCGCGTCAAGGCAAGTGACATCAATCGAGCCGTTCGTACCCTGGACGCCGCTGGGCTGCCCAAGGTTGCACGCTCAACCCTGGGGGAAATCTTCCGCAAGGAGGGGGTCATCTCTACACCACTTGAAGAGCGCGCGCGCTACATCTACGCACTGTCACAAGAGCTGGAAGCAACCTTATCCAATATAGACGGTGTACTGGTCGCACGGGTGCATGTGGTGTTGCCTGAACGGATAGCACCCGGAGAGCCTGTACAACCGGCGTCCGCGTCTATATTCATCAAGCACGACCCACGACTTGACCCTGACAATATCAATGCGCGAGTGCGCAGGTTGGTGGCCAGCAGCCTCCCCGGCATGGCCTCAGCTATAGACAATACAACAAAGCTGACCGTCGTTTTCGTACCGGCCACGGCCTACATAGAAAAGCAACAGCTTGTCTATTTCGGCCCTTTCCTGGTGCCAGAACGAGACCTCGGTATCTGGCTCGTCAGCACTTTCGCCCCTCTGCTCGCGCTCTTGCTGGGTGCCGGTGCCTGGCTGGTCTGGCGCCGCAGGATAAGGCTCGCTTCGGCACCACAGCCTGAAACAGCGTACGTTCATGAGTGATGGTCTCAGCTGGGTGAAATGGTGGGCCTGCCCATGGGAGAACGCCCACATCGACTGGCTTACGCTAACGGGTTTTGTAGAGACGGCAGCACTTTCTCGAAGCCATCATGCCCGGGCGAGCACCATGTTCGGCATCAAACCTGAACTTGCGCCGCCACTGTCTGCGGCGTTGCTTGAACTGGTGCGAATAAGCTCGCAACAACGAGACCTCATACTCACACTCGTCAATGAGGTATACAGCGCGCCGTACGACAGTCGATTGAGTCAAGAACAGCTTCTTTGGTGCCAGCGCTTGGCCAAAGCGCTGCCGCCAGGCCCCGCACCGGTGAGCATCGACGACCCCTTGCACTATCTGCGCGCGTGGGTCACACCCGCTATATGGCAGCGGTTGCGCTTGAGCTTTGCACATCAGAGGGTGCTTGAATTGGAGCAGTGCCCAAAGCTGGGGGACGCTCCAGGCCGCCTGGACATTCTGTGGCAAGCCACTATTTGGCGTGCAACCTCTACTTCAACAGAGGAATCGCTGCGCGCCTCCCGCGAGATATCCAACCATGTTTTGCACCCATAAAGTTGAGCTGCACGCCCGCTCCCACGACCTGTCGACAGCCCTGATTCCTCGGGAAATGCTTGTCGAATATACCCAGGCCCGTCAAATCCTTGAACAAGCCGAAACTCAAGCACAGGCGCTCATACGCCAAGCCGAAAGCCAATGCGAGGAAATACTGCAAAGTGCAAGCAATGAGTTCTGGCAGCGCGCCAATTCCCAACTTCACCGCTGGGAGTCGGAACGACAAGCGATGTTCGACCAATTGGAAACTGCCGCCAGCTCAGTTATCAACACGGCTATCCGAAGCTTGCTGGAAGAGACCGTACCCGCTCAACGCCTGACTGTCCTGCTCAATAAGCTGTTGACTGCCCAACTCCCGACTGTGGAGGCGAACTTACTGTGCAATCCGTTGGACCGTGAACATGTCGAACAATGGCTGAGCAGGCACTGTGATGTGCCATGGGCACTGCGCGTCGAGGACGGGCTCGCCGCCAGATCGCTGATTCTTGAAACAGAAGATGGTGGGTTTCACATCAACTGGACTGATGCCGTCAACAACCTGGTGATCATCCCCCCACGAAGGTAGGCACAAGTAACAACACTTTTAGTTTTTTTCTAACAAATTAATCCGTGGAGGGAACCGGTCATCCATCTGGTGCCACATAGGAATAGACCCCCCACTGGAGTTAATGCGATGAATAGTGACGTCCGCTTTCTTAATAGTATCTACAGGCAGCAAGCCCGTTCCGATAGAGTTTCCAAGGAAATCGATAAGGACATTTCTAACGGGGGGGGAGAAGAAGAGCTCTCGAGGGCCTTCGACAAACTTATGCAAGCGAAGACGAACGACAGTGTCAACTACACGGTGGCCGGGGCCTACGTCAGCTACCAGCACGAGACGTTTAAAAGCGCCATAAATGTCGTTTAGTGACTTGCAGCAATATCTGCCGGACTGTTTGAGTCGTCGCAAACAGCGCTTTCAGATGTTCGAACAGGATGACAAGGTCAACGTGCGTTGCTACGCACACAACTACCCCGTCCAATCCAAAAAACTCCGTTGCAGTTTTGATGTCGTCGCGGTCAGGCCGGCCTGACGCATATCCAAGGCGCACTTGCCTCAGCGCCAGGCGCTGGTCACCTCTGGCCAGTGTAATGCCCGCAGTCCTGCTGAGTGCCTTGGAAGCCCTTTTCAACAAACGCGAAACCTGGCGTGGCGTCACTGCGCGCCTGACTAAGGCTGGGCGCGATTTGCAGCCCACTCCCCTACGTAAGCTACCGCACTGAAACAGAGAACTTGTCATGTATAGCAAGATCAACAAGCACTCCGGCTTGCGCGTAAACTCGCCTGCCGTCTTGGTAAAACGCGCCCACTGGGGCTGTTTGCTCGCGCTGCCCTTGTTGTTGGCGCCGCTGCACAGCAGCTTCGCGGCCATTCCGCCTGAATGGAAAAATACCGCCTACGCCTATGAGGCCGAGCACAAGCCCCTACGAGAAGTACTGGAGGACTTCGCTCAGACCTTTGGCACACAACTGCAAGTCGACGGCCTGCTGGATGGCATCGTAAATGGCAAGATACGCGCCAATACCCCACAGTCGATGCTCGACCGGCTGGGGGTAGAGCACCGCTTCCAGTGGTACCTGTACAACAACACGCTCTATGTCAGCACCCTGAACCTGCAAGAGTCCGCGCGCCTGGAGGTCTCTTCCGAAACCGTGGCCGACCTCAAGCGCGCACTCACCGATATCGGCCTGCTCGATAGCCGCTTCGGTTGGGGGGAACTGCCTGAGGATGGGGTCGTGCTGGTCTCTGGCCCCAAGCACTACATCGACCAGATCAAGCAATTCAGCAGCCAGCGCAAATCGCCCGATGAAAAACAAAGCGTGCTCAGCTACCCGCTGAAATTCGCCAACGCGGGAGATCGCCAGATCGATTATCGCGGCGAAAAACTCACCATCCCAGGCGTCGCTACCATGCTGCGCGGGTTATTGGAGCCGCGTACAGGCGCCACGATGATGACCCCGCCGCCCTCACAGGCCTCACAGCCCTCTCCCCTCACGCCGAACATTCCCCGGCTGGGCAACCCGATGCTCGGGCAAATGCTCAGCCAGGCGACAAACCCGGCGCAGTCGCCCGCTGGCATGACGCTCACTCCCCGAGCCGCGGTGCCCACAGGCAAAATCCGCGTCGAAGCCGATGTGCGCAACAACGCCGTACTGATCTATGACATCCCGGAGCGGCAGGCGATGTATCGCGAGCTGATTGCCCAGCTCGACGTGGCACGCAAACTGGTGGAAATCGACGCAATCATCCTCGATATCGAGCGCACGCAATTGCGTGAGTTCGGGGTCAACTGGGGCTTTCAAAACAGTCGCTTCCGTGGCGGAGTGAACATGGCACCGGGCACCTCGTCACAGCTCTCGATCGAGAACCGTGACCGCTTCTTTGCCGACATACGCGCACTGGAGCAGCGCGGCCTGGCAACGATGGTGTCCAACCCTTCGGTGCTCACCCTGGAAAACCAGCCGGCGGTGATTGATTTCAACCGCACGCAGTACCTGACGGCAGGCACAGAGGTGGCGACCATTCTGCCTATCACTGTCGGCACCAGTTTCCAGGTGGCGCCCAGGGTAATCACCACCCGCGGCACTCACCAGGTTCACCTTTCGATCGATATCGAAGACGGAAATTTCGATGAATCCAACCCGGATCGCATCGGTCCCGATGTGCGCAGGGGCAAAGTCAGTACCCAGGCGGTCATGGCGGAAAAACGCTCGCTGGTAGTCGGTGGGTTCCATGTCACCGAAAGCAGCGACAGGCACAGCAAAATTCCGTTTCTGGGCGACATACCACTGCTGGGCAAGGCGTTGTTCTCGTCCACAGAACGCCAGAACAATCGGCGTGAACGCCTGTTTATCCTGACGCCACGCGTCATCGGTGATCAAGCGGACCCTTCGCGTTATCTGCCGCAGGAGGATCAAGCGGAGCTACAGGCTGCCCTCAAGCCACTGGCCAGGCGTTATGCGCAACACCAACCGGTGATCAAACGCAGTGATATCACCAGCACCCTGGCTCATCTCGTTTCCGGGCAGGTCCCCGTGGCATTCAAGGCGGCACCGATGCCTGTGAGCCTGGACACCTTGTGCAGCACCCGAGAACTCCTGGCGATGAACACTGAACGCAGCCAATGGTTTGCCGGCCCAGAGTTCAATGTGGCGGTGGTGGTGGTGCGCAATCAGATCAAGCGCAATGTGCGCATCGACGAAAAAGAGTGCAGCAACTCGAACACCCTGGCGGTCACCGTGTGGCCGCGTGCCTGGCTTAAGCCAGGTGAAGAAGCCGAGGTTTTTATCGCCATGCGCCCGGTGGTGAAAGATGAACACCGTGACGTACCTCGTCCCTCTTTGATCACTCCAGCCCAGAAGGCCAGGCCATGAAGCAGCGCTTTTTGCATGTCATCCTCATCAGCACAGTGCTGCTCCTCGCCGGCTGCACCCCCACGTGCAAAGGCGACTCCTGCTCACGCCCGCAAGCGACCAAGGATCAAATGGTGATCTGGTGGCCTGCGCAGATGCGCGTCGAGCCTGGCCCTTCCGGGGAACGGGCGGACTACCAGACGATATCGCTGGAGCGCTGAGCCTTGGCAAAAAGCCTGGCGATCAACGTCAGGCTTTTTGCAGTACCAGGTTTCGATCAGCGCAATTCAAGCTCTGGCATCTGCAGGGTTTCGCACTTGGCTTCGTCATCAAGTTCACGCAACGTGCGATAAATCAGCGCCACGGCCTGCAAGGTTTCGCGCGGGATACTCGCCCCGAGTTCATGGGTGTAGAGCATGCGGGCCAGCCATACACACTGGATCACCGGTACCTCAGCGGCCTTCGCCTGCTGGATCAATGTTCGGGCGTCAGCGTCCGTGCCCTTGCTGATCAGTATCGGCAGTGGCGTCTTGCCGGGGCGGTAATACAACGCGACGGCAAAGTGCGTGGGGTTAACCACCAGCATGTCGGATTCTTCCAGCTTGGGCAGCTTGACCTTGGGCTCCTCGTTGGCCAGCTGATAGGCCAGCGAGCGACGCTGCCCCTTCACATGAGGGTCACCCTCCATGTCCTTGTACTCTTTGACGACCTCCACCTGAGTCATGCGCATGCGCTTGGCGAAGAAGTGTTTTTGCATCGCCAGGTCTACGAGGGCCAGCACCAGCAAAAGCCCCAGGCACGCATGCAGCACGTGACGGAACAGGGTGATCAGCGCAGCGATATAGGTTGGCAGGTCACTGTTGGCCAGGTTGATCAACGCCCCCAATGAGGGCCAGATCACCACGTACAACACCAGGCCCAGGAGCAGCGCCTTGGCAATGCTCATCAACAGGTTCATGACGGATTGAGCGGAGAACATCTGCTTGAGCTGGCTCAACGGGTTGATACGATTGAAATCGAGTTTCAAGGTCTCCGGGGCAAACAGGAACCCGATCTGAAACCAGCTTGCGATCAGCTTCATGATAATGGCCAACCCAGCCATCAACAGGGCGAACGAAAAAAACATCACCATGCCTTCAAACAGTACTTCCTCCAACGCCCGGGTAAAGGGCTGGGCCATGCTGGACATGGGCAACACCAGCAGTTGCTGGAAGCGTTGCATACTGGTGTCGGCAGTGAACAGGGCGACCTCACTGATGGCCGTCAGCACCAGCAGCTTGCCCACATCCTGGCTTTGGGAAACCTGGCCTTTCTTGCGTTGATCACGCAGCTTCTTGGCTGACGCCGGGTGCTTTTTTTCGCCTGAGTCACTCATGGCTGCGCAGCCTCGAACATCAGCCCGAGCGAGTGCTTGAGGTCACCCAGCAGGCTCATGCGCCCGACGATCAGGTCTTGGAGCAACGCAAAGTACAACAGCAAGATACCTATGCCCGCCAGGCACTTGACCGGTGGCGCCAGCGTACTCACCTGGAGTTGCTGGCTGTAGACCCCCAGTAGCGCGATGCCGAACTCCAGGAACAACAGCACCGCAATAAAGGGCGCAACGTAAAGCATCATATGGGTAAAGGTATCGCCGAGTATGCCAAGGAAAATACTGAACCCATTGACTGCCGGCATCGGCAGCCAGGCAGTGGCCGGCCAGATCAGATAACTGTCCCAGATCACTTGGGTCAGCACGCTCAGGCCCAGGACCACGATCAACAGGTAAATCACCAACTGCTTGAACAGGTGGCCGAGAGGGGTCGCATCGGGCCCCAGCGAAGGGTTGAGTTGACCGCCTGCCAAGGCGCCACGCTGGTTATCCAGCAGCGCTCCGACTGACTCGAACATCCAGAAGGGCATGGCCAACAAGACGCCCAGCAAAATGCCCAAGGCCGCCTCCTTGAGTATCAGCCCGGCGATCATCAACGTGGAGTAGTCCTGGCCCGCCAGTACCGCATGGATTCCTGGCGCTGGAATCAACGCCATGACCATGACGATGACGTGCCGATGCATGCCGCGTATGTGCTGAAAACAAAACGCCGGCACCAGGATGGCACAGGGATAAATGCGTGCCATGGACACCAGCAGGCTCGGGAGATATTCAAGATAAAGCAGCACGTGTATCCCCTTCAGCTCAGCGCCGATCGAGCGATCATGTCGAACATCAGGTTGATCAGTTGAATCAACTCAACGCCGATCCAGCGTCCCGTCAATATCAGGGTAATACCCACCGCAACCAGCTTGACGCCAAACGGCAATGTCTGGTCCTGTACCTGCATAAGGGCTTGAACCAGGGAAGTCAGCACGCCGACGACCACCGCCACGATCAGCGGCGGGGCCGACAACACCACCACCAGCAGCATGCCCTGTTTGAACAGTACGATCGGTTCCATTGGGCGCTCACAGGTATGAAAGGAAAAGGCTGTCGAGCAACCGCGACCATCCGGAGACCATGACAAACAGCAGCAGTTTGAGCGGCAGAGAAATACTCATGGGCGAAACCATTTGCATGCCAAGGGCCAAGAGCAGGTTGGATACAATCAAATCGATGACGATGAAGGGAATGTAGATCAGGAAACCTATCTCGAACCCCGCCTGCAACTGTGACAATACGAAGGCCGGGATCAACAGGATCAGGTCATCGCGCTGGGTGCTTTGCGCCATTTCGGGTGGCCACATGCGCGCGCTGTTTTCCAGCAGATGGGTCAGTACATCCGGGTCGGTATTGCGTTTCATAAACGCACGTAGCGGCTGGATGGCCACGAGCCCGGTCTCTTGAAACGCCTGTACATTACTCATGTCCAGAGGCGCGCTCTTGAGGGTCTGGGCGATCTCGTAACCCACTGGCGCCATGATGAAGAGCGTTGCAGCCAGTGCTATGCCATTGATCGCCATGCTCGGTGGCACCTGCTGAACGCCGATGGCGTTTCGGGTGATCATCAGCACAATGACGATCTTCAAGAAGGCCGTGCAGATGATCAACAGCATCGGCAGCAACGACAGTGCGCCGAAAAACAGCGCCACGATAACGGGGTCGATTCCCTGGAATATCATCGCGAGAAAACCACGCGGGACAATTGCAGGCCGAGTCGCCCATCCACTTCCACCAACTGCCCCTGGCCGATGGGGCGATCACCGTAGTACAGGCCGGCGGTGCCGGGCGCATACCCGGTGATGCCCAGCACCGCACCTGGAGCAAGATTGCGCAGTTCGCCCAGGGTCAGGCTCAGAGCACCACAGCGCACCGTCAGTGCCATGCTCAATTCATCAAAAGGCTCGCGGCCAAAGACATTCTCTACCGGGTGATCACGTTCAAAGCCTGGGTATTCTTCTATGACAAACTCTTCGTCCACGGACGTTTCCTCGATCGAAATAATGTTCAGGCACAACGGCCCGGACTCATCATCAATGCGTCCTTGCAGAAGGTGGTTTGCGATACGCAACTGACCATGGCCTTGCACATCGAAAAAGGCCTTTTCGAGCATCAGCACGTCACCCGCACGTAAGCTACGCAGCTGTGCTATGGGTAAGTCCAAGCGCCCCAGCGTCACGGCGATTGCCAACGGAAACGACAAGGGCAACGGGCTTGCCGTCGGCTGCCAAGGGCCGGCCACGCACAAGGCCAGGAAGGTCTCGGGAGCCAGCCACAGAAACCCCACGACCTTGGAGGCCCCCAGGGTCACGGTTAAGCGGCAACCAAAACTCAGCTTCCGGGGAGCAGGCAGCAAACGCAGGTGACCTAACAACGCCAATACCTGCGGGCTCAAGTGATGCAGGAACAGTTCCCAGAACCAGGACGTCGGGTCGTTGTCAGCCTCTGCCAGGGTTACCGGGCATTCCCCCATCAAGCTGAACATCGCCCCGGGTTCGGAGAACGCCAGCACACCCAGGGCACTCTCGAAATACAATGGGCTTGCACCTGCAGGAGCACGGCCTGGCTCAAGCAACAACGCACCGACCTGATCGGCCACTTGAAACGGCATGCGCAAACCGCGTCCCAGCCGATTCAACGCCATAACCCTTCCCTCTTCGATCAAAGGGAAGGTTAGAACCGACGTGATCATGTTGGGCCCACGTGCCTCAGGTGCACATCGACAGGCTGCCCCAAAGCCCCGGCCAGCACGTCCTCATAGCGTTTCTGTACACGGCCGAGCCACTGCGCGGTGCGCTCGTCCTCGGCCTCCAACTCGACAGTCCAGGCTCCCGGATCCTTCTGAACACGGGTGTTGATTCGCCCCAACCGCGGCAGGTAAAGCACCGCCAACAAGGGCCATTGCGTACCGCCCTGCATTCGCGGCACCAACTGCCTAGCCAACGCCTCGATCATCAACCGCTCAGACGACGCCATCAGTGCAGGCGAACGGGAAGCGTAACCGACCTCGCCATCGCCCCCGGTAAACAGCTGGGCGAACAAACGCCTATGGTCCCAGGGCACCATCGCCCCGACGCCCTGTTCATGGTCTTGCCAAGGCTCGCGTATTCGCGCTCGTTCCGGCTTGCTCACAGGCACTTGTTTCATGTCTCTTCCTGAACCAATAACCGGGATAATTCCAAAAGTTTCTCAACCTCGCGCAAACATTGGGTGACCTGCTTCTGCGCACTATCGATGTGTATCACTTGCTGCTCCTGCTGCCCGTGCAACGCCTGCAACTGCGCTGCTTCACGCTGCGTACTCGCGGACAACGAGCGCTCCTGCCGATTCCATGCATTGAGCTGCTGAAACGAGATCACTTGCCCTTGGTGCTCTCTCAATAACTCCCCACCTTTGCGGGCTTCCTGCAGGCGAGTTTGCTCAAGAACCCGCTGTGCCTGCTCAACTTGCAATTGCAGCGCGCGCTGGCGCCTTTTAGCCTCACCCAACGCGCGCTCGGCCCGGTCCGCCCGGTGCTTGCGCAGACGCCGCAAGGTTTCCAATTCAGAAAGGAACATGGGTGGTCAGCTCCGTCAGTTGATTCAAAGTCACCTCCATCGGTGAAGGCTCACGCAGGTCCTGGCGCAGAAAACCGTCCACCGCCTGCCGGCTGTCCACCGCCAGGTCAGTCAGGGGGTCACTGCCGGCCTGGTACTCGCCCAACTTGAGCATCAGCTCGATCTGTTGGTACGCCGACAATAGGCGCCGCAAGGCCGTACCCGCCTGGATATGCTCAGGTGCGGCGACGTTGCTTAAGATCCGTGAAAGGCTGGCCAGCACATCGACCGCCGGGTAATGACCGCGCTCGGCCAGCTTGCGCGACAGGACAATATGGCCATCGAGCAACGAGCGAACCTCGTCGGCCACCGGGTCACTCATGGAGTCCTGTTCGATAAGTACCGTGTAGATCGCCGTGATCACTCCGTCGCGGGTCAACCCGGCCCGCTCAACCAAGCGTGGCAGCAGGCTGTACACCGACGGCGGCAAGCCCCCGCGGCCGAGGGGTTCGCCGGCGGCCAGGCCGATTTCTCGCTGGGCACGGGCAAATCGGGTCAGCGAGTCGATCAGCAGCAACACCCGCTTGCCCTTGCGTCGATAGCCCTCAGCCAGTGCCGTCGCCGTAAATGCCGCGCGGGCCCGCTCCATGCTTGAGCGGTCGGAGGTGGCGCACACCAGCACGGCCTTGGCGCGCAATTGATCATCCAGTTCATGGTCGAGAAACTCGCGCAATTCCCGACCGCGCTCGCCGATCAGGCCGAACACAATCACATCGCATTCGACGTTACGGGCAATTTCCGCCAGCAAGGTGGTCTTGCCACAGCCGGCACCGGCAAACAGGCCCACGCGCTGGCCTTCGCCCAGGGTCAACAGCCCGTCAATGGAGCGCACCCCGGTACCCAGAGCCCGATGGATCCTTGGCCGTTCGGTCGGCAAGGGCGCCTCGCACAACACCGTGCTCGCGTCCGGGTCGTCGGTGTCGACGAATGCACTGGGGCCATCGCCCGCAATCGGGCGTCCGAAACCATCCAGTACCCGGCCCAGCAGTTCATCACTGACCCGCACTCGATGCGGCACACCCAAGCGCTGCACACTCGCCCCCACCCTCACACCTTCGAGGTTGCCCAGGGCGCTGAGTACGGCATCCTGCTGATCAAACCCGATGATCTCGGCCAGCATGTATTCGTCGATGTTTTTTTCAACCTGACACAAGTCACCGATGCGCGCGTTAGGCAACCGGCATTGCAACAGCATCCCGTTGACACGCTGGATTCGACCTCGCATCGTCACCGGCGCAAAGGTGGCCAGCGACTGGGCCTGGCGCTCCTGCCAGGCGTCGAGACGGGCTTGTAATTGTTCGTTCACCAACGCACCTCGTAGCGCTGCGCGCCGTCAAAGACCACCTTGCTGTTATCGATCAGTACCAGGCGCAGCCCATCGACTTCGTCACCCACAAACAGTCGGCTGCCATCGTCCAGAACGACATGGCCGTTCGGCCCGCCGACGATCTGCACAATCTTGAATGGCAACGCCCCATCGCGTATGCGCACACGGCTGATCACCGGCACCGCGCTGTCGAACTGCTCGCCAAAACGGCTGAGCATGCGCGCCACCAGTTCCACGTCATCCTGGGAAACGTCGCCGTTGAGCGCGACCTGGCCATTGATCACTTGCAAGCTGACCCGCTGGCTCAATTCACGCTCGCCGAGCATCTTCAATAACTGCTGGCGAACTTCGAACGGCGAGTCCAGGGCTTGCTTGCGGACCACGGGCGGCATCAATGACGCCTGCGCCTCGCGTTCCCCCGTGGAGAGCATGCCCACCACCGCAACGATCACCGCCACCAGCAATACCAGGCTGATCAGGCGCTTTTGCTGCGCGTGCGAGATGGAAGACAATTTCAGCACCGGCACGGGTTCAGTGATGAGCGGCGGTGGGGTTGGAACCGCGGCCTGGGGCCAGGGCTGATCGGCCAAGGCGACACACAGCCGCACAACCCCGATCAAAAACACTGCATTGAGTGGCAGGTTGGCGATTTGGGCCAGCACCTGACCCTCACCGCTGTGCAGCAGACCCGACTCGGCCTGCACCGACCAGTTGGCGTGGATAAGCCGCAGCCGCGCATGCTGCTCGGCAATTCCCGGATCGCTCAGGACGAGGTCGGCGTCAGGGTGGCAACCGATGCTCCACTGCTCCCCAAACAGCGGCAACGCTGCACCTTCATGCCTCCCATCAAGTACCCGCAGCTCAAACATCAACGGGCCCTCCGCGCGTAACGATTACTCATGCCAGTGCACCACGCATCAACTCGTCCTGGCCAAGATCGAAACGCCCCAGCACTTTCACCTTGGAGGTGCTCCCCAATTCGGCGAAGGACAGCACCGGCACACGGTTGAATTCTTCCAGCAACAAGGTCCGCAATGGGCTGCGCAGGTCCTGTGCGACCAACATCACGGATTTAGTCTTGGATCGCTGTGGAAACGCCTGTTTGAGCAGGCTGACCAACGCGGCGCTGCTGTCGTTGTCGAGCGCAAAAAACACACCTGTCTGGGTCTGGCGAAGTGCCTCACGCAAAATAGTTTCGGTCTGCGGGGCGAGAAGCCAGGCATGCAGGCCGTCGGACTCGCTGTACTGGTGGAAGATCTGCGACTTGAGGGCAATACGCGCATAGTCGGCCAACGCGTCCGGTTCACGCTCATGTTGGCCGTATTCGATCAGCGACTCGACAATCAACCGCACGGCCCGCAAAGGCACGCCCTCACTGGCCAGGCGCTGCAAAACCGCCGAAAACCGCGCGAGCGGCATGATGCGTTGCAGCTCCTGAACCAGGTCCGGCTGGTTGTGCTCAAGCCAGCCGAGGATTGCCTTGCTTTCCTGGATGCCGAGGAATTGCGGCCCGCTGAGCAACATGGCCTGCTTCATACGGTCGACGATCAGACTCGCTGCGCTGAAGCGCTCTATTGCCGGATCATCGAGCAGCGGATCATTGGCGGCCAGCCAGACCCAATTCTGTTCATCGCGCTCGGCCAGCCCCGGCAAGCCCTGCTCAGGTTCGACCTTCAGCGCTGCACGCTCCACGGCCAGCAGGTTGACAACCGACGCCTTGAGCATCGGCACTTCATGCACGCAAAAACGCATCTCATCATCGGCCAGCGAGTCATCGAGCTCGACTTCAAACGGCGGCAATGTCAGGCCAATGTTGGCGACCATTGTGTTTCGCGCCTGGCGAATCGCATGAATCAGGTCCGTCACCTCTGGCGTCCCTCGCAGCACCGGCGAAAACTGTAAAAGGTAGGGCCGCGAGGGGTCGAACCCCCGCAAGTCTTCGCTACCGTTTTCTTCCGGGCGAATGGCTTCGGTGACTTGGGCAGCGGGTTTATTTTGTTGCTCACGTTGACGCGCGAGGTAATAGCCCAGGCCGCCGGTCATCAGCGCGATAACGATAAACACCACGGTAGGCATACCGGGCACCAGCGCAAAGACCACCATCCCAACCGAGGCAATCATCCAGCTCTTGGGTTCACTGGTCATTTGCCGGGCGATCTCGCTGCCCATGTTACTGATGCCCTTGCGCCCATCAGGGGCTACACGGGTGATGATCATGCCCGCCGTGAGGGAGATCAGCAGCGCCGGAATCTGCGCAATCAGGCCATCACCAATGGTCAGAACCGAATACAGCGCTATCGATTCGGCGGCGCTCAAGCCGTGCTGGAACATACCCGTGGTGAAGCCGCCCAACAGGTTGACCACAACGATGATCAAACCCGCGATGGCGTCACCCTTGACGAACTTCATGGCCCCGTCCATGGCACCAAATAACTGACTCTCGCGGGACAACTGCTCGCGTTTGTCGCGCGCTTGCGTGCCGTCGATCAGACCGGCGCGCAGATCGCTGTCGATGGACATCTGCTTACCTGGCATTGCATCCAGGCTGAAGCGCGCTGCCACTTCTGCAACGCGCTCGGAGCCCTTGGTGATCACCAGGAAGTTGACCAGGGTCAGGATCAGGAAGATCACCATACCCACCGCCAGGTTGCCACCCACCACGAAATTGCCGAACGCCTCGACGATATCGCCGGCGTCCTGCTCCAGCAGGATCAAGCGTGTGGTGGCGATCGACAGCGCCAGGCGAAACATGGTGGTCAGCAGCAGAATCGACGGGAACGACGAAAATGCCAATGGCCCCGGCAAGTACAACGCCAGCACGATCAACAGACACGATATGCAAATGTTGATCGCAATCAGGATGTCCACCAGCCAGGTGGGCAGCGGCACGATAAAGATAAACACAATGCCCAGCACCACCACGGCACCCAGCACTTCGGCACGCTGCGCCACTTTGAGCAAGACATTGTTGATGGCCGACAGTGCGGTCACACCCGCGCCCCCAGGGCACCGGCAAAGTGTTTGGATCCGCGGTCGGCTCGGTCCAGTTCCCCCATCACCGCCAAAAAGGTGTCCAGGGTGGACTGACGCACTCGACTGTCCGGCCACAACGCAGGGGGCAAATCCCGAATGAGGGGGTAAAGCGCGTTGAGGATGATCACCTGCCGCGTAGTCAGGCCACTGGCCAGGTCATTCCCAAGCCGCAGGATTTCACTTGCATCGATACCACTGCCGGCGTACCCCAGCAGTCGCTGCAACAGACCCACCGCGTCATAGTCGTTACCCAGGCGCAGGTTCAGCGCATGGCAACCAGACAGCACGGCGTTCAACTGCCCGCAACTTTGCAGGGCCAGCAACAAGGTGCGCAAACGGGGCGTGGTCATTGACGAAACCAGGTGCGCAATATCGTCAGCCAAGGCTTTACGCATGCTGCTGAGCCTGGAGGAAAATGTGTCACCACCGTATACGCCGAGCAGTGCCTGCATCATCGTCGCCAGGGATTGGCGCGTTGCCACGCTGGCGTAGTAGAGAGCACGCAGCGCTTCGCGTTCCTGAGGATCGCCACCGGCCTCCAACAGCGCCGTAGCGACTTTAAGGCCCGCCTGGATTTCGCCTTTGTACGCAACCGACAGCATGGCAACGGCATCTCGCGCCTTGGTTGCTTCGGACGGGCGCATTTCATTGTTTGCCTGGGCCTCCAAGTGCTTAAGCACTACGTAAGCGCGCGCGGGGTCCCCCTCAGCAAGCTCCAGCAATTTTTCGACACTGGGATTGTGCTGCAACTGATACTTGAAACGCCGAGAAACAGTCGCCATGGACTCCTGGGCCGGATGGCCCAACAGCTCGTAAAGTTGCGCAAGCTGCTCGACAGGTGGGACGTGGATCGATGGCGCTTGCCGGGCCTGGTGGGTGGCAACAACTCCTGGATCAAAATAATGAGCATGCCCGTCGGCGCTCGCGGGCATGGAGGCAGGTGCAGTGGCGGATTGAACCTGACGCTGGGTAGGAGACACATCTTGATGAGATTCAACTTTCATGAGCAGGCCAATACAGGAAGTATGTGCCCCTGTGTGGCAAGACCTGCTCATACGGTTCCATAAAAACTCATCTACCGAAGCACGTGAAAAGACCGGCACAAGGCCTCAGCGTCTTTTGCAAAAACTTGCGCAAAAAACCTCCAATTCAAAATATTTATTCATATAAATCAGCCGCTTACATTTATTTTCCGCTTGGCACAGCTGGTGCTATGGGGTTCTCGCCGAAATTATTTCGGCAGCGTCTACCCCGAGGAAAAAAACGTGAATATCCCTATTGAAGCTTTAGCGCACCTTGTTGGCGGCTCGCCTCAATTCATGCTCCAACTGACGGACGACCAGCAGAAAAAACTCCGACGCTTTATTCATAAACGCGTACTCAACCACGAAGATGCCGACGACATCCTGCAACTGACGTACCTGGAGGCATGGCGCAATCGCGAGCGTTTCAGTGGCCAGGCCACCCTAAGCACTTGGATGTGCGGTATTGCGCAGAATCTGATCCGCAATCACTTCCGGCGTCTGTATGCCAAGCCTGTGCATTGCGAGTTTGATGAGTCGCTGTGGCATGGCCAGGAAGAAAGCAAAAACCTGGACTGGGAGTTCGAGATCAATCGCCGCCTGGAAAATACCCTGAGTGCCATTGACCACCTGCCAACGGAAATGCGCAGAACGCTTTATGCCTCACTGGAAACCGACGGTAGCTACCAGGAAACCGCCGACGTGCTGGACATACCCATCGGCACCGTTCGCTCACGCCTGTCGCGCGCACGCGAACACCTCAAGCGTGCCACCCACAACTCGATATACCCGTAAGCAAAACCCCGCGTTGGGCGGCAGGGATATCCGCCCAACTCGACATGGTTTTCCTATTGAACGGTCTGCTGACCCGCGTACCGCTGCGACCTGATCCACCGTGCCATCAACTTCTTCAGGCCAAGCACACCCCTGTGGCGAGGGAGCGTGCTCCCGTCGGGCTGCGTAGCAGCCCCAAACCCGGCAAACACGGTGCCTCAGGCAAACATGCCAGGCCAATTTGCGCGCACTGCGCACGTCAACAGAAGCAAGCGCCCCCGCCACAAACCGGCATTTTCGGTTAAACAGTTGAAAGCGTAGATAAAAATTAAAAATAAACGCTTGACGCATTCCCGTTCTACGCGAATAATGCGCGCCACTTGGCTACGTAGCTCAGTTGGTTAGAGCATAGCATTCATAATGCTGGGGTCCGGGGTTCAAGTCCCTGCGTAGCCACCAAGTACTAAAAACGGCTTACCGAAAGGTAGGCCGTTTTTTTATGCCCGCAGAAAAGTCCCGCCCACTGTTAACATCCCGCGCTCTGGCTCACGCCATTACCGTGATCTACTGACAGCCCCCCCAAAAAGGCGACCTACATGAGTTTCGATGTATTCGCGATCATCATGCTGGGCGCGGTACTCCATGCCAGCTGGAACGCCGTGGTCAAAGGCGGCAGCGACAAGCTGCTGACCACCTGCATGATCACCGCCTTTGCTTCGCTGCTCGCGTTAGCCGTGGTTCCGTTTCTGCACGGGCCGGCGCCAGCGAGTTGGCCCTACCTTGGCGCGTCGGTGGTTTTGCAGGTGCTGTATTTCGTATTGGTCGCTTCCACCTACCGCATCGCCGACATGAGCCAGACCTACCCGATCATGCGCGGCACTGCGCCGTTGCTGGTGGCATTGGTAAGCGTGCTGGTGTTGTTGGAGCCGTTGTCGACGCTCGCCTGGCTCGGGATTGCGGTGATTTCCCTCGGCATCCTGAGCATGGCCGCCGTACCGTCGGTGGGCCAGAACAGGGGCATGGTCCTGGCCCTGATCAACGCCTGCGTGATTGCCGCCTATACCCTTATCGACGGCCTGGGTGTACGTAAGTCCGGCGCGCCGGCGGTCTACACCCTGTGGATATTTTTGTTGACCGGCATTCCGCTCGCGGCCTGGGCATTAGCCACCCGGCGTGCCGTGTTCCGTGAATACGTAACCCGCAACTGGCGCTTGGGTGTGGTCGGAGGCGTGGGGACGGTCGCGTCGTATGGCCTGGCATTGTGGGCAATGACCCACGCCCCCATCGCCACCGTTTCGGCACTGCGGGAAACGTCGATCCTGTTCGGCGTATTGATCTCCGCCTGGGTGCTCAAAGAGCACCTCACCCGCGTTCGCATCGTTGCCGCCTGCCTCATTGCCGCCGGCGCGATACTGTTGCGGTTGGGCTAAACCCGCTTTAGCGGTTAGCATCGGGCGCTCGATCCACGGGAAAAAAGCACCACCCCAAGGACAACAGATCATTCTCAAAATGAACGGAGTTCAGCGCGTGTTTTCGATTTCCCGTCTTCAGCTGTCTGTGATTGCCACCGCCCTCACCCTGGTTGCGTGCCACACCCCCGTCACCGAACAACCGCCCGCCCCGGAGCTGGGTTCGGGCTATCGCACCGACCTCACCACCCGCCACGCCGAGCGCCATATGGCCGCCGCCGCCAACCCGCTGGCGGCCGAAGCCGGGCGCGAAATGCTGCGCCAGGGCGGCTCGGCAATTGATGCAGCGATTGCCATGCAGGCAGTGTTGACCCTGGTGGAGCCGCAGTCGTCCGGCATCGGTGGCGGTGCGTTCATCATGCTGTGGGATGGGAAAAACGTGCACGCCTACGATGGTCGCGAAACCGCACCGGCCGGCGCCACCGAGCGGTTGTTCCTGAAAGCGGATGGCACGCCGATGGCGTTTCCCGAGGCCCAGATTGGCGGGCGGTCGGTGGGCACTCCAGGGGTGTTGCGGGCGTTGCAGATGGCGCACAAACAAACCGGGCACCTGCAATGGGCCAAGCTGTTTGAGCCGGCGATTCGGTTGTCGGAACAGGGCTTCGCGATTTCACCGCGCTTGCACGCGCTGATTGCCGCCGACCGTCATATCCTTCAATCACCCGACATGGCCGCGTATTTTCTGAATGCCGATGGCACACCTAAAGCCGCTGGCACGCTGCTGAAAAACCCGGCACTGGCCAACGTGTTCAAGCGCATCGCCAAGGAGGGACCGGACGCGCTGTACCAAGGGCCGATTGCCGCTGAGATCACCCGCAAGGTCCAGGGCAATCGCAATGCGGGCAGCCTGTCGCTGGCGGACCTCAAGGGCTACACCGCCAAGGAGCGCGCGCCGCTGTGCACCGACTACCAGCAATGGAAAATCTGCGGCATGCCGCCGCCCTCCTCGGGCGGGATTGCCGTGGCGCAAATCCTCGGCACATTGCAGGCACTGCAGGCCCGTGACCCAGGCTTGGCCATTGCGCCGATGACGCCGGTGAAAAGCACCGCTCCGGCCGGCCTCGAGCCGACGCCCGAAGCCGTGCACCTGATCGCCGAAGCCGGCCGCCTGGCCTTTGCCGATCGCGCGCTGTACGTGGCCGATGCAGACTTCACACCCGTGCCGGTGGCTGGCCTGGTCGCACCGAACTACCTGGCACAGCGCGCCACCTTGATCGGCGAGCGCAGCATGGGCATCGCCAAGCCGGGCACGCCGGCCGGCATCCAGGTCGCGTACGCGCCGGACCGCTCGCCGCTGCGTATCTCCACCTCACAAGTGGTGGCGGTGGATGACCAGGGCGGCGCCGTGTCGATGACCACCACCGTGGAAGCCGCCTTCGGTTCGCATGTGATGGTCCAGGGCTTTTTGCTGAACAACCAGATGACCGACTTCTCGTTCATCCCCGAGGAAAACGGCCAACCGGTGGCCAACCGTGTCGAGCCGGGCAAACGCCCGCGTTCGGCCATGGCGCCGACCCTGGTGTTCGACCGCAAGAGCGGCGAGTTGCTGGCCACGGTAGGCTCGCCGGGTGGCTCGCAGATTATCGAGTACGTGAGTAAATCCCTGGTGGCGATGCTCGATTGGAACCTCGACCCGCAAGCGGCCATCAGCCTGCCCAATTTTGGCAGCCGCAATGGGGCCACCGAGCTGGAAGCCGGGCTGTTCAGCCCCGCGCTGAAACAGGCCTTGAAGGACAAGGGTCACGCACTCAGCGAGATCGATATGACCAGCGGCATTCAGGCCATCGTGCTCACGCGGGATGCCCAGGGTAAGGTGCGCCTCAGCGGCGGTGCCGACCCTCGGCGTGAAGGCGAAGCGCTCGGCGATTGAAGACGATAACGACTGGAGAGAATCCCCGTGCGGCAAGCCAACAATCTCGGTGCCATCCCCGGCATCGACCATGGTTTTTGTTCGATCGATGACCCGCTGCGTCCGGCTGAAGTGTTCATCTGCAAACAGGTGCACAGTGCCGCGGTGATTGAGTGGCAGGCGGACTTGATGTTCAACACCGTCGAGGCCGATGGCGTGTGCACAGGCGAGCAGCAGCCGATCGCGGTGATCACTGCCGATTGCCTGCCCATCCTTATTGCAGCCAGAAACGGCGAGAAGGTTGCCGCCGTGCATGGCGGCTGGAAGGGGCTGCAACGCGGGATCATCGCCAATGCGCTGGAGCAGTTTGCCGCCGAAGGGATTACCGCAGAGCAACTGCAGGTGGCCATCGGGCCGTCGATCAAGCCGTGCTGTTATGAGGTGAGCGAAGGTTTTATCGCCGAGTTCCAGGCCGATCAAGGCCACGTGTGGCGGCACGCTCAGGCCCCCTGGAGCCCTGTGCAACCGGCACCACTGCTGCCGCCGCAGATCGCACCGCCCGAGGCGCGGCAAACGGGCAGTGCGTGGTTTGACTTGAGCGGCTATGGGGTGATGCTGCTACTGGCAGCAGGCCTCAAGCGCGAGCAGATCGAAGTCAGCGAGGTGTGTACCTACTGCACCTCGCCCGCGTACGCCAGCTATCGCCGAAGGACACATCATCCGCAAGAGGCGAAGACGTTGATCTATTCGTGGGTTGCTCGCCGCCCCTGATAAACACACCGTCCATTGTGGCGAGGGAGCTTGCTCCCGTTGGGCTGCGTAGCAGCCCTGAAACCAGCAGCGGAGTCCTTCCTGAAAGCACGCATCAAGGCGACTGGGAGCGCTTCGCGCCCAAACGGGAGCAAGCTCCCTCGCCACAACAGAGCGTGCTTTCACCGGCTGCTTTTAAGCCCCTTGCGCCCTGCATGCCGCTCCAGCGCCAACTCAATCAAGCGGCTCACCAGCTCGCTGTAGCTCATCCCCGCCGCCTGCCACAGCTTGGGGTACATGCTGATGCGGGTGAAGCCGGGCAGTGAGTTGATTTCGTTGATCAGCACTTCACCGTCCTCGGTGAGGAACACGTCCACCCGCGCCAGGCCTGCGCAGCCCAGCACCTCAAAGGCTTCAATGGCCAAGCGGCGAATGCGTTCGCTGGCATCAACGCTGATGTCGGCCGGCACCACCACCTGGGCGGCCTGGGCGTCGATGTATTTACTGTCGTAGGAATAGAAGCCACTGCTCACCACGATCTCGCCGCAGCCGCTGGCGATGGGGTTGTCGTTGCCCAGCACGGCGCATTCGATTTCACGGCCCTGCACGGCGGATTCCACCAAGACTTTTTCATCAAAGCCCAAGGCCAGTTCGACGGCGGCGTGGTACTCGGCTTCATTGCTGACCTTGCTCACGCCCACCGAGGAGCCCTGGTTGGCCGGCTTGACGAACATCGGCACGCCGAGCTTGCCCACCGCCTCGGCAAAGGCGGTGCGCGCCGCATTACGGCGGGTCAAGGTGATAAACGGGGTGACGGCAATACCTGCATCGCGCAGCAGGCGCTTGCTGATGTCCTTGTCCATGCACACGGCCGAACCCAGCACGTCGGAGCCGACAAACGGCAAATCCGCCATGCGCAGCAGGCCTTGCAGACAACCGTCCTCGCCCAGGGTGCCGTGGACAATGGGGAAGATCACATCGATGTGTTCCAGCAGGCCGTTGCCGCTGGTTTCCACCACTTGCCGGCTGGCCTTGCCGGGGACCACCGCCAGTTCCCGGTTGGATTGGTTGAGGGCGATCAGGGCCGGGTTTTCCTGGTTGAGCAGGAAGTCCGAGGTGTCGTTGAGGTGCCAATGGCCGGCCTTGTCGATGCCGATCAGCACCGGTTCGAAACGCGAACGATCCAGCGCATCGACGATATTACGCGCCGACTGCAACGAGACTTCGTGCTCAGCCGAACGGCCACCAAAAATAATACCTACCCGCACCTTGCTCATGACCCGGCCTCACTGTTGAAAGTAAGGCTTCTTACCACGGGCGGTCAGCGATTCGCTACCAGATGCGCGCCGAACAGCAGGTAGCAACCGCCGGCAAACCGGTCGAGCCATTTGCGCGAGTGGCTGTAGAGGTTAGCCATGCGCTCGCTGGAAAACACCAGTGCCACGCAGGAATACCAACTGAAAGACAAGCTGGCCATGGTGATCACGGCCAGGGTCAACAACGTCGGCGAGGGTGAGGGCGGCATCGTCGAAGCGAAGGCCGTGGCGACGAACAGCGCAGCCTTGGGGTTGGACAAGTTACCCAGCAAACCGAAGCGCCACGCCGAGAACAATGAACGTCGCGGCTCATCGGGCAGCACGCTCTGGCCCACGGCCGGAACCGAACGCTTGAACAGCTTCAGCCCAAGGTAGATCAGGTAGCAGCCGCCGATGATCTTGAACGCCAGGTACAACATCGGCGCGGCGGTAAACAGCGACTTGATGCCCAGGCCACCGGCCAGCCCCCACATGATCGTACCGGTGGCCACGCCCGCCGATGCCACCACGCCATGGCGGCGCGAAACGCTGGCGGCCAACTGCGCAGTATTGAAGAAGTTGGGCCCAGGTGTGACCACGGCCACCGTCCACAGCAGGGCCAGCGACACCAGCGGCGTCACATAGGCGGGGTTGATAAAATCCATGGCGGCAACTCCTTCAGCGCAGGGCACAAACGGCGATCATAGGCCTCGGCTCCCGCCTGCACAATCGTACAAGACCCCGGCAGACAAGGACTGCAGACTCGGTTAACGTGTTTCCCACCTCTACTTGTGACAAGCCACCATGGGCCAACCCTCTTCCACACTCGACTGGCTGCACCGCGCCCCGCACGCCAGCGGCCTGGACCGTATCGAGGCGTACTTCGCCGGCTACGCGTTCGACCCCCACCGCCATGACACCTACGCCATCGGGCGTACGCTGTTTGGGGTGCAGAGTTATCACTACCGTGGCTGCATGACCCACAGCATGCCCGGCGCGACCATGGTGATTCACCCGGATGAAAGCCATGACGGCCGCGCCAGCAGTGTGGAAGGCTTCAAGTACCGGATGATTTATGTGGAACCGGCACTGATCCAGCAGATTCTCGGCGGCAAGCCGTTGCCGTTTATCCACAGCGGCCTGTCGTCCGACCCACGGCTGTTCCGCGCCAGCGAAGTGTTGCTGCAAAGCCTGGACTGCCCGATTGACCCGATGCAGGAGCAGGACGCGCTGTTCGACCTGGCCCAGGCGCTGAATGCCGCGTCGGGGGCGATCATCAGCCGTAAATCCTTTGACTACATCGCCGCCGAGCGGGCCCGGGAGTTTATCCACAGCGCCTTGGGCCGCAGCATCACCCTGGATGAAATGGCCGACCACTGCGGCCGTGACCGCTGGGCGTTGTCGCGGGATTTTCGCTTGCTGTTCGGCACCAGCCCTTATCGCTACCTGACCATGCGCCGGCTGGACCTGGTGCGCAGCCTGTTGGCACAAGGCATGTCGTTGGTGGACGCGGCGCTGACCGCCGGTTTCACCGACCAGAGCCACATGACCCGACAATTTCGCAGCACCTACGGCATGCCACCGTCGCGCTGGGTGAAGATGTCAGGCCGGGTCCAGCAACGCTGAGCCAGCAGATTGCTTGAGACGCAGGGCCAGCACGGCTCCGGCCAGGGCAATCGCCGCACTCCACCCCAATGCCAGCTCAATCCCCCCGCTATTGGCCACCGACACCAGCACCGCCAACCCCAGCGCACCGCCGATCTGCTGGCTGGTGGACGCCATCCCCGCCGCCACGCCCTGTTCGCCGGGCCGAATACCCAAGCCCGCCGCCACCCACATCGCCGTCCAGGTCATGCCCTGGCCGATGCTCAAGATGAAAATCCCCGGCAGCAGTGACCAGAACCCCACCCCCGTCGGCAACGCCCAACACACCAACGCAATACCCACCGCGCCGGCCAGTTGCCCGCAAACCAAGGTGTTGCGCAACCCCAGCCGGGCCAGGGAGCGCTCCGCCAGCCAAATGCCGAACGTGCACACCAGCGTCGCCGGTAAAAACGCCAGGCCGGCCTGCAACACGCTGTAGCCATAGACCTGCTGGTAATACAGCGCGAGAAAATAGTACTGCACGCCAAAGCTGCTCATGAACACCGCCGTCAGCACCATGGCCATGCGCAGCTCGCGATAGGCAAACAAGCGCAGCGGCATCAAGGGGTCGCGGCCGCGATGTTCGATCCAGGCAAACAGCCCCAGCAGCGCCAGGGCCAAGGCGATACACGCCAGGGTCGATGGCGCCGTCCAACCCCATTCAGGCCCCTGAACCAGCGCGAACACCAGCAACGTCCCACCGACCGTGACGGTCAACGCCCCGCTGATATCGAAGTTGCGCCCGCGCGTGCGTGGCTCGTCGGCGGGAATCCAGTAGCGCGCCGCCCATGCACAGCCGCCCGCAAGCGGTACATTCACCAGAAACACCGCTTCCCAGCCCCACGCCTGGGTCAACACACCGCCGAGCAACGCACCGAGTGCCAACCCCGCCGCCGAGGCCGCGCTCCACACCGCAAACGCGCGGTTACGCGCCGGGCCTTCGGCATAGTGGGTGTTGATCAGCGCCAGCGTGGCCGGAAACAGCAACGCGCCGCCCACGCCTTGCACCGCGCGCGCCAGCACCAGCAACACTGCGCTGCCACCGAGCACCGCCGCCAGGGACGCCAACGCGTACAGCGACTGGCCAAGCCGATAAAAACGGCGCTTGCCGAGCAAATCCGTGGCCCGCCCGCCCAACAACAGGAAGCCGCCAAAGGCCACGCTGTACGCACTGACCACCCACTGCAGTTGTTGCGCAGAAAAATCCAAGTGCGCGCCGATCTGCGGCAGGGCCACAAACACAATGGTCGCATCCAGCGCGATGATCAGTTGCGCCGTGGCCAGCAGCATCAACATCCAGCCTGAGGGTCGAGAGGGAGACATCACAGCGTCCTGTCCGAAAATGAATAGTCGCCAGTGTCTTTTATGCCGCACAGATGATAAATAGCCCAATCACTCTTTCAGTAATGACTTAAATCATGGATCTGAATGCTGTTCGCTTGTTAGTCCGCGTCGCCGAAGCCCGCAGTTTCACGCGCGCGGCCGGTGAACTGGGGCTGACCCAATCGGGTTTGTCCCGCGCCATTTCGCGCCTGGAACAGGCCCTGGGCGTACGCCTGCTGCAACGCAATACCCGCAGCGTCAGCCTCACCCCTGACGGGCAGATGCTCTATGAACGCTGCGCGCCATTGCTGGCCGAATTGGCCGAAACCGAGAAGCTGATGCTTGACCGCAGCAGCCACCCCAGCGGTTTGCTCAAGATCAGCACACCGTCGCTGTTCGGGCGCAAAGTGGTCATGCCGGTGATTGGCGAGCTGACCTTGCGCTACCCCGAGTTGCGTATCGAAGCGGTGATGACCGACCGCCTGGTGGATATTGTCGACGAAGGCTTCGATGCCCTGTTGCGCACCGGCGAGATCCACGACCAGCGCCTGATCGCCCGCGCCCTGCCGCCGCTGCGCTGGGTTACGGTCGCCGCGCCCGCCTACCTGGCACGCTTCGGCACGCCGCATAGCATCGACGACCTGCAGCACCACCACTGCATCACAGTGCGCAATCTGCGTAACGGGCGAATGGTGGATTGGCAATTCATGCAGGGTGGCAAAGTGCAGGACGTCAGCGTCGAAGGGCGGCTGATCTTTGATATCGGCGATGGCATGGTGGATGCCGCCGTGGGCGGTTTTGGTATCGCCCAGGTGATGGATTTTGCCGTGCGCGACGAGCTGGCCGCCGGGCGCCTGGTGCCACTACTTGAGGCGTTTGCCGGGCGCAGTCGGGGCATCTCGCTGGTCTACCCGCCGTCCCGACAGTACTCGCCGAAACTGATGGCGTTTGCCCAAGCCCTGGCAAACGCGCGCTGGTAAGGCTTAAAGCTGTCGCCCATCAATCGGCTCGCCGATGGTCAGGAAATGCCCACCCGCCACATGGTGCAACGTGCGCAACCCATCATGACCTTCGAAGTGCCAGCGGCCGTCGCTGAACACGCGCTCGTCAGCGTAGGCCGCGACCACTTCACCGAGGAACAGATCATAGGTTTGCTGGTTGTGCGGTTCGGGCAGCAAACGGCATTCCAGCCAGGCCACACAGCCTTCCAGCAATGGCGCCTCGGTGTGTTCTGCGGTGAAGGTCTGTAGGCCGTAGGCGGCGAACTTGTCCGTGTCGGCGCCGCTGGTGTTGCCGACCGTCTGCACCAGGTCGGCCTGGGCCGCGCAGGGCACCTGCAGCACGAAGGTGCCAGCGCTTTCCAGCAGTTGACGGGTCCAGGTGGCCTTGTCCAATACCACCGCGACTTTCGGCGGTTCGAAATCCAGCGGCATCGCCCAGGCGGCGGCCATGATATTGCGCTTACCGGCATGGGCCGCGCTCACCAGCACGGTCGGGCCATGGTTGAGCAAGCGGTAGGCCTTGGACAGCGGTACGGGACGACGGTGGATAGGGCTCATGGAGGTTCGGCTCTTCACGCGAAAAAACCTACGATACCTCAAGCACAAGCCCTGTGGGTCAGCTCGACAGTTGGTTGGCGAATTGCCCTACCGCGCTCACCACTTTCTGTGCGCCATCCTGGATTTCGACGATCACCGTACCGGCTTCCGCCGCCAGGGCCAGGCCTTGTTCGGCTTGCAGGCGGCCATCGGTCATCAGGGCCACGGCGTCGCGCGCCATGTCCTGGTTCTGACGTACCACGCCGACAATTTCCTCGGTGGCTTTGCTGGTACGTGACGCCAACTGGCGAACCTCATCGGCCACTACCGCAAAACCACGCCCCTGTTCACCGGCGCGCGCCGCTTCGATGGCCGCGTTAAGCGCCAGCAAGTTGGTCTGCTCGGCAATCCCACTGATGGTCTTGACGATGGTGCCGATCACTTGGGACTGGGCGTTCAGCGCCTCGATGCCGTCGCCGGCCTGTTGCATGTGCTTGGCCAGGTCGCGCATCACATCCACCGCCTGGGTGACGACAGTGGTGCCGCGCTGGGCGCTGTTGTCGGTTTGCAGCGAGGTGCTGTAGGCAATATTGGCAGCCTCGGCGACGTCCTGTTCCCTGTTGACCTGATCGGTGATCACCGTGGCGAACTTGACCACTTTGTACAGCCGGTCATTGGCATCCAGCACCGGGTTGTAGGTAGCTTCCAGCCACACCGTGCGGCCGTGGCTGTCGGTGCGTTTGAAGCGCCCCGCAACAAATTCACCGGCATTCAAACGTTTCCAGAAGTTCTGGTACTCGGCGCTGTTGTACTCCTCCGGCGCGCAGAACATACGGTGATGTTTGCCCTGGATCTGCGCCAGGCTGTAACCCATGCCATTCAGGAAGCGGTCGTTGGCGGTGAGCACGTGCCCGCCCAGGTCGAACTCGATCACGGCCGTGGAACGCACCAGCGCGGTGATCAGGTTTTCATGCTCGCGGGAGGCCTCGATGGTGCGCGTGAGGTCGCTGGAGTAAATCGAGAAATGCCGGATGCGCCCATCCGAGCTGCGCACCGGCTGCACGATCGAGCGCAGCCAGGCCTCCTCGCCATTGCCGCGCATCAGGCGCACGGTACCGGCGAAATGTTCACCCCGCACCAGCGCATTCTTGAAGCGTTGCTGGAACTCATCCTTGCGCACGTGAGCCGGCACCAGGTCGTCAACCGGGCGCCCCAGGAGCTGGCCGCTCTGATAGACGAGCTCCTGCAGGAAGTTGGCGTTGGCCCATTCAACACGGCCTTCGGCGTCCAGCGTCAGGCACAGCATTTCACTTTCCAGGCTCTCCTTGACCTGTTGCAAGCTGGACAATTCTTCGCGAAGAGCCGATAGCTCCTGCTTCAAACGGGTGTTGAACATTGGGCACCGATGGTCATTTGGGGAGATGGGTCGACCTGCATCGGCCCTGCCACGGATTTCTGAAGAGTACTTTAGTGCCGTGCCCAACTGTTTTTTTGGATCCATTATCCGCCGTTGTTTCGGCACACGCCCATCACCTGGTACTCCAGGGTATTGAGCTTGCCACTGGAGTCTTCGTAGGTCATGCGCGAGGGCACGGGGTTGCACGACCTGATCGGCGGCGTCACGTTGACCACCTTGGCAATGTCCAGCGTCATGCCGTAGCGATAGGCCTGCACGGCGGGTGCCGGCTGGCCTCTTTTCGTGGCGTAAGCGGCCATGGCTTTCTCGTTGCGCTCCATCATCAGGGCAAAGGTGCGATCCCCCCCGCCTTCGGCCAATGCACCGAATGACAAGGTTGCGGTTAATACACCCAAAGCAATTTTATAAAATTTCATTACAGGTTCCTCGACTGAAAAGTTCAGTGACGAGACTAACCAGGCGACCCTGACGCAATATTCACGAAAAGATTACTTATTTGTTAGATACGCATAAGTTTCCAGAATTGTAATGTTCGCGCCACATCGCCGTTATTCGAGGTTTGCAACTATCAGCCCGGGCCAAATCAATAAGAACGCCCGCCTCTATAAGAAGCTGATCACTGCCAACACCGAGGAGCGAACATGAACATTGCTTATTACACCCTTCCCTTTTCATTGCTTGCCGCGCTGCCCCTGGCAGCCGTGGCGGTGGAAGACAAACCCGAAGGTTTTATCGAAGGCAGCAGCGTGAACGTGCTGGCGCGCAACTTTTACTTCAACCGCGATGACCGCAAGGGCCAGTCCAGCCCTACCGGCAATGGTTATTCTGAAGCCTGGGCGCAAGGGTTGATCGGAAAGTTCGAATCCGGCTTTACCCAGGGCACCGTGGGGTTTGGCCTGGATGCGTTTGCCATGTACGGGCTGAAACTCGACTCGGGCACCGGTCGCAGCGGCGGCAAGGGCTCGTTCGGCGTGCTGCCGGTGGACAGCGATAATCACCCCGAAGATGGCTACAGCAAAGTCGGCGGCGCGGCGAAACTGCGCGTGCTCGACACCGTGATCAAGGCCGGTGATGTGTTCCCGCTTACGCCCGTAGTGGCGTACGGCGATTCGCGTGTACTGCCGGAAAGCTTTCGAGGCGTCACCTTACAGAACACCAGCCTTGAGGGCCTGAGCCTGCAGGGCGGACGCCTGAGCGGCATGAGCCAACCCACCGAAAGCGGCATGAACAAGGGCTTTGCAACGTTCTATGCGGGCAAGGTCGACTCGCCCTGGGTCGGCTATTTCGGCGGTGAATATGCCGTCAACAAACACCTGAGCGTGAGCCTGTACAGCAGCCGCCTGAAGGACGCGTGGGACCAATACTATTTCGGCAGCGCCGCCAGTTACCCATTGAATGATGACGTCTCGTTGTTCGGCGACTTCAACTATTACAAGGCCGTGGATGAGGGCAAAAAGCTGCTAGGCGAGTTCGACAACAACATCTGGAGCGCCAGGCTCGGGGTAAAGGTCGGCGCCCACAGCCTGGCCGTATCGCACCAGCGCAACAACGGCGATGACGATTTCGATTACCTGCGCCAATCGGACTCGATCTTCCTCAACAACTCGATCCAGTACAGCGACTTCAACTCGCCCAAGGAGCGCTCGTGGATGCTGCGCTATGACCTCGACATGCAGCCATTCGGCGTCCCCGGCCTGTCATTCATGGCCCGCTACGGCCAAGGCACCGGCGCCGACTACAGCAACGCCAACGCGGTGTACATGCGCCGCGATGCGGCCGGCGACCCGCTCACCGACCAACGCCGCTGGGAACGGGATATAGAAGCCAAATATGTAGTGCAGGGCGGAAATCTCAAGGATTTATCATTCCGGCTTCGCCAGGCAACGGTACGCTCAAGTGCATTTGAATCCGACCTGGAAGAAGTTCGAGTGATTGTCGAATACCCACTGGCGATTCTTTAAGTTGCGCTTACATTCACGCTACAACTGTTAACAAGTTGAAGTCTGTCAGAACTGTAATATTGGGCTCACGCTGCCGTTAAGTTGCACTTTTATACTGCGCGTAGAACACACCTCATCTCTGCGGCTTTTGTGAAGCTCCTTTGGAACAGAGATGATTTTTACGCCCCGCATGGGGCGTTTTTTTTGCGCGTCGGCTCAGCGACCAATCGCCGCACCCGGCTTGACCCTGAAGCGACTTCAACGTTCAGAGTCCAACGCCCCGAACGTTCATAAAGCCCACTTAATGCCTCTATGAGGTCATGCCCGTTTCGTTTCCCTTGAAGGTAATTCCCTATGCGTATCCTTGTGGTTGAGGACGAGCAGAAAACCGCCGACTACTTGCAGCAAGGCCTGACCGAAAGTGGTTACGTCGTCGACTGCGCCGCCAGCGGCATCGATGGCCTGCACCTGGCCAGGCAGCACACCTATGAACTGGTGATCCTCGACGTGAACCTGCCCAACACCGATGGTTGGGAGGTGCTGGAACAACTGCGCCGCGACGGCAACCAGCGCGTGATGATGCTGACCGCACGCGGGCGCCTGGCCGACAAGATCAAGGGCCTGGACATGGGCGCCGATGATTACCTGGTCAAGCCCTTCGAGTTCCCTGAACTACTGGCCCGCGTGCGCACCTTGTTGCGGCGCAGCGAACATATCCCCCTGCCGGACGTGCTGCGCGTCTCGGACCTGGAGCTGGACCCGCGCCGGCATCGCGCCTACCGCGGCAGCCGGCGCATCGACCTGACCACCAAGGAGTTCGCACTGCTGCATGTACTGATGCGCCAGACCGGCGAGGTGATGACCCGTACACAAATCATTTCGCTGGTGTGGGACATGAACTTCGATTGCGACACCAACGTGGTGGAAGTGTCCATCAGCCGCCTGCGCGGCAAAGTCGATGACCAGAGCGAGGTCAAGCTGATCCACACCATTCGCGGCGTGGGTTATGTGCTGGAGGCGCGCCAATGAGGACCAGCAGCCTGTCGATGCGCCTGGGGCTGACGGTCAGTCTGATGGGCGCAGGCCTGGTCGTGCTGCTCGCCACACTTGCCTACCTGGCCTTGACCCACGAGCTGGAAAACCTCGCGCGCAAAGGCCTGGAAAACAAGATGGAGCAGATCCAGCACAGCCTTACGCAGGACCTGAGCCTGCAACGCATCGCCGCGCGCCCCCATTCGCTGCTGGACCTGGTGATGGGCCATGACAATTTCTACCTGACCATCATCGGCCCACCGCCAGCCGCCGACGTACTGCTCAGCATCGGCGCCAAGCCGCAGATCCCCTTGATGCTCGACTTCACCGCTAACGAGTCCCTCAGTTACCTGAACTGGGCAGACGGCGAAGGCAACCAGATCCTCAGCGCCGCGCGCCTGATTCCCCTGCGCAACGGAGACAAGGTGCGGGTGCTGCTGTCGCTCAACCGCGCCGACGATCAAGCATTGCTCAGTGCCTACTTGCGCTCCACGGTGATCGCCCTGCCGATGTTGCTGATCCTGATCGGCATGGGGGCCTGGTGGCTGGTGCAACGCGGGCTTGCGCCGCTGCAGCAATTCAGCCGGGTGGCGGCCAAGGTCAGCACCCAGGACCTGACCCATCGCCTGTCGCTGGACAACCTGCCCAAGGAGTTGGGCGAGTTGGCCCAAGGCATCAATTTCATGCTGCATCGCCTGGACGCGGGGGTGCAGCAGCTGTCGCAGTTCTCCGACGACCTGGCCCACGAACTGCGCGCGCCCTTGACCAACCTGATGGGCAAGGCCCAGGTGACGCTCTCTCGCGAACGCCCCTCGGAGGCATACAAGGCCGGGCTGGAATCCTGTACCGAGGAAATGGAGCGCCTGTCGCGCATCGTCTCCGACATGCTGTTTCTGGCGCAGGTCAGCCACCCGGCGGCGCGGGCTGGGTTTGGCCACGTGTCGTTGGGCGAGGAAGCGCAGCGGGTGATGGAATTGTTTGCCCTGAGCGCCGAGGATAAACACGTCACGCTCAGCCTGAGCGGCGACGCCTCAGTGACGGGCGACCGCCTGATGATCCAGCGCGCGATTTCCAACCTGCTGTCCAACGCCATTCGCCATACCCCTGAAGGCTCCACGGTTTTGCTGCGGGTGGAAACCTATGAACAACGCGTGTCGCTGTCGGTCGGTAACCCGGGCCGAGGTATCGAAGCCCACCACCTGCCGCACCTGTTCGAACGCTTTTACCGCGCCGACAGCAGCCGCACCCGCGCCGAAGGGGGCACCGGCCTGGGGCTGGCGATTGTGCAGTCGATCATGCACCTGCATCAGGGGCATGCCGACGTGAGCAGCCAGCCCGGGCGCTTTACGCGCTTCAGCCTGGCATTTCCCCTTCCCTGACCGTATAGCTTTCTGTGGCGAGCGGGCTTGTCGAATCGTCGCACCAGCAGCCCCTCCAAAAGCCAATGCGCTGTGTCAGGCACTCATCAGGGGGAAGTCTTGGGGCTGCTTCGCAGCCCAACGCGGCGGTGCGACGATTCGACAAGCCCGCTCGCCACAAAAAGGCAGCCCACTTTGCCTTCCGTCGCCGGCTGTTTCTCTGCTGATATACGCAATTCCAACGCAATAAACACACCTCAACGTGGCGAGCGGGCTTGCCCGCGTTGGGCTGCGCAGCAGCCCCTCTAAAGGCCAATAAGTTGTGTCAGGTGCTCCTTAGCGGTAGGTCTTGGGGCTGCTTCGCAGCCCAACGCGGGCAAGCCCGCTCGCCACAAAAAGGCAGCCCACTTTGCCTTCCGTCGCTGGATGTTTCTCTGCTGATATGCGCAATTCCGACGCAATAAACACACCTCAACGTGGCGAGCGGGCTTGCCCGCGTTGGGCTGCGCAGCAGCCCCTCTAAAGGCCAACAAGTTGTGTCAGGTGCTTTCCTCTTCCTTGCGATGCGCCCACTGGTACAACGCCGGCAACACCAGCAACGTCAGTAACGTCGAGGAAATAATCCCGCCGATCACCACCGTCGCCAACGGGCGCTGCACTTCGGCGCCGGTGCCGGCGGCCAGGGCCATGGGGATAAACCCGAGGGAGGCCACCAGCGCCGTCATCAATACCGGGCGTAGCCGGGTCAGTGCGCCTTCGTTGATCGCCACCGATAACGACCGCCCTTCCTCGCGCAGGTTACGGATGAACGCGATCATCACCAACCCGTTCAGCACCGCCACGCCAGACAGTGCAATAAAGCCCACCCCCGCCGAGATCGACAGCGGAATATCCCGCAGCCACAAGGCCATGATCCCACCGGTGAGCGCGAACGGAATCCCGGTAAACACCAGCAGTCCGTCCTTGAGGTTGTTGAACATCATGAACAGCAAGCCGAACACCAGCAGCAAGGCCACCGGCACCACGATGCGCAAACGCTCGGACGCCTCCTTCAACTGCTCGAACTGGCCGCCCCAGGTGGTCCAATAACCCGCCGGCACTTTCACCTGCGCGGTAATCGCCGCTTCAGCCTCCGCCACAAACGAGCCGATATCGCGCCCGCGCACGTTGGCGCTGACGATCACCAGGCGCTTGCCATTCTCGCGGCTGATCTGGTTGGGACCGAGTACCAGGTCCAGGCTTGCGACCTGGGACAAGGCGATAAACCCCAACTGCCCGGATGCATTACCCGCCAGCGCCGGCACCGGAATCAGCAACCGCGACAGGCCGTCGATATCGGTGCGCAGCGCGTCAGACAAACGCACAACCATATCGAAACGGCGGTCACCTTCATACAAGGTCCCGGCCTGACGCCCACCGACCGCGACGGCAATGGTGTCCTGCACATCGCCAACATTCAGGCCAAACCGCGCGGCCTTGTCGCGATCGATATTGATGGTCAGCACCGGCAGGCCGGAGGTCTGCTCCACCTTGACTTCCGAGGCGCCTTCGAGCTTTTCCAGGGTCTCGGCGATTTCCCCGGCGGTGCTGTTGAGCACGCTCATATCATCGCCGAACACCTTCACCGCCACGTCGCTGCGCACACCGGAAATCAGCTCATTGAAGCGCAGCTGGATCGGCTGCGACAGTTCATACGCACTGCCCGGCACAATCGCACTGGCGCGCTGAATATCGGCGATCAGCGTTTCGCGGGATTTCTTCGGATCCGGCCACTGTTCCTTGGGCTTGAGCATCACATAGCTGTCGGAAATATTCGGCGGCATCGGGTCGGAGGCGATTTCCGCCGTGCCGGTCCGCGCAAACACCCGCTCGATTTCCGGCACCTGGGCCATCAGGGTTTTTTCCAACTGCTGCTGCATTTGCACCGATTGCGTGAGGCTGGTGCCAGGCACGCGCAAGGCCTGTTGGGCGAAGTCGCCTTCACTAAGGCTGGGGATAAATTCGCTGCCCATGCGGCTGGCCACTACCCCCGACGCCACGATGCTCAACACGGCGAGGCCAAACACCAGCGGGCGGCGTGCCATCACCCAATCCAGCACCGGCGCGTAGGCCCGGCGCGCGGTGCGCATCACCAGGTTTTCTTCTTCCTTGACCTTGCCGGTGACAAACAGCGCAATCGCCGCCGGCACGAAAGTCACCGACAGAATCATCGCACCGAGCAAGGCGATGACCACCGTGAAAGCCATGGGATGGAACATCTTCCCGGCCACGCCGGTGAGAGCGAAGATCGGCAGGTACACCACCATGATGATCAGTTGCCCAAAGATCAGCGCGCGGCGCGCTTCCTTGGCGGCGGCGAACACTTCGTGCAGGCGCTCGCTGCGGGTCAGCAGGCGACCGTGACGCTGCTGCGCATGGGCCAGGCGGCGGATGGCGTTCTCAACGATCACCACCGCACCGTCGACGATAATCCCGAAATCCAGCGCACCGAGACTCATCAGGTTGGCGCTGACTTTATTGGTGAACATCCCGGTAAACGTGAACAGCATTGCCAGCGGAATCACCATCGCAGTAATCAGCGCTGCACGGATATTGCCGAGGAACAGGAACAGCACCGCGACCACCAGCAGCGCGCCTTCGAAGAGGTTCGTCTTGACGGTTGCGATGGCTTTTTCGACGAGGTTGGTGCGGTCATAAACGGTAACGGCCACCACGCCTTCGGGCAGCGAGCGGTTGATGACGTCGAGTTTTTTTGCCACTGCCTGGGACACGCTGCGGCTGTTTTCGCCGATCAACATAAACACCGTGCCCAGCACCACTTCACGGCCGTTTTCGGTGGCGGCACCGGTACGCAGCTCACGGCCGATTTCAACCTGCGCCACATTGCGCACACGGATCGGCGTGCCATCCGCGCTGGTGATGACAATATTGGCAATATCATCCATCGAGGCCACTTGCCCCGGCGCACGAATCAGCAGCTGTTCGCCGCTGCGTTCGATATAGCCCGCACCGACGTTGGCGTTGTTGCGCTCAAGCGCGGTCACCAAGTCTGTCAGGGTCAGGTTGTAGGCCGCCAGGCGCTTGGGGTCGGGGGCGATCTGGTATTCCTTGGCGAACCCACCGATGGTGTTGATCTCGGCCACGCCCGGCACGTTGCGCAGTTGCGGCTTGATGATCCAGTCCTGGATCACCCGCAGGTCCGTCGGGGTGTAGGGCGTGCCATCCTCCTTGAGTGCGCCCTCTTTGGCCTCCACGGTCCACAGGAAAATCTCCCCCAGGCCGGTGGAAATCGGCCCCATCTGCGTGTCGATGCCGACCGGCAATTGGTCACGGGCCACTTGCAGGCGCTCGTTGACCAGTTGGCGCGCGAAGAACAGGTCGGTGCCATCCTTGAAAATCACCGTAACCTGGGACAAGCCCGAGCGCGACAGCGAGCGGGTCTGCTGCATGCCCGGCAGACCGGCCATGGCGGTCTCGATGGGAAAGGTGATGCGCTGCTCGGTTTCCAGCGGCGAAAAACCGGCCGCCGACGAGTTGATCTGCACCTGCACATTGGTGATGTCGGGCACCGCGTCGATGGGCAATTTCTGATAGCTGGCGATGCCGACACCGGCCATCAGCAGCACCGCCAGCAACACAATGATGCGTTGCTCAATGGCGAATTGGATTAGGCGCTCAAACATGGGGAATCACTCGCAGGATCAATGGGCGTGCTCGGCCGAGCCCTTGCCCAGTTCGGACTTGAGGATGAAGCTGCCGACGGTCGCCACCTGCGCCCCGGCCTCAAGGCCCTGGCGCACTTCGACGTAGCCGTCTTCACTCACGCCCAGTTCGAGATGGCGGGTCACGAAACCGTGCTCGGTGCGTACGAACACTGAGGGTTTGTCCTCGACCGTCTGGATCGCGTCCAGCGGCACGGTGACCTTGGCCTGGTAGGTGTCGGTGGCCAGTTGCACACTCACAAACAGTCCCGGGCGCCAGGCGTCGTTTGGGTTGGGCACGGTTACGCGCACGGTGGCGGTACGGGTCTGCTCGCCGAGCAGGCTGCCGACATAGGCCACGGTGCCGAGCACTTCGGTGCCCATTTCGGCGGAGCTGACTTTCACCGGTTTACCCACTCGAACCTTGTTCAAGTCCTTGGGAAAAACCCCGAAGGTGACCCACACCTGGGACAAATCCGAGAGCGTGAAGGCATTGCTGGTTTCGCTGACAACCTCGCCGACACCCAGGTGCTTTTCCACCACCACGCCGGCAAATGGCGCACGCAATTCATAACGATTGCCACCGACCAATACCGCGCTGCCACTGAGCGCAGTCATCTTTTGGCGGGCGTTGTTCAGGGCGATTTCAGCTTCCTGCAAGGTCTGGCGCGCCAGCAGGTAATCCTGCTCGGCAGAGATCTGGTCCTTCCACAGCTGGCGTTCGCGCTGGAAGGTGGTGCGCGCCAATTCGACCCGGCGCTCGCTGGCCGCCAGCTCGCTGCGCTGGTCGGAAATCTGCTGGCTGGCGATCACCGCCAACACCTCGCCTTTCTTCACCGACTGGCCGAGGTTGACCTTCACCGCCTCCACCACACCGGCCGCACGCGGCACGATATGTGAGGTTCGGTCCTCATCGAAACGCACCTCGCCCGGCAGCGTCAGCAGTGTGCTGATCGCGCGGGGTTGGGCCTGGGCGAGCTGAATACCGGCGGCCTGAATCTGCTGCTCGGTCAGTTCAAGTTCGCCCTCTTCTTCCTCGGCAAGTGCGGCACCAGACAGCATCAGGCCCAGGGCGAGGGCAAGCGCCACGCCGTGTCGTTTGTTCATAAGGCACTCCAGAAAAAATCAAAACCGGGCGAGGTCGCCGTAAATCCGTTCGATACGCACCCAGGCGTCGGTGGCCTGGGCGGTCGCCGTGAGGTATTGGTTGCGTGCGGCAATCAAGGTGCGCTGAGCGTCGAGCACATCGAGGAAGTTGAACTTGCCCATCTCGAAACCACGGGTGGCGCTGTCCACCGCGCTTTGGGCGGCGGGCAGGATCTGTAGGTTGAACGCGAGCACTTCGGTGTTGGCGGTTTGCCACAGGTCCAGGGCCTGGCGGGTTTCGGTGCGCAGGCGCAGCTCGGTGGCGTTGCGCAGGTCGCGTGCCTGGTCGGCGCGGCGGCTGGCCGCGAGCACATTGCCCTGGTTGCGGTTGAACAGCGGGATCGGCATCGACACGCCCACCAGGTTCACGCGCTCGCGCACGCTGGCGTCGTACTGGCTGCCAATGGACACATCGAGGTCGGGAATGCGCTGGGCTTTTTCCAGGCCCACGCTGGCTTCGCTTTGCAGGATTTGCAGTTCGGCCAGCCGCACTTCCACGGTCTGCTCAAGGCGCGCCAGCAGTTGCGCAGCAGCCGGCAGGGGCGGCGCGGATTGGCGTTGTGTCGCCACCGCCTGGAAGTCCGGCGCGGCGCTGCCGGTGCTGGCGGCGAGGCGGCGGTAGGCGTCGGTAAGGCCGATCTGGGCGCGGTTCAGCTCCAGACGAATTTCCGAGAGCTGGACCTGGGCGCGCGTGGCTTCCACCGGCGAAGCTTTACCAGCAGTGACGCGCCCCTTGGCGACCACCAGGCCGCGCTCGGCCAAGGCCAGCGAGCGTTGCGCCAGGTCGAGGCGCTCCTGGGCACGCAGGGCGCTGTAGTAGCTGTCGATCACCTCGGCGCGCAACAGGTTGCGGCGCTGCTCCAGGGTCAGCGCGGCGGCGTCCTGGCCACGGGTGGCCACGTCAATGCGCGCGCCGCGTTTACCGCCCAGTTCCAGGCTCTGGCTGAGTTTGATGCTGGTGGTGCGGCTGTTGCGCCGGGTGTCTTCGACGTCCCAGGAGGCCACCGGGTTGGGGATCAAACCCGCCTGCTGGCGAGCGCCTTGGGCGATGTCGATTTCCCATTGCGCCGCCGCCAGGTCGGGGTTGTTGGCAAACGCGCTTTGCAGGGCTGAATCGAGGGTCAAGGTTTGCGCCTGGGCAGCACTGACTGCGCCCCATAACAGGCCGGCCAGCAGAAGATTTTTAACCGAAGTTGGCATAACAAGAGTTCCACGCCGAGAAAGTCCAAGCGAGGGCAATGTAGCGTTCACGACCTATCAGGGCGGTGGAGCAAAGATTACAAATCCGACAGCAACGGCTCTGCGGCCGGCGTGCCGGCGCTGCAACGTTGATCGCACCAAAACGGTACATAAGCACTTGGCCATTGCGGGATCAGGTATGCTTTTTCGACAGGAAACAAAAAGAAACAATTTTCCCAACCTGTTCGATAAGGAGTCCCGTTTTGGAGTTATCGACTGCCGCGTGGATGGTTCACGACACCCGCCTCATGCTCTGCGTTCTGCTGGCCATCGCCAGCATCATTGTGCTGATCAGCGCGACCAAGCTGCCGCCGTTCCTGTCCATCCTGATCGGCACTTTTATCGCTGGCGTCGGCGCCGGCTTGCCGCCGGAAGAAGTCGCCAAGGCGTTCAGCAAAGGCGCTGGGGCGATCCTCGGTGAGGCCGGGATCATCATCGCCCTGGGCTCGATGCTCGGCGCGTTGATGGCCGAATCCGGCGCGGCCGATCGCATCGCCACCACCTTGCTCGGGTTGGGCAAGGGCAAGTCATTGCCGTGGGTAATGGCACTGGTGGCCATGGTGATCGGCTTGCCGCTGTTCTTCGAAGTGGGCCTGGTGATGATGGTGCCGATCATCTTTGTGATGGCTAAACGTTCGAACCAGCCGCTGCTGAAAATCGCCATCCCGGCGCTGGCCGGCATGACCACCCTGCACGCCCTGATGCCACCGCATCCTGGGCCGCTGATTGCGGTGGGCGCGCTGCACGCCGACCTGGGCCTGACCATGTTGCTGGGCTTTTGCCTGGCGGTACCGGCGGTGATCCTGGCCGGGCCGATCTACGGTAACTGGCTGTCCAAGCGCCTGCACGTGGACGAGCCGGCCGACATCGGCGCGCTGTTCAGCGCACCGCCCAAAGCGCCGCGCCAGCCGAGTTTTGGCGTGTCGTTGCTGATCATTCTGTTGCCGGTGATTCTGATGTTGGGCAGCACCTTGGCCAAAGTCGCCCTGCCAGCCGAAAGCAGCGTGGGCCTGGTGCTGAAATTCCTTGGCGAGCCGCTGATAGCCCTCGGCCTGGCCGTGATCGCCGCCGTGATCTGCCTGGGCTGGGCCGCCGGCATGCCACGCGCCGAAGTCGGCAACACCCTGCGCAAGGCCCTCGCGCCCATCGCCGTGCTGCTGCTGACCATCGGTGCCGGCGGCGGCCTCAAGCAAACCCTGCTGGACGCCGGCGTAAGCCAGACCATCAGTAAGGTTGCCGAAGGCGCACACATGCCGTACCTGCTGCTGGCCTGGTTGATTGCCGTAGCCCTGCGCCAGGCCACCGGCTCGGCCACCGTCGCCACTACCACGACGGCAGGCATTCTCGCGCCGATGATGGCCGGGCTGGCCGCCACCCAGAGTTCACTGGTGGCGCTGGCCATCGGCGCCGGCTCGGTGTTCTTCTGCCACGTCAACGACGCCGGGTTCTGGATGGTGCGTGAGTACTTCGGCTTGCAGTTGAAGCAGACAATCTGGGTGTGGTCGGTGTTACAGACGATTGTTTCAGTGGTCGGGCTGGTCGGTACGCTGGTGCTGTGGCATTTCCTGACCTGAGCCCTAGGCAGCCAGGGTGTGGCGCTTACCAAACAGCGCCACACTCACCACCCCCACCGCGCCCATCACCACGCAATAACCCACGCAAATCCACGGGCTGGTCGGCATCAACGCGATCAGCATCAACGGTGTAGTACTCGCCCATAACGCATAGGCGATGTTGTAGGTGAAGGAAATCCCCGACACCCGCACCTGCGCCGGAAACAGCCCGACCATCACCGACGGCACCGCGCCCACCACCCCGCAGCTCAAGCCGGCCACGGCATACGCCGCGCCCAGCCACACGCCACCGCTGATCAGGCTGGCATACAGCAGCGCAATGCCCACCGGCAGCAACAGGCTGTAGACCATTACCGCGCGCCAGGCACCGATGCGGTCCACCAACAGGCCGGCGAGCACGCAACCGATATTCAGGAAGACGATGCCCAGTGCGCTCAAGGCGAAGGTGTGGCTGGGGCTCATGCCGAAGGTTTTCTGCATCATGGTCGGGGTGATGACCACGAGAACCACCACCGCCGAGGTGAGCACGCAGGTGAGGATCATTGCCGGCAGCAGCACCGCGCGATGGTCGCGCAGCACGGTGCGCAACGGCAGTTCGGCGGAGGCCTGGCGGCGGGCCTGCATTTCGAGGAACACTGGGGTTTCGCTGAGCCAGCGGCGCAGCCACACGCCGATCACGCCGAACACTCCGCCGAGCAGGAAGGGAAAACGCCAGGCGTAATCGAGGATTTCCGCCGGGGTGAAGACCTGCGCCAGCAGCGTCGCGGTGAGTGCGCCAAGCAGGTAGCCGAAGGTCAGGCCGGCCTGCAGGAAGCCCAGGGCATAGCCACGGTGGTTACGCGGTGCGTGCTCGGCCACGAAGGTCCAGGCGCTGGGCACTTCGCCGCCCACCGCGGCGCCTTGCAGCACACGCAGTGCGAGTAGGATCAGCGGTGCGAAATAACCGATTTGCGCGTAGGTGGGCATGATCCCGATCAGCAGGCAAGGCAAGGCCATCATCAGGATGCTCAAGCTGAATACACGCTTGCGCCCCAGGTGATCGGCAAAGTGCGCCATCAGGATGCCGCCCAGGGGGCGCGCGAGGTAGCCAGTCACGAAGATCCCGAAGCTTTGCAGCAGGCGCAGCCACTCAGGCATTTCCGGCGGGAAAAACAGTTGGCTGAGGGTCAGCGCAAAGAATACGAAAATAATGAAGTCGTAGATTTCCAGGGCACCGCCCAGGGCAGCCAGGCCCAGGGTTTTGTAGTCGGAGCGGGAAAAACGCTGCGCCTGAGGAACAGAGGTGGCAGTCATGAAGAGGCTCGGCAGACAAACAAAATGGCGTGCAGGTTATGAGCTGCGCCGGATGATGGCAATCACAGCAGATATATTTGTTTTCCTCATGGATCGATGAAGATAACTGCATTCCCATATCAATGGCCGAGGAGGAACATGCGCGCAAACTGCCCCTCACATAATAAATACAAGAGGTACGACTCGTGGCCGATGCTATCGAAGAAAGCCGCTATGCCCGATTTGCCCTGCGTTGCTCCAACTTCGCTGAGCGCTGGTTCCCTGACTCCTGGGTGTTCGCCGCCCTCGCCGTGATCATCGTGGCCGTGGCGACCCTGGGCATGGGCGCCGCACCGACCGAGGCCGCCAAGGCCTTTGGCGATGGGTTCTGGAGCCTGATCCCGTTCACCATGCAAATGGCCTTCGTGGTGATCGGCGGGTATGTGGTCGCCAGTTCGCCACCGGCGGTAAAGCTGATTGACCGCCTGGCGCGCATCCCCAAGAACGGCCGCTCCGCCGTGGCCTGGGTGGCGTTGATTTCCATGCTGGCGTCCCTGCTCAACTGGGGCCTGTCCCTGGTGTTCGGCGGTTTGCTGGTGCGTGCACTGGCCCGTCGTACGGATTTGCGCATGGATTACCGCGCGGCGGGGGCTGCGGCGTATTTAGGCCTGGGGGCCGTATGGGCATTGGGGTTGTCGTCGTCGGCCGCCCAGTTGCAGGCCAACCCGGCCAGCTTGCCGCCGTCGATCCTGTCGATCACCGGGATGATCCCGTTCACCGAGACTATCTTCCTGTGGCAATCCGGCGTGCTGTTGCTGGCGCTGATCGTGGTATCGCTGATCATCGCCTACGCCACCGCTCCCGGCCCGAACAGCGCCCGTGACGCCAAGGCCTGCGGCGTCGACCCGGCCTTCAACCTGCCCAAACCGCAAGCACCGACCCGCCCGGGCGAATGGCTCGAACACAGCCCATTGCTGACCATCCTGCTCGCGCTGTTGGCGGCCGGCTGGTTGTTCCATGAGTTCTCGACCAAGCCGGCGATCAGCGCCATCTCGGGGCTCAACACCTACAACTTCCTGTTCATCATGGTCGGCGCCCTGCTGCACTGGCGCCCGCGCAGCTTCCTTGACGCCGTGGCCCGCGCCGTGCCCACCACCACCGGCGTGCTGATCCAGTTCCCGTTGTATGGCTCGATCGCCGCGTTGATGACCGTGGTCAAGGGCGGTGACGGCCAGACCCTGGCGCACCACATCTCGACCTTCTTCACCTCCATCGCCTCCCACGACACCTACGCGCTGCTGATGGGCGTGTACTCGGCGGTGCTGGGGTTCTTTATCCCGTCGGGCGGCGGCAAGTGGATCATCGAAGCGCCTTACGTGATGCAAGTGGCCAACGACCTGCAATACCACCTGGGCTGGGCCGTGCAGATCTATAACGCCGCCGAGGCGCTGCCGAACCTGATCAACCCGTTCTATATGTTGCCGCTGCTGGGGGTGCTGGGGCTCAAGGCGCGGGACTTGATCGGGTTTTCGTTTGTGCAGTTACTGGTGCACACGCCGCTGGTGTTGTTTTTGCTGTGGGCGCTGGGGACGACGTTGAAGTATTTGCCGCCCGTCATGCCATAACGCAGTCAGTGTGGGAGCGGGCTTGCTCGCGAAAGCGGTATGTCAGCAAGACATGTGCTGAATGATCCACCGCCTTCGCGAGCAAGCCCGCTCCCACATTTATATCTGCGCCGCTTTTCTGACGAGACGCGTGGGACTTTCCCGCTCCCAACAACCGCCAGCGCCGACTTCGCCCACCCACACCTTTGATTAACCTGTCTCGGATAACTCCTCACCCCACCCAAGGAACATCCGATGACGCCCCTATCCAAATCACTGGAAGAGTTGATCAATGCCATTTACCAGGACGGCAGCGTGTCGTTCGTTGAGTACCAGGGCCTGCGCGATAACGCCGATTGCCGCATGGCCACGGTGATCAAGGAATTTGGCCTGCACAACAACATAACCGCTTTCCAGAAGGCCATGGACGTGGCCATGCAGTTGTTGCAGAGCTGCGTCATTGACGCCAAAAAAGCCAAGCTGACCGACACCGGCGAGGCCATCGTCAAGGACGCCGTGGCGGCCCAGGTGCAATATTTACTCGCCGGTAGCCAATTGGCGCTGCGCTTGTTGTAACCGCCCGATAGCGTTGAGGCGACTGTCTTCTTTGCGTCACATTCCGTTGCTACCGTCCTGCGAAATATCTTGAAACAAACAGCCTGCAGGGACTCCCAGCAATGAGTGATGAGCACGAAGACCACCCTTCCCCCGATTCCGTTGCCCAACCGCCGGTAGACACCAGCCGTCGGCGCTTCCTCGGAGGTGCGGCGGTGCTGGGGGTGGGCGCCACCTTGAGTGCCTGCGGCAATACCGGCGAAGCACCGGGAACGCCGGTGGCGAAGCCGCTCACGCCCCAGGAACTGGACAAGGCGCTGCACGACCAGGTGAAAACCGTGGTGGTGATCTATGCCGAGAACCGTAGCTTCAACAACCTGTTTGCGGATTTCCCAGGGGTGGAGAAGCCGCTGTCGGCGCTTTCCGCCGCCGAGTATCAACAGCGCGACCGCGACGCCAGCCTGCTGACCACCCTGCCCCCGGCCTGGGGTGGCGTGCTGCAGGTCGGCCCGCAGAGTGTGGACGGGGTGACCTACCCCAGCGAAGTACAATTCCAGGAAAACCTGCCCAACGCGCCGTACGCCCTCAAGGGCCCGAATGCCGAAGACCTGCCCTTGAGCCTGGTGACCCGCGACTTGTGGCACGTGTTCTACCAGAACCAGATGCAGATCAATGGCGGCAAAAACGACGGTTTCGTCGCCTGGGCGGATTCCGGTGGCCTGGTGATGGGCCATTACGCCCAGAGCCGTTATGCCCTGCGCCTGTGGGACGTGGCCAAGGAGTTCGTGCTCTGCGATAACTTCTTCCAGGGCGCGTTTGGCGGCTCGTTCCTTAACCATCAATACCTGATCAGTGCGACCGCGCCGTTTTACCCGAATGCCGCGCAATCGGTGGCCAAGGCGCAGATCGCCACGCTGCAAAGCGATGACCCCACCGACACGCGCCTCAAGCCGCTGGACAAATCCCCCGCCAGCGCCATGACCGGCCCACCGCAGTTCGGCCCAAGCGCGTTGACCCCGGACGGCTACGGCGTGAACACCCTGGCCCCGCCCTACTGGCCGACCTGGACCCGTGACCCGGAAAACCCCGACTATTCCAAACCCGACCTGCCCAACGTGCTGGTGCCGCAGACCCACGAACATATCGGCGACAAGCTGTCGAAAAACAATGTCGACTGGGCCTGGTACGCCGGGGCATGGCAGGCGACGCTGGATCAGTTCAAGGATTCGGGCGGTATTCCGAAAATCCCGAATTTCCAGTACCACCACCAGCCGTTCAACTACTTCAAGCAACAAGGGCCGCAGAACCGCGCCGAGCGTGACAAACGCCTGCGTGACGGCGGGCTGGGCGACGAATCGAGCACCAACAAGTTCTTCGCCGACGCCCAGGCCGGCAAGCTGCCCGCCGTGAGTTTCTACAAGCCCCAGGGCAACCTGAACATGCACGCCGGTTACGCCGACGTGGCCTCGGGCGACCGGCACATCGCCCGCGCCCTGAAGGTGCTGCAGGAGAGCCCCCAGTGGAAAAACATGGTGGTGGTGGTGACGGTCGACGAAAACGGCGGCTGGTGGGACCATGTGGCGCCGCCCAAAGGCGACCGCTGGGGCCCGGGCACGCGGATTCCAGCGTTGGTTGTTTCGCCGTTTGCGCGCAAAGGCACGGTTGACCACACGGTGTACGACACGGCGTCGATCCTGCGCCTGATCACCCGGGTGTTCCAGTTGGAGAAACTCGATGGGCTCAAGCAGCGTGACGATGCAATGATCGCCCGTGGCCAGCAGCCCATGGGGGATTTGAGCAACGCCTTGCAGTTCAACCGGTAGGTTTTCTTATCCAATAGCGACACGCCCGCCGATTTAGCACGCGGTTTTCCTGGTCAACCGCTACTGTGTGGAAGTGGGCTTTCATCCCGCGCAGACGGGCCTTCGCTGACAAGGAATCAAGCATGTTCAAACCGACCAGGTTGTCCTTCACCCTGGCCGCACTGCTGGCCAGTGCGGTCGTACAGGCCGACATCGAGGTGCCACTGGGCAGCACGCAACGCGTCACCCAGTTGTTCGCTTACCCCAATAACTGCAACGTGATCTGCTTTCGGCCATGGACGCTGGAGCAGACCGCCGAGCACTACCTGAACCAGAGCCTGCAGCGCGACGGCTACAGCCGGGCCAAGGTCAGTGTCAAAACCCATGACGGGCAAGTGTCAGCGACCTTCAGCGGTGTGCCGGATACCTACGGCCAGCCTTTGACGGCCTTGCTCAATACCGCCGACCTCGCCTATCAGGGCGCCAGCAAACTCAACAGTGACGGCAAGTGGGCCTACAGTTGGTACCTGTTCCTGCCGCTGGGCATGGCCCTGGAAAACCGCAAAAGCATCGAGCTGCTGCACTTCCCACCGGACTACTCGCTGACCCAGGCCCAGGATTACCTGGAATCGGCCACCACCGACCGCTGGGCCGCGCTGCTCACCGATAATGGCGTGCCTGCCACCGAAACCCCGGCCTACCAGACCATCATCGATATCGCCCCCATCGCCGCGCCCTCCAATGCGGGCAAGGATCTGGAAGGGGTCTACAGCTACTTCAGCGACTACCAGACGCGTATGGTCCGGGAGCTGAGCTTGCACGCCAATGGCTCGTTACCGATGGTCGCGTTTGGCGCACCGGTGCGTAACTGGATCAAGCAGCAATACGGCCAGACCGTGAGCGTATTGGGCCTGGCGCAGATCAGCCCTGCTGCGGGCAAAACCGTATCGGTGCTGGGCTCCAACCACCCCAGTTACATCTGGTACGCGGCTGACCCGGCGAGCTATGACGGCAACGAACAAAAAGCCGACGAGGCCGGCTTGACGGTGATGGGCCAGGACTTGAGCGCCGCCTGCTGGCAGGCCGGCATGGGCCAGAAGCCCGCCAGCGACCCGAATGTGCTGCTTAAGGCGTGTATGAACACCTGGCAGGTCACCCGCAAAGAGCAGACGTGTGAACTGTTCTACACCTCGGTGCGCAGCCTGACCCCGGAACAGGCGAATGCCAAGTGCGCCACGCCGGCGATCAAGGCTCAGCTCAAACAACTCAAGAACGCCGCCCCAACCCCCGCCATCAGCGCCCCCGCCCTGTAAGAGTGCACAAAAACAAGCCGATTTCTACTGTCAGATTTGACAGTAGAAATCGGCGCTATCTTCAGTAAGTCTTGAGCGGCGCCCATCCGCTGCAAGACTGGTAGTCAGCCACCACCCGCAGGTCGATGCAGCCTCACCAAGGAGAGTTATGAAAACTCAGGCCATGGATAAGGCTAAAACCACCGTGAGCGACTGCTTGTACCCATTCAAGACGCTACTTGTTGAACACGGCTACCCTTCATCCGAACACTTTCAGGTGATGCAAGCCACGACGGGCACGCCAGCAGGGGTCAAGACACGCAAAAACCTTGACGGCCGCATGCGCATTGCCAAGGTTTCCGGCTATGCCGTGAGCGAGCGACGCCCCCACACATTGCAATTATCGGCGCGCATCCACCTGTACGACAGCTGGTTCTGCGGCCTGCTGCGCCATTCCTGCAACCCGAACGTGTTTTTCGATACCACGTACCTGGAGCTATGGACCGTGCAACCCATCGCCGCCGGCTCCCGGCTGACCCTGGATTACGCCAGCACCGAGGATGCGCTGTTCCGGCAGTTCGCGTGCCAGTGCGGCGAGCTGAACTGCCGGGGCTGGATCACCGGCGGCCAGGAGCCATTGAACGCCGAGGGGCAGGCGTTCATGGCCCAATGGCGCGAGCACAAACGCCCTTAGGCTTCGCCCAGTGGGCGCAGGCGATATTGCGGCGGCAACTGCTCAAAACCACTGATGGTGGTGTTCAAGCTCTTCCAGCGGCCGTCCTTGATGCCGTAGATGCAGCCGTGGATCGACAGGCTCTGCCCACGATGCCAGGCGTTTTGCACAATGCTGGTGTGGCCGACGTTGGCCACCTGCTGAATCACGTTCAGCTCGCACAGGCGGTCCACGCGCTCTTCTTCGGTCGGCAACTGGGCCAGCACGTCGCGGTTTTCGTAGTACAGGTCACGGATGGTGCGCAGCCAGCCATCGATCAGGCCGAACTGGCGATCCTGCATCGAGGCACGCACGCCGCCGCAGCCATAGTGGCCGGTGACGAGGATGTGTTTGACCTTGAGCACATCGACCGCGTACTGGATCACCGACAGGCAATTGAGGTCGGTGTGCAGCACCACGTTGGCCACGTTGCGGTGCACAAACAGATCACCGGGCAGCATGCCGACGATCTCGTTGGCCGGTACGCGGGCGTCGGAACAGCCGATCCACAGGTATTCCGGGGTTTGCTGGCGGGCGAGCTTGGCGAAGAATTCGGGATCTTCCTGTTTGATCGCATCCGCCCAGCGTTCGTTGTTATCAAGCAGGTCTTGTAGTTCGTTCATCAGGGAAAGCCTCAGGAATGATGCGCAGCTTTGACAGACGACCGCTCGTCCGGGTCACGCCCAGCCATAAGTTAGCTTGAATCTTTAGGGCGTCGTGCCTGTCCACACACTATAAGCCCCACAGTATGAGGATTGGCCATGACTGAATCACGACGTCCCTACGGCGCTACGCAACCCGAACCGATTGACGACAACGAAGACCGTATGGGTGAGATGCGCGAGCTGGATTTTGACGAGCAAGAGCCCACGGCGGAAATCGGCGACGAGATCCCGCGTCGCGAACGCGAACACCTGATGCCCGACGAGCGGGTGCGCGAAGCCGGGCTGACCGGGGCTTCGACCGACGACCATGAGTCGACTGACGATGACATGAGCCCGGAAACCTTGATACATGAGGATGGCGCGCGGGATGCCCGCGAAGCAGGGGAAGACAGTCCTGCCGATTACGACCTGAGCATCGTGGATGAAGATGAGATTGGCGGCGGAAATGGGCTGGATGAGGCCGAATTGGCAGATATCGACCCGGTCGACGGCAACCGCTGACACAACACAGAGCTAAATGTGGAAGGGGGCTTGCCCCCGATTGCAGTGTGTCAGGCACTTAGTAAGGCACTGATACACCGCTATCGGGGGCAAGCCCCCTCCCACATTGGTTCGTGTGTTTAGTCGACCAAGGTGCAGGCCATGACGACTGCGTCTTCGCGGCCGCCCACGGCCGGGTAGTAGTCACGCCGACGGCCGATTTCGTTGAAGCCATAGCGCTCATACAGGCGGAACGCCCCGGTATTGCTGTCGCGCACTTCGAGGAAACACTCCCGCGCACTGGCGGCATAGGCACGGGACATCAAATGCTCCAGCAACGCCAAGCCCAACCCACGGCCCTGGTTTTCCGGCTTGACGGTAATGTTCAGCAAATGCGCCTCATCGAGGATGATTTGCACCACGCCGTGACCCACCTGCTGCTCGCCTTCGAACATCAGCCAGATCTGGTATTTGCCCAGCCCGTCGAGAAAAATCCCCCGGGTCCAGGGGTGGCTGAACGCCGCGTATTCGATTTTCAGCACGGCGTCGAGGTCGGCCTCGGTCATCGGGCGGAAGGATAAAGCCTCACTCATCGGTTGTTTTCCAGCGCGCCATCAGCCGGCGCATGGCTTGCCAGACATCAGCCTTACGCTGTGGCTCTTCCATTAATAATTCCAGGCCCGGCAGGGCCCATACCGAACCCAGGCTTTCGACCTGCAGTTCGCGGTACCAGGCCTCGGCATTGGCCTCACCGGCAAAGCGCACGGCGGGCAGGCCGATCAGCCACAGGCACACGCAGGGTTCGTCTTCCAGGCGCGCCGACACAAAACCTTGCACAAAATCCCGCGCAGCGTCAGGGCCCTGGTCCATGGTGCCACGCACCAGCAGTGGCCAGCGCACCGGGTCGCCGACGATTTGCGGGCTGTCGGGCAGGCCGGCGGCGCGCAGCATGTCTTTGAGCAGCATGTAGGCGGGGTCGCGGGTCTGGAAGCGTTCGCCGGTGGGCAGTTCCACCAACAGCAGGCAACGCCCGGCCCGCAGCAATTGCAGGGCGAAACGCGGCGGTGGCACCACCGGTGCCTTGACTACCGGCGCAACCTCTTCGGCCACCACCGGCTTGGCCAGCGGCGACGGGCGTGGCACTTCGATCTTGGCGCGCTCGACCGCCGGGCGCGCCTGGGGCTCGGGCTTGACCACCGCCACCGGTGCAGCCGCCTCCTCGCCCGAGACCTCAAACGCCTCATACGGCTCGAGCGCCTGCAGCAGCTCGGGCCGCGACGGCGCGGCAAACGGCAGTTCGGTGCGGGGCAGCCAATTGACCACCTGCATGGCGGTCAAGTAAGCGCGACGTCGGGACTCGATAAGCACAGCTCGGCCACTTGTGGATAAGTAAAGAGCGGGGATTCTACCGCTGTTCGGTAACAATCGCCCACTGTGCACTGACCGGCTGTGGATAAATCCCGCGCCTGATGCAGTACAATCGCGACTTTTAATCGCCAACCAGCCGGCCATTCCCATGATCGAACCCAAGCGCGTCCTGCGCGCCCTCGCCGAACACTGGGCCTTACTTGAGCCACTATGCGAACACTTCGACCAAGGCACCCTGAGCCTCGGCGAGCTGCGCGCACAACTGGCCGCCCAACAACTGGACAGCACGCCCCAGGACATCACCAGCCTGCTGGACGTGTGGATTCGCCTGGATATCCTGGTGCCTGTCGCCAAAAGCCCGAACCGTTTCGAGCTGAACGCGCAGATCCACGACTTCCTGGCCTATCTTCGCAAGGAGCACCGGCTTGGCCTGTGCCTGGAAATCGAAGCCTACCTGCGCCACCTCGAGCGCCTGGCAGGCTACATCCAGGACGCCTTCGACATCCGTGATGGCCACGACCTGGCCCGTCAACTGCGCCTGCTCGACATGCGCGTACGCGACGTGCTGAAAAAACTCGCCAACGACGAACAGGCCCTCGCCGCCGTGGCCGACCGCGCCAAGACCAGCGACCGGCAGATCCCGTTGCGCCAGCGTTACGCCGAGGTATTGGCGACCTGGGATGAATACGTCGAACCCATGATCCAACTGGTGAACGCCGACGGCGCGTTCGAGCAGGGCGTGCGCAAGGTCGAGAATGTGCTGCTGCGCATGCTCACCGAACAGCAGCGCCTCGGCCACCTGGTGGACGACGACATGCTGCTGCGCACCCACGCGCGCATCCTCGAAATGCAGACCAGCGCCCAACTGACCTTGCGTCACGCCCGTGAGCTGCTGTTGCCGCTGCGTGAGGAAGCGCGGCGGCACAACGCCGTGACCCGTGGCGCGGCGCTGGCCCTGTCGGCAATTCGCCGCAAGGGGCTGGACGCCGTGCCGCAAGCGGCGATGCCGATGTTTACCCGGCCGCAAAGCACGTTCCTGGGCAGTGCCAGCCAGGTCGAGGCTTACGTGTATGCCCTGGCGAATTTCGAGCCGAAACCGGCGCGGTTCCCCAAGGCGCACAAATCCCACAAGGGCGACGCCCAGCGTGCACCGCGCACGGTCAAGGAAATGCTCGAGCGCTGCGAAGACGCACTGCCGATGCCAGACCTGATGACCTGGCTGCTGGAGCAGGAACCGGACGGCGCCACCGACGAATTGCTGTACTGGTTCTCGCGCCTCTCGCGGGAAAAACGCTTCAAGCGCGAACGCCTGGAACGCCGCGATTACCACACACACGAGCACCAGGTCAGCCTGCGCTCATTCGCCCTGCTCCCGGCTGGCACTGATGCCGCCGAGAATTCCGCGAGCACCCCCTATGCATCTTGATCTATCCGAACTGTCCCAGCTGGCACCGATCTTTCGCGAGCTGTTCAAGGGTTACCACGTCAGCCGCCGCGACCCGGAGCTGTACGCACAACTGTCGAACTTCCAGGACCAGTACCGCACGCTGTTCAAGGCCCTGGGCTTTGAACTGGTGTGCGACACCCGGGGTTTCTATTACTTCGTACCGGACTCTGCCATCGCCAGCGCGCAGGTGAACAAAACCGCCCAGCGTCTGGCGTTGTTCACCTTCATCCTCGTCGAGCACTTGGCCGACCAAGGCCGCGACCCGATCGCCGTGCTCGACGGCGGCAGCCTGGGCCGCGATGAGCTGCCGTCGCTGCTGGAAAAATACCGTGACCTGTTTATCCAGGCCGAAGTACAGACCCAGGAAGAACTCGAAGAGAAAATCATGCGCCGCATGACCCAACTGGGCTTTGCCAGCGAAGACAACGGTATCTATCGCTTCCTGCCGCCCATGCACCGCTTCCTCGACGTGTGCCTCTCGGTGCAGCAAGACCGTGACCTGGCCGCCAGCGTGCACAGCGTGTTGCCACTGCCGGTGCCGGTGATCATCGACGAAGACAGCGATGAAAAACTGCTGAAAACCGATGACCCGCTGGACCTGAGCGACTTTGAAGAAGAAAGCGAAGAAGACGCCATGGCCCGTGCCATTGCCGAAGAACAGGAGACCGACGCATGAGCAAGGAACGCTACGGCATCCGCCGCTTCGCACTGTTGAACACTGCGGGTTACAGCTTGGGCTTGTTCCCGCTGGAAGAACCGCTGTCGGTGTATGGCGCGAACAACCTGGGTAAATCCGCGTCGATCAACGCCCTGCAGTTCCCGATCCTGGCGCGCATGTCGGACATGAGTTTCGGCAAATACACCCTGGAGCAATCGCGGCGCTTCTACTTTGCCACCGACACCAGCTACATCCTCGTGGAAGTCTCCCTGCCCCACGGCCCGCATGTGATCGGCGTGGTCGGGCGCGGCCCTGGCGGCGGTTTCGGCCACCAGTTCTTTGCCTATGCGGGCAAGCTGGACCTGGCTCACTACCAGAAAAACGACACCTGCCTGCGTCAGAAAGAACTGTTCACCAACCTTGAGCGCGAAGGCCTCAAAGCCTACGAGCTAAAGCCGGATGAACTGCGCCGCTTGCTGGTGGGCGGGCACACGTCGATCCCGCTGGACCTGACCCTGATTCCGCTGCGCTCCACCAGCGAGCAGAGCCTGAAGACGTTCCGCGCGCTGTTTATCAACTTGCTGCACATGCGCGAAATCACCGCGGCCAAGCTCAAGCAATTGTTCCTCGATGCCTTCGAACACAGCCTGCGTTCCGGTAGCGTGGATTACATCGCCGCGTGCGAAGAAGCCTTCCGCGATGTGCGACGCATGGAGCAGGACTACAACTCGCTGGTAGCTGCCGGCCCGTTGGTCGAGGCACTGGCCAATGGCGTGCGCCTGCGCGATGTATTGCGCGGCAAACTGCATCGCCTGTCGCCGCTGCTGGATTCGTTGCTCGGCACCTGGTCGGACTACGCCAGTGCGCGTAAGGAAGAGCTGACCATCCAGGCCGAGCACTACCGTAACGAGCAGGACGCGCTGCAGAACGACCAACGTGGCGGCACCCAGGAGCTGATGCGCCTGGAGCGTGAAATCAGCGGTATCCAGCGTTGGCTGGGCGAGCTGTCGGTGCTCAAGCATCGCTTTGCCCTGGTGGACGACGTCAAGGTGCTGGAGCAACAACTGCTGGCCGCCAAGGATGCTCACGATGAACTGGCCGGCGCCTTGGCGCAGTCGCGGCAATTCAGCGCCGAGGACCTGGATGAGCGTTTGCGCGACCTGGAAAAACGCCTGAAGTCGGTCAAGCAGCAACTCGACCACGCGGACAACAACAGCTACGCCAAGCTGCGCGAAGAATTCTCACAGCAAGATGTCGAGCGTCTGATGCGCCTGTTCAACAGTTCGTTGTTCAGCCTGCCATTGGGCGAGCATGGCATCACGCTGGATGAGGACGGCCAGTGGGTCAAATCCCTGGAACAGATCCTCGATGGCTTCAAGGGCGAACGCTTTGAAGTGCCGGGGCTGTCTGTCGACATCTCGCACATTGAGCCACCGGCGTTGCAGGCACTGGCGGATCGCGCGGCGTTGCGCGACCAGAAAGAGCGCCTGGAAAAAGAACTCAAGCAGCTCAAGACTCAGCAGGCGGTAGCCTCTGACCGTGCAGCGAGCAAGACCCAGACCGAAGCGTTGTACCAGCAGGTGCTGGACGCGCAAAAGGCCCTGGAAGACTTCCGCCGCGCGCAGACCCTGAGTGCCGAAGAGGGCGAGAAACTGGAAAACCTGGCGCAGATGGAAGCCGCCCAGGACGAGTTGAAACGCTCCAGCGATGCGTTTACCGAACGCGTCCAGCAACTCTCGGCCAAGCTGCAACTGGTGGGCCGGCAGATCGGCGACATGGAAGCCAAGCAGCGCACCCTGGATGACGCCCTGCGCCGTCGTCAGTTGCTGCCGGCGGACTTGCCGTTCGGCACCCCCTTCATGGACCCGGTCGACGACTCCATGGACAACCTGCTGCCGCTGCTCAATGACTATCAGGACAGCTGGCAAGGCTTGCTCCGTGCCGATGGCCAGATCGAGGCGCTGTATGCCCAGGTGCGCCTCAAGGGTGTGGCCAAGTTCGACAGCGAGGATGATGTCGAGCGTCGCCTGCAGCTGTTGATCAACGCGTATGCGCACCGCACTGACGAGGCGCTGACCCTCGGCAAGGCGCGCCGTGCGGCGGTCACCGATATTGCGCGCACCTTGCGCAATATTCGCAGCGACTACGACAGCCTTGAGCATCAACTGGCGCTGTTCAACCGCGAGATCAACAAACGCCAGGTCTCCAACCTGCAAAGCTTCCGCATCGTGCTGGCGCCGAACAAGGAAGCCCTCAAGCATATCGACCAGATCATCCACAGTGCCGGTCAGTATGAAGAAGGCGAAACCCTGTCGGTGTTCGACCTCAGCCAGAGCGCCGAGCAGGACAACAAGAACGAAGAGGCCAAGGAATACCTGGCCCGCCTGGTGGCCGCCAACCATAACCAGTTGGGCCTCAAGGACCTGTTCGAGCTGGCCTTCGAGATCACCAAGGTGCACGGCCAGCCGGTGATCCACACCGATATCGATGGCGCCGCGTCCAACGGCACCACCATGACCATCAAGGCGCTGACCAACATGTACTTGTTGCTGCACTTGATGGACCGCGACCAGGCGGGGCGCGTGCGCTTGCCGTACTACCTCGACGAGGCGGCGGATATCGATGAGAAGAACCAGGCGGCATTGCTGGAAACCAGTTTGCAACTGGGCTTTGTGCCGATCCTGGCCAGTGTGAAGCCACAGGTGTCGGCCCAGGTGGCAATCGACCTGGAAGGCGGCAGCGGGCCGAACGGGATCTACATCGATGAGGCGGATTGGAAGTACATTCGTCGCCATGATGTGGTGAAGGCCACGGTGAATGTGCAGGCGGATGAACCGGAGTTGGATGAGGTCTGATCCACTGCGCTGAAATGCGAAAAGGCCGCGATCTTTTGGATCGCGGCCTTTTTTTGTGGGGGGCTGTGGTGTTGTTGAGGGCCTCATCGGGGGCAAGCCCCCTCCCACATTTGAATCTGTTCACAAATCAAAGTGTGGGAGCGGGCTTGCTCGCGAAGGCCGCACCTCGGTCTATTTACCGAGCGAGATTTTCCCACATTTGAATGTGCTCACAAATCAAAGTGTGGGAGCGGGCTTGCTCGCGAAGGCCGCGCCTCGGTCTATTTACCGAGTGGGATTTTGGGCGCCCACGTCAGCCATTCATCTTCAAACTTGTCGAACAACGGGAAGGTCTGCTGCGGCCGAGCTGCATTGCCCATGCGCTCGCCATCTGGCGTGGCGAAGGCGATGCCACCGGCAACCAACGTCTCCAGCGATTCGGTACGCACCGTCGCGCCCTTGAACAGGCCGAAGTCCAAACCGAAACCGCTGGTGTTCCAGAAGCGGCTGCCACTGCGTACCAACGGTGCGTACTTGGGCTCGATCAGGATGTGGATCAGCACGCGGTCGGCGGTCTGGCCCAGCTCATAGCCGGTGACTTTGCCCACGGTGACTTCACGGTAGGTCACCGGTACACCTTCCTTCAGCGAACCACGGCGTGCGGCGCTGAGCGTCAGGCTCAGGCCCTGCTCCTGGTGGACGGCTTCCGGCGGCTGGTCCAGGGCGACAAAACTCTTTTGTGGCCCGGCATTTTTTACCGCCGGTTGCACTTCAATGTACTGCCCGGTGACCAGGGTTTCCAGGTTGGCGGTTTTCATCAGGCCCAGCTCAGGCTTGACCACCCAGAACTGGCTGCCGGCGCGCGCAATGCGGTCCGCCACCTGGGTGATGCGGGCGCTGAGCAGCACCGACTGCATGTCGGCACTGAGGTCGACGCTCTCGATCTTGCCCACGTCCAGGCCTTTGAAGCGCACCGGGGTACCCGGGCGCATGCCGTCGGCGCGGTCGACCTTGATGGTCACCAGGGTGCCGTGTTGGTTGGCGGCTTCGCGGTCGGTAAACAGGCGGAAACGTGGGATGCGCTTTTTCAGCGGCACATTCGGTTCAGGCGTTTCGAACGCGATACCACCGGCCATCAGGCTGGCCAGGGATTCACTCTTCACTTGAATGCCGCCGGTGAGCCCGCCAGTGAGGGTGACACCGCTGGCATTCCAGAAACGCGTCGAGCCGTTAACCAGGTTGGCGTACTCCTTCTCGATATGAACGCCAATCACCAGCTGTTTGTTTTTCCGCGAGAACTGGTAGCTCTGCACCGAACCGACCTTGACCTGCTTGTAGAGGATCGGGCTGCCGACATCCAGGGAGCCGAGGTTATCGGTGAACAGCACCATATGCAGGCCGGGGGAACGCAGGTCCAGCGGTGGCGCCTTGGCACGCGCAACGAACTCGCGTTGCGGGGCAGTGCCTTTGTCGCCAGGGCGGATGGCGATGTAGTTACCCTTGACCAAGGCCTCCAGGCCAGTAATACCGGCCAGGGAGATCGAGGGCTTGACCACCCAGAACTGGGTGTCTTGTACCAAGTAATCTTCCGCCAATGGGTCGAGGGTCAGTTCGGCGTTGGCGCTGGACAGGTCCGGATCGATCTTCAGGGTTTTCAGGCTGCCCACCTGGATACCTTTGTACATGACCGGGGTGCGCCCGGCCTGCAGGCCTTCGAAGTCAGTGAGCTTGACCTTGACCTTGATACCCGCAGCAGCGGCGTCGAAATCTTCATACAAGCGGAACGGCAGGCTTGGGTCGGTCGGCGGGCTGTCCTTGCGATTCTCTGGTGTGGCGAAGGCGATACCGCCGGCAACGATGCTGGAAAGGGACTCGCTGCGCACCTTCACGCCGGAGAGGTTGGCGTCGATGCTGATGCCGCTGGCGTTCCAGAAACGTGTGTGTTTGCGCACCAGGCTGGCGTAGGTCGGCTCGATATAGACCTTGATCTCGACGGTGCTCTGGTCTTCGGAGAGCAGGTAGCTTTTGACCTGGCCCACCTGGATCTGTTTGTAGAACACCGGGCTGCCACGGTTGAGCGAGCCGAGACGATCGGCCTTGATGGTCAGGTGCAGGCCAGGTTTGGCGTCGGACAAGGGGGGCTCTTCGGAGAGTGCCTTGAATTTGCGCGTAGGCTCACCGTCACCCGGGCTGGCGGCGATGTAGTTACCCGACACCAGGGTTTCCAGGCCGGTGATACCGGCCAGGCTAACGCTGGGTTTGACCAGCCAGAAGCGGGTGTTGGTCTTGAGGTATTGGTCGACGTCCTTGTTCATCTCGATGGTGGCGATCACCCCGCGATTGCTGCCCTCATCATCCAGGGCCAAGGCTTTGACCTTACCCACCGTCATGCCTTTGTAGACCACTTCAGTCTTGTTGACCTGGATGCCCTCACCGCTTTCAAAGCGCACCTGGATCTCGATGCCCTGCTGGGAATAGGCACGCCATCCCAGCCAGCCGCCGATAATCAGGGCAATCAGGGGCAGCACCCAAATGGCCGACCAGTTGGAGGCGGGGCGGGTTTTAGCTTTAGGCAAATCACTCATGGTCGTCGTCCGACTCCGTGTTATCCCAAATCAGTCGGGGATCGAAAGTTACTGCGGCAAGCATCGTCAAGATGACCACACTGGCGAACGCCGCAGCGCCGAGGTTGGCCTCGACACTGGCAAGTCGCCCAAAGTTTACAACCGCCACCAGGATGGCGATCACAAAGATATCCAACATGGACCAGCGGCCAATGAATTCAATAAAACGGTACATCACAATGCGCTGTTGCGCGGACAACGGCTGATGACGTTGCACCGAGAATAGCAGCAAGCCAATCCCTACAAGCTTGAAGGTCGGCACCAGGATGCTGGCGATGAACACAACTGCTGCAATCGGGAACATACCGTGCTGCACCAGTTGGATCACACCGGCCATGATGGTACTGGGATCACCCTGGCCAAGGGAGTTGATCGTCATGATCGGGAGCAGGTTGGCGGGGATATACAGAATGGCCGCGGTGATCAGCAACGCCCAGGTGCGGGTCAGGCTATTAGGCCGACGGGCGTGGATCAGCGCGCCGCAACGGGTGCATATTTGCTCCTCGGTGTCGGGCTCTTGCTTATTCAGCTCGTGGCATTCGGTACAAATCAGAATACCTGCATCAATCGCCCGCATGTTCATCCTCTCCTGACAGCGCCTGCCAGATCTGGTGGGGCGACATCACCACCTCAAGCAATACCTGAACCATTAATAGACTGACGAAGCAGACCAACCCCAGGCCGATCGTAATGGAGGCCATGTCAGCGAGCTTTACGATCGCCACCAGTACGCCCATTAAATAGACCTCCAACATGCCCCAGTCTTTCATGTGGTGGTAGATGCGATACAGCAGCAGCCCATAGCTGCGACCAATCTTCCAGCGGATGCTGAGCAATACGGCAAGCTGGCAGAGCAGTTTGAGCAAGGGAATACCCATGCTGCACAGAAAGACGACGGCGGCGACGCCTTGCATGCCGGTATCGAACAGGCCGACGACGCCACTCCACACGGTGTCCTCGGAGGACTGCCCGAGTAAATTGAGCTGCATAATGGGCAGAAAGTTCGCGGGGATGTACAGCAACAGCGCGGCGAGTACCAGCGCGAGGCTTCGCTCAACGACATTGTGGCGGTGAGCGTACAGCTCGTAACCGCAGCGTGGGCATTGAGCTTTTTCGCCGAGCGCAAGCGTTGGCTTGCGCATCAGCAAGTCGCACTCATGACATGCCACCAGGTCGTCCAGTGGTAAATCCGACACCTGGAGGGCATCAACCGGATCGGGCATAGATAGGGCTCGGACTCTAAAAAAGGTTAGGTGCCTATTCTAGTGGTCTGGTTCAGAAATAACTGTGCAAATTTTTCAGGAGATTTGGGGGCCATTTGGCTTTCCAATCGCCCAAAAACAAAACCCCTGTTTGCGTTAGCAAACAGGGGTTTCGGAATTTAATCTTGACGATGACCTACTCTCACATGGGGAAACCCCACACTACCATCGGCGATGCATCGTTTCACTACTGAGTTCGGGATGGGATCAGGTGGTTCCAATGCTCTATGGTCGTCAAGAAATTCGGGTACTGAGTCGTAGCCAGATGGCTTCGCTTCAGCAAATTGGGTATGTGACAGCTTTCGGTGTTTTGCGAGGTCGAACTTTCGGTTCATTTCGTCTTCACACACCGCAATCTGATGCTCCTCTTTGTTTCCAAATCAGGAGAAGCAAATTGCTTGGGTGTTATATGGTCAAGCCTCACGGGCAATTAGTATTGGTTAGCTCAACGCCTCACAGCGCTTACACACCCAACCTATCAACGTCGTAGTCTTCGACGGCCCTTCAGGGAACTCAAGGTTCCAGTGAGATCTCATCTTGAGGCTAGTTTCCCGCTTAGATGCTTTCAGCGGTTATCTATTCCGAACATAGCTACCCGGCAATGCCACTGGCGTGACAACCGGAACACCAGAGGTTCGTCCACTCCGGTCCTCTCGTACTAGGAGCAGCCCCTCTCAAATCTCAAACGTCCACGGCAGATAGGGACCGAACTGTCTCACGACGTTCTAAACCCAGCTCGCGTACCACTTTAAATGGCGAACAGCCATACCCTTGGGACCGGCTTCAGCCCCAGGATGTGATGAGCCGACATCGAGGTGCCAAACACCGCCGTCGATATGAACTCTTGGGCGGTATCAGCCTGTTATCCCCGGAGTACCTTTTATCCGTTGAGCGATGGCCCTTCCATACAGAACCACCGGATCACTAAGACCTACTTTCGTACCTGCTCGACGTGTCTGTCTCGCAGTCAAGCGCGCTTTTGCCTTTATACTCTACGACCGATTTCCGACCGGTCTGAGCGCACCTTCGTACTCCTCCGTTACTCTTTAGGAGGAGACCGCCCCAGTCAAACTACCCACCATACACTGTCCTCGATCCGGATAACGGACCTGAGTTAGAACCTCAAAGTTGCCAGGGTGGTATTTCAAGGTTGGCTCCACGCAGACTGGCGTCCACGCTTCAAAGCCTCCCACCTATCCTACACAAGCAAATTCAAAGTCCAGTGCAAAGCTATAGTAAAGGTTCACGGGGTCTTTCCGTCTAGCCGCGGATACACTGCATCTTCACAGCGATTTCAATTTCACTGAGTCTCGGGTGGAGACAGCGCCGCCATCGTTACGCCATTCGTGCAGGTCGGAACTTACCCGACAAGGAATTTCGCTACCTTAGGACCGTTATAGTTACGGCCGCCGTTTACCGGGGCTTCGATCAAGAGCTTCGCGTTAGCTAACCCCATCAATTAACCTTCCGGCACCGGGCAGGCGTCACACCCTATACGTCCACTTTCGTGTTTGCAGAGTGCTGTGTTTTTAATAAACAGTCGCAGCGGCCTGGTATCTTCGACCGGCATGAGCTTACGGAGCAAGTCCTTCACCCTCACCGGCGCACCTTCTCCCGAAGTTACGGTGCCATTTTGCCTAGTTCCTTCACCCGAGTTCTCTCAAGCGCCTTGGTATTCTCTACCCAACCACCTGTGTCGGTTTGGGGTACGGTTCCTGGTTACCTGAAGCTTAGAAGCTTTTCTTGGAAGCATGGCATCAACCACTTCGTTAACTAAAAGTTAACTCGTCATCAGCTCTCGGCCTTAGAATCCCGGATTTACCTAAGATTCCAGCCTACCACCTTAAACTTGGACAACCAACGCCAAGCTGGCCTAGCCTTCTCCGTCCCTCCATCGCAATAACCAGAAGTACAGGAATATTAACCTGTTTTCCATCGACTACGCTTTTCAGCCTCGCCTTAGGGACCGACTAACCCTGCGTCGATTAACGTTGCGCAGGAAACCTTGGTCTTTCGGCGTGGGTGTTTTTCACACCCATTGTCGTTACTCATGTCAGCATTCGCACTTCTGATACCTCCAGCAAGCTTCTCAACTCACCTTCACAGGCTTACAGAACGCTCCTCTACCGCATCACTTACGTGATACCCGTAGCTTCGGTGTATGGTTTGAGCCCCGTTACATCTTCCGCGCAGGCCGACTCGACTAGTGAGCTATTACGCTTTCTTTAAAGGGTGGCTGCTTCTAAGCCAACCTCCTAGCTGTCTAAGCCTTCCCACATCGTTTCCCACTTAACCATAACTTTGGGACCTTAGCTGACGGTCTGGGTTGTTTCCCTTTTCACGACGGACGTTAGCACCCGCCGTGTGTCTCCCATGCTCGGCACTTGTAGGTATTCGGAGTTTGCATCGGTTTGGTAAGTCGGGATGACCCCCTAGCCGAAACAGTGCTCTACCCCCTACAGTGATACATGAGGCGCTACCTAAATAGCTTTCGAGGAGAACCAGCTATCTCCGAGCTTGATTAGCCTTTCACTCCGATCCACAGGTCATCCGCTAACTTTTCAACGGTAGTCGGTTCGGTCCTCCAGTTAGTGTTACCCAACCTTCAACCTGCCCATGGATAGATCGCCCGGTTTCGGGTCTATTCCCAGCGACTAGACGCCCTATTAAGACTCGCTTTCGCTACGCCTCCCCTATTCGGTTAAGCTCGCCACTGAAAATAAGTCGCTGACCCATTATACAAAAGGTACGCAGTCACCCAACAAAGTGGGCTCCCACTGCTTGTACGCATACGGTTTCAGGATCTATTTCACTCCCCTCTCCGGGGTTCTTTTCGCCTTTCCCTCACGGTACTAGTTCACTATCGGTCAGTCAGTAGTATTTAGCCTTGGAGGATGGTCCCCCCATAT